>CAKTLD010000096.1 GCA_934572445.1 uncultured Oscillospiraceae bacterium
GAACACTAGCACCTCAAGCTAGCCTGTCTGCCAATTCCAGCACACCCGCATTTTCATCAGTCTTTCAAACGACCGCTTTGCTATTATAAGCCTATTCGACGCCAAATGTCAACCTTTTTTTGCGCTTCCCCTCAAACTTTTTTCATACATGGGTCCGCGTTCAGATAGTCGCGGAAAACCGGATACTTTCCAAACTTTTCCGCCGCATTTGCATGCACTCAGAGCTGTGCGAGCGTCTCTCCCACGGCGCCCGTGATGACAAGATCCGCACCCAGGCCGCGATCAAGCGGTGTCTTATTGATGACCACAAGCTTATGGCCGCGATAGTAACGCACGAGCCCCGCCGCAGGGTAGACCGCGAGCGATGTGCCCGCGATAATCAGCACGTCGGCTTCCCGAATATACTCCACCGCACGGTAAAGCGTTTTTTCGTCCAGGCCCTCTTCATAAAGCACCACGTCGGGCTTGATACGCCCGCCGCAGGTGCAGCGCGGTACCCCCTGCGAATGCTTGATGCAGCCCGCATCGTAGAACTTTCCGCATCTCTCGCAGTAATTACGCAGCGTGCTGCCGTGCAGCTCAAGCACATTTCTGCTGCCCGCCGCCTGATGCAGCCCGTCGATATTCTGCGTAACGATGGCCTTGAGCTTTCCCTCTCGCTCCCACTCGGCGAGCTTCCGGTGCGCGGCGTTGGGCTTCGCCCCCTCGCAAAGGAGCTTTGCACGGTAAAAGGCGAAAAACTTCTCGGGATAGCGCTCGTAATAGGTGTGGCTCAGGATCGTTTCCGGCGGATCATCCCACTGCTGGTGGTAAAGTCCATCCACGCTGCGGAAATCCGGAATACCGCTCTCGGTCGACACACCCGCACCGCCGAAAAAGACGATATTATCCGTCCCGTCGATCAGTTCCCTGAGTTTTCTGACTTCTTCCGTCATCGTTTTCTCCTTTGCGCGCATGCGCTCACATCACATAGCTCTTGTCGATCTGCACCACGGCAAAATAGCTCGGGTCCAGTTCCCGCACTGCCTTTTTGATCTTCTCCTCCGCTTCCCTGTCGCTCAGAGCACAATGATACGGCACCACGGCGTCAAAGATGACGTTCGTGTGCGTCGGTCCCGTGACCATGCGGAAATCATGGATGGAAATGTTCTCGTCGATGCCGTGTACCAGCGCGGCGACCTTCTGATGCGTCTCGTTGATCAGGGCATCATTCGTTACGATGGGGTCCATGTGGATGACGGCCTCACAGCCGAGCTTATCATGCAGGGCCTTCTCCACATTGTCGATCTCGTCGTGCAGGGCCATAATGTCGCCGTGCGCAGGGACCTCGGCATGCAGAGAGATCATCACACGCCCGGGGCCATAGTCATGCACAACAAGGTCGTGAAGGCCGCAGATCGTCTCATTTGAAAGGACGATATCCTTGATCTTCTGCACAAATTCCGGCGTAGGCGGCTGGCCAAGCAGCGGCGAGAGCGTATCACGCGCAGCCTGATAACCCGCATAGAGGATAAGCAGCGAGACAACAAGGCCGCACCAGCCGTCGATCCGCCAGTTCAGGAAGTGGCCGGCGAGCGTGGCCAGCAGCACCGCGGCAGTCGCCGCGCAGTCCGACAGGCTGTCCGCGGCCGTGGCCTGCATAGCGGCGGCGCCTATTTTCTTCCCCACACCGCGGTTATAGCAGTACATGTAGAACTTGGCGCAGATGGAAACGAGCAGGATGACCACCGTCAGCGTGCTGCACTCCACCGGCTCGGGGTGCAGGATGGCCGAAACAGCATCGCGCAGCAGCTCAAAGCCCATCAGCAGAATGACGAGCGAGACGATGAGGCCTGAGATGTACTCCAACCGTCCATGGCCAAAGGGATGCTCCGTATCCGGCTTCTGCCCCGCAAGGCGGAAGCCCAGCAGCGTCACGATGGACGCACCCGCATCGGAGAGGTTGTTGAACGCGTCCGCCGTAATGGCGACGGAGCCGGCGAGCGTGCCGGCGAAAAACTTGAGCGCGAAGAGCAGAAGATTGATGAAGATGCCCACCGCACCGCAGAGCACACCGTAGGCGGTGCGCACGCGCGGCTCGGTCACATTCTGATAATCCCTGATAAAATGTCTGGCAAGAAACCCGATCATCGTCCGTCCCTCACTCGCCCTTGATACACAGCTTTATATGGCAGCACAGGCGGTCGAGATCCTCGTCCGTTGCCGCGGGGATGCGCAGCCTGGCGCCGCATTTCTTGCACACAAGGTCCACATAGGTGCTGCGGATCTCCATGCCGTATTCTCTGCTGCCGCAGGCGCAGGTGATGCCGTCCCTGCGCGCGGCGATCTCCTTGAGTTCGGAGAGGACCTCGTACATGATGACACTGTCGGCAAAGGCGGCAGGATCATCGCCCTGCTCGCGCTCCTTGGCAGCGGCGAGGGACAGCTGCTCCATCTCATGCTCCACAGCGTAATCCTCGCCGATAAAGCAGCACAGCTGCTTCGTCTCCGGACAGGCAAGGCCGATGCCGCGCCCGTGCAGCAGCTTATCCGCGCCGCACTCGGCCGTATGCTCCCCGCCGCAGACACCGCAGGGCACGCTGAGGCGGAACTTATTCTCTTCAGCATCAATGGTAAGGCTCGACTTGCCGCACTCGCAGCTCACCACCGCGCCCGAGGCACTGAGCGCAAAAACGCTGCGCTGCTGGATAACACGCCGGTGGCACGCGGGGCAGAGATAGCCGATGGTCCGCATTGCTTCTTTCATAAAACGCTTCCTCCGGAAAACCTGACTTACATCATAATTTATTATACCGCGTCCGCGCGCAAAAAGAAAGGGAGAAACGAAGCGCTTCTCCCTTTCTTTTTGATCTGCTTACGGCTTGACCGCAATGGCCTCGATCTCGATCAGCGCACCCTTGGGCAACGCGCCCGCCTGCATGGCACAGCGCGCGGGGCACTCGCTCGTGAAATACCGGCCGTAGACTTCGTTGACAACGCCGAAGTCGCCAATGTCGATCATAAAAACGGTCGTTTTCACAACATCCGCCGCCGTGCAGCCCGCGGTATTCAGCACGGCCAGAAGGTTTTTGATGCTCTGCTCCGCCTGCTCGGCGATACCGCCGTCGACAAATGCGCCGGTGGCCGGATCAAGCGGAAGCTGACCGGAGACAAATACAAAGCCGTTCGCCTCGATCGCCTGGGAATACGGTCCGATGGCGCTGGGCGCGGACGTGGTGGCAATCACTTGTTTCACAGGAAAATACCTCCTCCTTTGATGTATATTTATCATAGCATTTTGTGCATATCGCGTCAAGTGCTCATATTTTTGGAAAAGCAGCAAAAACTATCCGTACTTTTTATCGAAACCGGAAAGGAAGCGCTGCGATGGAACGAAAA
Organism: uncultured Oscillospiraceae bacterium; assembly: GCA_934572445.1. Taxonomy (GTDB): domain Bacteria; phylum Bacillota; class Clostridia; order Oscillospirales; family Oscillospiraceae; genus Hominicoprocola. The sequence continues at coordinate 3,379 of CAKTLD010000096.1, forward strand.
GTGACTGGCGCGCAGACGCGCCGCCTCCCCTCCTGCCCGTCCGTTCTCTCATTCGCCGCCGTTGGCGGCCGCTTTGAGAGCGAAGGGCCGCTGCATGAATATTTTGATGAGCTGAGCGAAGACCACTTCTTCGGCGAAAAGACCTGGGAAAAGGGCGAGAGTGTAATCCAGCGCCGCGCGCTCTCGCGGGCGCTGGAAAAAGCGGCGCTCAAGGAGCACGACCTTGACCTTATTTTCGCGGGAGACCTGCTCAACCAGTGCACCGGCTCATCGTTCGCCCTGCGCGAAACGCACATCCCATTCTATGGTCTCTACGGTGCGTGCTCCACGATGGGCGAGAGCCTGTCGCTCGCCGCGCTGATGATTGACGGCGGCTACGCCGAGCGCGCCGCAGCGCTCACGTCATCGCACTTCTGCACCGCCGAGCGGCAGTATCGCATGCCCGTTCCCTACGGCTCGCAGCGCACGCCGACAGCCCAGTGGACGGCGACGGGCAGCGGCTGCTGCCTTCTTGCGCGCAAGGGTGAGGGGCCCTTCATCACCCACGTCACGACCGGCAGGATCGTGGACAAGGGCATCACCGACGCGAACAACATGGGCGCCGCGATGGCGCCCGCCGCCTACGATACGCTCTGCGCGCTCTTTCGGGACACAAAAACAAAACCGGAGGACTACGACCTCATCGTCACGGGCGACCTCGGAAGGCTCGGCCACCAAATTGTCTCCGACTTCTTCGCGCGCGACGGAGCGTCCCTTGGCGCGCGCTACACCGACTGCGGGCTCCTGCTCTACGACATCGACTCGCAGGACATGCACTGCGGAGGCAGCGGCTGCGGGTGCTCAGCAAGCGTTCTGTGCGGGTATCTGCTGCGCGGGATGCGCGCGGGCAAATGGAAGCGCATCATTTTCGCCCCCACAGGCGCGCTGCTCTCCCCCACGTCAAGCTTTCAGGGCGAGAGCATCCCCGGCATCTGCCACGCCGTGATCCTCTCAAACGAAAAGGAGAACTGATATGGAATACCTCAATGCCTTTCTCTGCGGCGGGCTGCTGTGTGCCGCCGGCCAGATCTTGATCGACAAAACGCCGCTCACGCCCGCGCGTATCCTCACGGGCTATGTCGTCTGCGGCGTGCTGCTCACGGCGCTTGGTCTCTATGAGCCCGTGGTCAAATGGGGCGGCGCAGGCGCGACCGTGCCGCTGCTGGGCTTTGGCTATTCGCTCGCGCGCGGCGTTGAAAAGGCGGTCGCCGAACAGGGCTGGCTGGGCGTAATGACCGGGGGACTCAGCGCTACGGCGGGCGGCATTGCCGCGGCGGTCGTATTTGCGGTGCTGATGGCGCTCATTTTCAAGCCCGGCGACAAGCGTTGACATTTTCCGAAAGCGGTGGTAAGATGCAACTAACCAAGTAAGTAAATTGGTAATTCTTTCCACCTCGAGGTGTATGCAATGACTGAAAACTTTGTTGTAACCGGCATGACCTGCTCGGCCTGCTCGGCGCATGTCGAGCGTGCGGTGAGCAAGGTGGACGGTGTTGAGACCGTGGCGGTCAACCTGATGACAGGGCGCATGAGCGTCACGTTCGACGAAGCGAAGACCTCCCCCGCCGCCATCTGCGACGCCGTTGCCGCTGACGGCTACGGCGCGGAGCTCGCCTCCAACACCGACGCCCACCGCCAGCAGGAAAAGCAGGACGAGGCCACGCGCGCAATGAAGCGGCGGCTGATCCTTTCGATCTGCTTTCTCGTGCCCCTCTTCTACCTATCGATGGGCCACATGATGGGTTGGCCGCTGCCGCACGCTTTCCACATGAGTTTCCCGCTCTTCGTCGGCACGCAGATCGTGCTGCTCATTCCGATCCTTATTGTCAACCGGAATTACTTCACCGTCGGCTTCTCGCGGCTGCTGCGCGGTGCGCCGAATATGGATTCCCTCGTCGCGCTCGGTGCGGCGGCGGGCATCGTTTACAGCGTCATCACCATCTTCACCTACGACGGCTCGGGGATGCCGGAGCTGTACTTTGAGTCCGCGGGCATGATCCTCTCGCTCGTCACCATCGGCAAATTCCTCGAGCAGCGCTCGCGCGGCAAGACGACCGGTGCGATCTCCGCGCTGCTGGCGCTCGCGCCTGATTCTGCCGTCGTCGAGCGTGACGGAAAGGAGCAGACCGTTCCTCTGGCCGAGGTCGCTGCCGGCGACACGGTCGTCGTCCGCCAGGGCGGCAAGATCCCCGTGGACGGCACCGTCCTCGACGGCGAAGCTGCCGTGGATGAATCCGCCATCACAGGCGAGAGTCTGCCGGTGGAAAAGCGCGCCGGCGACGCCGTTACCGCCGCAACGATCAACCGCAGCGGCTATCTCAAGCTGCGCGCCGAGCGCGTGGGCGAGGATACGACGCTCGCGCAGATTGTGCATCTGATGGAGGAGGCCGGCTCCTCCAAGGCCCCCATCGCAAAGCTGGCGGACAAGGTCAGCGGCGTGTTCGTGCCGGTGGTCATGACCATCGCGCTTGTTTCTGCACTGCTGTGGTACTTCGTCGGCGGGCAGAGCGTGGGCTTCTCGCTTTCCATCGGCATTGCGGTACTCGTCATTTCGTGTCCCTGCGCGCTGGGACTTGCCACGCCCGTGGCCATCATGGTCGGAACCGGCAAGGCTGCCGAGCACGGCATCCTGATCAAATCCGCTGAAAGCCTGGAAACGCTGCACAAGGTCGACACCGTTGTGCTCGACAAGACCGGCACCGTGACCGAGGGCCAGCCGCGCGTGACCGAGGTGATCCCCTTCGGTACCATCTCTGCCGAGGAGCTGCTGTGCACCGCCGCGTCGATCGAGGCGCAGTCCGAGCACCCGCTCTCGCGCGCCATCGTGGGTGAAGCGCAGACGCGCAATATCCCCCTCATTACGGATGTGACCGGGTTTTCCGCCACTGCGGGCGGCGGCGTGGAGGCTGCACTGCACGGTGCAGTCGTCTGCGGCGGCAACGCACGGCTGATGGCACAGAAGGGCATCGACCTCAGCACCTATACGGACGTCGCTCATCGTCTGGCCGAGGAGGGAAAAACGCCGCTCTACTTCGCGGAAAACGGCAGGCTTCTCGGCATCCTCGCCATCGCCGACAGCGTAAAAGAGACGAGCTACGCCGCCATTAAGGAATTGCAGGCGATGGGCGTGAAGCTCGTGCTGCTCACGGGCGACAATCAGCGCACCGCCAAAGCCATCGCGCGCCAGCTCGGCATCGACGATGTGCTTTCCGACGTGCTGCCGCAGGATAAGGAAAGCTGCATCGCGCGTCTTCAGCGCGAGGGGCGCTGCGTCGCCATGGTCGGCGACGGCATCAACGATGCGCCCGCGCTGGCGCGCGCGGATGTGGGACTCGCCATCGGCGCAGGCACGGACATCGCCATCGAGTCGGCAGACGTGGTGCTGATGAAGAGTGACTTGCGCGACGTGCCCTCCGCCATCTCGCTCTCGCGCTCCGTGATCCGCAACATCAAGGAGAACCTCTTCTGGGCGTTCTTCTACAACGCCATCGGCATCCCTATCGCGGCAGGCGCGTTCTACCCCGCTTTCCAGTTCAAGCTCAACCCCATGTTTGCCGCGGCGGCCATGTCGCTGAGCAGCGTGTGCGTGGTATCGAACGCCCTGCGCCTGCGCGGCTGGAAGCCCAACCATGTGGAGACGTCTGAGACCCCTCAGGCGGAAGATAAGGATAAAACCAAGGAGGATATGACTATGACGACCCGTACCATGAAGATCGAAGGCATGATGTGCACCCACTGCTCTTCCCGCGTGGAAAAGGCGCTCAATGCCATTGCCGGCGTGAGCGCAACCGTGGATCTTGAGGGCAAGACCGCCACCGTCCATGCAGAGCCCCAGGTGGACAACGCCGCGCTCAAGGCCGCGGTGGAAGACGCCGGCTATCAGGTCGTGAGCATCGACTGAGCGGAACGCAGAGAAAAAAGCGGAGGCCCAAGGGCGACTCCTCATAAGGACATCTTGAAAACACCAGATTAAACCGATTGAGAGAATCTCTTGGTGTCGA
>CAKTLD010000097.1 GCA_934572445.1 uncultured Oscillospiraceae bacterium
CCGGCGGTCTCCTGATAGTGCTTGACGATCTTCCAGAAGCCCTGGCGGCTCATGCGCTCGCCGTTCATGTTGACGAACAGCGCCTTTTCCTCGGGATCGGCCAGCAGCTGCGGACGGATCTCCTTAATATAGGTAGAAAGTGCCTTGACCGCCGCGGGATAGAGCGGGATCACGCGTTCCTTGCCCTTGCTGCGCGCGCGGATAAAGCCTGCGCTGAGACTGACATCATCCTCATTGAGAGAGATAAGCTCGGAGACACGGATGCCTGTGGCATACAAAAGCTCAAGCATCGCATGGTCGCGGTAGCCCTTGGCATCCACGCAGCGCGGCTGGTCGAGAAAGAGCTCAACCTCTTTGCCGGTCAGCACCTCGGGAAATTTATGCTCGACCTTTACCGCCGCAACGCTCTTGGCGGGGTTAACGCGTACCGTGCCGTTCATCTGAAGATAGGTATAGAACGACTTGATCGAGGCGATCGAGCGCGTGATCGTGGCAGCGGACTTTCCCTTGCCGCCCATCCACGCGACGTAGTCGTTGATGGTCTTTTGAGTCACGGCCTTCAGTTCTGTGCCCGTATACTCGTCCAGATACGCGGCAAACTGATGCAGATCGCGCATATAGGAGCTGAGGGTATTCTGCGAGGCGTGCTTTTCCTCACGAAGATATGTTTCATACTGCGATAAAAGCTCCGCCACGGATCACCCCTCCTTCCCATGGAATTCAGCCCGCAGCCAGCAGTAAAAACTGCGGCACGAGCCACAGCTCCACCAGGGAGCCAAGACATAAACACACACAACAAACGCCAAATCGGTACCAATACGCACTGCCGTAGATCACCGGACGCACCCGCCCGCCGCTGCCGAGTGAAAGGAGCAGCAGCGCGCGTGATTTTTCCAGCGCCGCCGCGCCGAGCGCCAACGTGCAGGGCAATACTGCTAAAAGCCGGATGCCAAACAGCGCCAGCAACAGCGGAAAGCTCTCTCGTCCCAGCGAGAGTGCAAAGCAGAACAGCGAAAAGGAGATCAGGAAGCCATGAAACACACAGACAAGCGGGATGGCCAGCGCTCCGATGGAGGCGAAGCCCAGCAGGAACACGATCACCGGCGCGCGAAAATAGCACACCATCGTTTCGCCAAGGGCGCGCACACTGAAAGACCGCTGCGCACCAAGTGCGAGATAGGACGCAAAATAGCGCCCCAGTTCTTCCCCCGTGCGCTGTGCTGCTCCCGCTGCCGCTGCATAACCGCATAACACACCCAACACAATAAATGCTGACAGAATCAGCACTGGCAGCGGTATGCGCCGCGGCAATGCTGCGCGGCGTCTTCTTTTAGTCGTCCGACCAAGCAAATACGTCACCCCTTTGGTAAAAGCGGAAGGCAATCGTACCCGCATGGATCTGAGGACCGAACGCATTTATAAATATAGGACTTTTGCATTCGTTTCGCAAGCAGAATTGCCTATTTTTCCCAATTTTGTAGATTATGTCAAAATGTTATGTAAATTACATTATGTAAACTATGCAAACAAGTGGCATGACGGCGCGCTTTTCAACAAGATATGGTGCGGCATCTCCATCATCCTCACCACATCTGGAAGCATGCCGCCTCCGCACCACTCGTATCCGAAAAAGCCGCATTTTTGCGGCTTGCGTTCACCATTTGTGCAATCTGTTAAACGCTTTTTTTGCTCTCCCGCCCCACCGTGCGTTTTTTTCTTTTTCGCTTTATGTTCACCTGCGTCCACGCCCTGCTCTGCCCCTTCCCTTTCGTTTCCCAGCCTTCCTTCCGCGCAGTGCCAGCGCGAGCACGGCACCGGACAGCACCGCGGCCGCACTCCAGAGCGAGCGCGCGGGGAGCAGCACGTCGAAGCAGAGAAAGCCAAGCAGCTGCATGACCAGCCAGAACGCGGCGGCGCAGAAAGCGATCATCTCTGCGCGGCGATTTGTCTTTGTGCCTGCGGCTGTGCAGCCAGCAAACGCGCCGAGCGCCGTTGCAGCGAGTGCCGCCGCATTCACCCGCTCTTCCCCGAGCGCTCCGCTGAGTATCAGCGCCGAGGCCGCCGCCAGCAGCGCAAGCGTCACCGCGAGACCGATCAGCGCGCCCAGCGCGCATTTTTTGACATACCATCGAGTGCTTACCGTCTGATTCACGCAAAAAACCTCCCCCACATTCGCCTACAGGAGCGTATGTCAGGGGAGGTCTTCTTATGTTATGAAATTGTCCGGTGAAGCCTTACTTGATCTCAGGATCGTAACTGGGCTTGTCTTCCTTCTCGGCAGGGACGGGCTCTTCCGTCTTTGGGGCCTCGACCTGCTCAGGCTCAGCAGCCTTTTCTTCCTTCTTCTCGTCGGCAGCCTTCTTGCCCTTCTGTGCGGCAGCGGCTTCCATCGATTCGGTGGACTGGATGCCCCACTTTGCGATCTCGATGCGGACGCGGTCCTCAGAGGTCTCGAACACGACGGTCGTGTCGTTCACCTGAACGATACGGCCGACCATGCCGCCGATGGTAGTGATGCGCTCGCCCTTCTTGAGGCTGTTGCGCATATTCTCAGCCTGCTTTTTGCGCTTGTTTTCCGGACGGATGATCAGGAAGTAAAACACCGCGATCATTGCGACCAGTAAGATGATGCTATCCATAGTATAGTTCCTTTCAAAAACAAAGATATTAATATTATAGCGGAAGTTCTTCCGTTGCGCAAGGGGTTTATTGGAAGAATCAGACTCTTTCCGAAAGCTTTGTGCTGTATTCGGCACGGAACGCGGCAAATTCGCCCGCATCCAGCGCATCGCGGATATGCCGGGTGAGCTTGTTATAGAAATACAGGTTGTGCATCACTGCAAGGCGCAGGGCCAGGATCTCCTCTGCCTTGAAGAGGTGGCGCAGGTACGCTCGTGAAAAATTCCGGCACACAGGACAGTCGCACCGCTCGTCAATTGGCCGTTCGTCGAGCTTGTACTTCTCGTTTTTCAGGTTAATCGAGCCGTTCCAGGTAAAGAGTTTACCGTGGCGCGCATTGCGCGCAGGCATCACGCAGTCGAAGAAGTCCACGCCGCGCGCCACGCCCTCAATAATATTCGACGGCGTACCGACGCCCATCAGGTAACGCGGCTTGTCCTGCGGCATATAGGGCTCGACCGCGTCGATGATGTCGTACATCACCTGCGTTGGCTCGCCGACCGCGAGGCCGCCAATGGCGTAGCCATCGCAGTCGAGCTTCGCGATCTCCTTCATGTGCCAGATGCGAAGATCCTCAAACGTCGCACCCTGATTGATGCCGAAGAGCATCTGCTGCGGATTGACGGTATCCGGCAAGGCGTTCAGCTTGTCATGCTCGGTCTTGCAGCGCTCCAGCCAGCGCAGCGTGCGCTCGCAGGACTTCTTGGCATACTCGTAGGGCGCAGGATTTTCCACGCACTCGTCGAAGGCCATCGCGATATCGCTGCCGAGGTTCGACTGGATGCGCATGCTCTCCTCCGGTCCCATGAAGATGCGGTGACCGTCGAGGTGAGAGGCGAACGTTACGCCCTCCTCCTTGATTTTGCGCAAGCCTGCAAGGGAAAAGACCTGAAACCCACCGCTGTCAGTCAGAATGGGGCCATCCCAGCGCATGAACTTGTGGAGACCGCCCATTTGGCGCACCACGTCGTCGCCGGGGCGCAGATGCAGGTGGTAGGTGTTGGACAGCTCAATCTGGCAGCCGAGATCTTTTAAGTCGAACGCGCTCACGCCGCCCTTGATGGCTGCCTGCGTGCCGACGTTCATAAAAACCGGCGTCTGCACCTCTCCGCCATGCGCGCATTTGAACTTGCCGCGCCGTGCCTTGCCCTCATATTTGATGACCTTAAACATAATTTTTCCTCACTTTTAAGAGATGAACATCGCGTCGCCGAAGCTGAAGAAACGATATTTTTCTTTCACCGCCTCTTCGTAGGCGTGCAGCACATGCTCGCGGCCCGCGAGCGCCGAGACCAGCATGATGAGCGTGGACTGTGGCAGATGGAAATTCGTCACGAGCGCGTCCATTACCTTAAAGCGGTAGCCGGGGTAGATGTAGATGCTCGTCCAGCCCGCGAAGGGTTCCATGTGACCGTCCTCCTGCGCCCAGCTCTCAAGCGTGCGGCAAGACGTCGTGCCGACGCAGATCACGCGCCCGCCGCGTGCCTTCGTCTCGTTGATGAGCGTCGCCGTCTCGGGCGGAATGACACAATATTCGCTGTGCATATCGTGCTGCTCAATGTCGTCCTCCTTGACAGGGCGGAACGTGCCGAGGCCGACATGCAGCGTCACATAGCCGATGTTCACGCCCTTTGCCTGAATTTTTTCCAGCAGCTCTGGCGTGAAGTGCAGGCCCGCCGTCGGCGCCGCCGCGCTGCCGTTGACCTTGGAATAGACCGTCTGGTAGCGCTCCTGATCCTGCAGTTCCTCCTTGATGTAAGGCGGCAGCGGCATCTTACCGAGGTGCTCAAGCACCTCGAGGAAAATACCCTCAAAGTCGAATTTCACCATGCGGTTGCCGTCAGGCAGCACGTCCACGACCTCCGCCCTGAGCTCGCCGTTGCCGAACTGCATCTTCGCTCCCTTGCGCAGGTGCTTCCCCGGGCGCACGATGCACTCCCACGTCTTGTCGCCGCGGTCAATGAGCAGCAGCACCTCGCACGCGCCGCCGCCCGGCAGGCGCTGGCCCAAAAGGCGCGCCGGCAGCACGCGGGAATTGTTCAAAATCAGGCAGTCGCCGGGGTTCAAAAAGTCCGGCAGCTCGTAAAAATGGTGATGAGAGAGCTCGCCCGTCTTTTTGTCAAGGCACATCAGGCGCGATTCGTCGCGCTTTTCAAGCGGCGTCTGCGCAATCAACTCCTCAGGGAGGTAATAATCAAAATCTTTGGTCTTCATGGTGTGTTTTCCCTTCCGCGCCAGGGCCTCGCCGCCGGCAGTCATTGCATGAGATCTGAACCGCGTGCATAGTCTTTTCCTGAGAGCGCGCCGGCCTGATCCGCAAACGTATTTTTATATTATATGACAGATCCCGCGCCGTTTCAAGCCAAACCGCATATCTTTTTCTGTGGTGCGCGCGGCGCATCCGGAGCGAAAGGAGCTATTTATGAAGAAACCTGTTTTTACCGGCAGTGCAGTCGCCATCGTCACGCCGTTCGACGGCAATATGATTGACTACGCAGCCTTTGACCGACTTGTCGAATGGCAGATCGCACGCGGCACCGACGCCATTGTCGTCTGCGGCACGACTGGTGAGGCCGCGACGCTGAGCTACGATGAACGTATGGCGCTCATCGAACGCTGCGTAGGCGTGGTCAATGGCCGTGTGCCGGTCATTGCCGGCAGCGGCACGAACAGCACCGCCTCGTCTATCGCGCTTTCCCGCGCGGCGCAGCGCGCAGGCGTTGACGCACTGCTGACCGTTACGCCATATTACAACAAGGCCTCTCAGCAGGGCCTTGTACGCCATTTCTCCGCCATCGCCGACGCGGTCAATGTTCCGGTCATCCTCTACAACGTCCCCTCGCGCACGGGCGTCGGCTGCACGGCGCAGACCTACCGGAAGCTTGCCGCGCATCCAAATATCGCGGGAGTCAAGGAGGCGAGCGATGACTTTGCGCTCATTCAGGAGACGTTTAACCACTGCCCGTCCGACTTCACCGTCTGGAGCGGCAACGACGGCTCCACCGCCGCCATTATGGCGCTCGGCGGCAAGGGCGTGATCTCCGTTGCTGCCAACGTCGTACCGCGCGAGCTTCACGAGCTGACGCAGCTTTGCCTTGCGGATCGCTTTCTGGAGGCAGGACAGCTGCAGCTGCGGCTGCATGAGCTCATCACTGCGCTCTTTTGCGAGGTCAACCCTATCCCTGTCAAGGCCGCGATGGCGCAGCTCGGCCTTTGCGGAGGAGCGCTGCGCCTGCCGCTCACCACGATTTCGGAAAGCCATGCCGCGCAGCTCTCCCGTGCCATAGAGTGGTTCGGTGTCACGGTATAAAAAAGAGGGATACTCTGGAAGTATCCCTCTTCCTGTCGATCAGGCTTTCACGCGCTGAAAGACTTTCTTTCCCTTGCGCACGACCACGCCGTCGCCCTGAAGGCGTTCGCGCGTGAGCGTATCATCGATGGAGGCGACTTTCACATCGTCCACCGTCACGCCGCCCTGCTGCACCAGGCGGCGCGCCTCGCCACGAGACGGGCACAGACCGGTCGCGACCAGCATGGTGAGCACATTGATCTGGCCGTTTTCGTCGAAGTCGGCGTCTGAAAGCGTGCTCGTTGGCATGCTGGCATTGCTGCCGCCGGCGCCGAACAGAGCCTTGGCGGCATCCTCCGCCTTCTTCGCCTCTTCCACACCGTGCACGAGCGATGTGAGTTCGTAGGCCAGGATCTCTTTGGCGCGGTTGAGCTGACTGCCCTCCCACTTGTCCATCTCGTCGATCTGCTCGAGCGGCAGGAATGTGAGCATACGGATGCATTTCAAAACATCGCTGTCGCCCACATTGCGCCAGTACTGGTAGAACTCGTAAGGCGAGGTCTTGTTCGGGTCGAGCCACACAGCGTTGCCGGCGGTCTTACCCATCTTGTGGCCCTGCGAGTCGGTCAGCAGCGTGATAGTCATGGCATGCGCATCCTTGCCCAGCTTGCGGCGGATGAGCTCCGTGCCGCCGAGCATATTGGACCACTGGTCGTCGCCGCCGAACTGCATGTTGCAGCCGTAGTGCTGGAACAGATAGTAGAAGTCGTAGGACTGCATGATCATGTAATTGAATTCCAGGAAGGAAAGGCCCTTCTCCATACGCTGTTCATAGCACTTGGCGCGCAGCATGTTGTTCACGGAAAAGCACGCGCCCACCTCGCGCAGCAGCTCAATATAGTTGAGCTTCAGCAGCCAGTCGGCATTGTTGACCATGATGGCCTTGCCCTCGCCGAAATCAATGAAGCGCTCCATCTGGCGTTTGAAGCACTCGGCGTTGTGGTCAATATCCTCCTTAGTGAGCATCTTGCGCATGTCCGTGCGGCCAGAGGGGTCGCCGATCATGGTCGTGCCGCCGCCGATGAGCGCGACGGGCTGGTTGCCCGCCATCTGGAGTCGCTTCATCAGCGTCAATGCCATAAAGTGGCCGGCCGTCAGGCTGTCGGCCGTGCAGTCAAAGCCAATGTAGAACTTGGCCTTGCCCGCGTTGACCATTTCGCGGATCTCTTCCTCGTTCGTGACCTGCGC
>CAKTLD010000098.1 GCA_934572445.1 uncultured Oscillospiraceae bacterium
CCTTTGGCATAGAAAACACCCCATTTCTTAGTACAAGTATTTTATCATACTCGTCTAACAAATGGGGTGCGGTTCAACTGGCGTATGGGGAGATTTTTTCATTGTATTTTGACCGGAAAAGCGCCGACAGGCCCGCATGCTTCCCTATGCGGAGCCGGCCTGATCAAGGCCCTTTATTTTCCTTTGCGCTTCACCTTCGCGCGGCTCATCGCGCGCGCCATGCGCGCCAGCGCCAGCGCATGCTCCTGCGTGCTGTGCTTTTGCAGCAGCTCTTCCCGGGCCTTCGCGGCCGTTTCCTCGGCGCGGCGCAAATCGATCTCCTCCGGCAGTTCGGCCGTATCGACCAGCAGCAGCGCCTCGTTATTCTCCATTTTGAAAAGCCCCTCGGACACGGCGGCGATCTGCTCCTCGCCTGCGTCGGTGCGCAGCGTCATCACACCCGGGATAATGGCAATGACCACGTTTTCGTGGTGCGCCATCACGCCGTAAAGCCCATCGAGCGTCGGCACGGTGAGCGAGCGGCAGCGGCCCTCATAAAACACGCGCTCGGCGGTGAGTACCCTGAGCGGAAAATCGTGCTCCATCACACTTCCCTGCTTTCCATCTTCTTCGCCTTGGCGAGCGCATCGTCCAGTGTGCCGACATTGTAGAACGCCATTTCCGGGTAGCGGTCCATCTCGCCGGTCAGAATAGCCTCAAAGCCCCGCAGCGTTTCCTCCAGCGGCACATAAACGCCCGGAAGACCCGTGAATTTCTCTGCCACGAACGTCGGCTGCGCGAGAAAGCGCTGGAGCTTACGCGCGCGGTTGACGATCAGCTTATCCGCGTCGCTCAGCTCCTCCATGCCGAGGATGGCGATGATGTCCTGCAGCTCGCGGTACTTTTGCAGCGTCTCCTGCACGCCGCGGGCAATGCGGTAATGCCGCTCGCCCACGATGTCCTCCTCCAGGATGCGGGAGGACGATTCCAGCGGATCAACGGCGGGATAAAGGCCCTGCTCGGCGATCTTACGGCTCAAGACCGTCGTCGCGTCAAGGTGGGTGAAGGTCGTGGCAGGGGCGGGGTCGGTCAGATCGTCCGCAGGGACGTAGACCGCCTGCACGGACGTGATCGAACCGTTTTTGGTCGAGGTGATGCGCTCCTGCAGCTCGCCCATCTCATTGGCGAGCGTGGGCTGATAGCCGACGGCGGAAGGCATACGGCCCAGAAGCGTGGAGACCTCGCTGCCCGCCTGCACAAAGCGGAAGATATTGTCGATAAAGAGCAGCATATCGCGGTGCTCTTCATCACGGAAATATTCCGCCATCGTAAGACCTGTGAGCGCCACGCGCATACGCACGCCCGGGGACTCGTTCATCTGGCCGAAAACAAGGGCGGTCTTGTCGATGACGCCGCTCTCATGCATCTCGTTCCAGAGGTCGTTGCCCTCGCGGCTGCGCTCGCCGACGCCCGTGAAGATCGAATAGCCGCCGTGCTCCACGGCGATATTGTGGATCAGCTCCTGAATGAGTACCGTCTTGCCGACGCCCGCGCCGCCGAACAGGCCGATCTTGCCGCCGCGGGGATAGGGCTCGAGCAGGTCGATGACCTTGATGCCGGTCTCCAAAATGTCCACACTGGGGCTCTGCTCGGAAAACGGCGGCGGCTCACGGTGGATGCTCCTGCGCGGGGCCTCGGCGGCGATGGGCTCGCCGCCGTCGATCGTGTCGCCGAAGACGTTGAAGAGCCGGCCGAGCGTACACGCACCGACCGGCACGCGCAGGCCGCTGCTCTCGCTTACAACGTCCATGCCGCGCTGCAGCCCCTCGCTGCCGGAGAGCATGATGCAGCGCGCCGTTTCCGCGTCGCGGTGCTGCGCGACCTCCATCGTGCAGCGCCTGCCGTTCATCTCAACATACAGCGCCTCACGGATGCGCGGGAGGCTGCCGCGCGGGAAGCGCACGTCCACGACGCTGCCGGCTACCCGAATGATCTTACCTGTGCGCATGCTGCGCCTCCTTTCCCGGATCGTGGCGGCTCCGCGCACCGGCGGAGACCTCGGTGATCTCCTGCGTGATCGCGCCCTGACGCTCGTGGTTATATTCCAGCGTCAGCTCGCGCAGCAGGTCCTCTTCGTTCTGATTGGCGGCGTCCATCGCCGCGGCGCGGGCATTCTGCTCGGCGCAGAAGCTGTCCACCACCGCTGCGTACAGAAAGCCCGTCACATATGCGGGCACAACGCTCGCCAGCACCGCCGCGGGCGAGGGCTCGAAGTGCATGTGCTTGTCGTACCCCTCCTCGCCGTTGGAAAAACGCTCGCTCTCCAGCGGCAGCAGGCGCGCGGTGTGTACGTTCATCTCCACACTGTTGGCAAAATCGGTGTAGATGACGAACACCTTCGTGATCTCCCGCCGGTCGAAAAGGTCCAGCAGCAGCGCCGCGACCTCGCGTGCGCGCGGGAGCGAAGGATTCTGCGCCGTGTAGAGAAAGCTCCTCTCCACAGGGATGCCGTGGTTCATAAAATACTTGCGCCCGTAGCCGCCGACGACGAACAAACGGCTGTCGGGATGCTGCTTCAGGCGGCGCAGCGTCTCCTGAATAACGTTCTGGTTGTACGCGCCCGCAAGACCGCGGTCGGCGGTGACAACCAGATAGGCGTATGTGCCGGGCTGGGAAACATCATCGGCGTCACCTTCAAAAAAGTAAGGACTGGTAAATTCGTCGGCGCATTTGAACAGGCGCTCGATCTCGCAGGAAAGCGCGTTGAAGAACGGGCGCGTTCTTTCAAGATCCTCCTTCGCCCGCCGCATCTTCGTTGAGGCGATGAGGTACATGGCGTTGGTGACCTTCTGCGTGCTCTTGACACTGGCGATATGCTCGCGGATCTCCTTCATGCCGGACACGGCGCTCTCACCTCACTCTTTCTTGCTCACAGCGCAAGCGTCTGCTGCGCGTACTCCTTTGCGCAGGCGGCGATGAGCTGCTGCTGCGCGTCGCTGAGCTGGCCGGTCTGCTGGATGGAGCGGCACAGCGGACCCTGCGTCTCGCGGAAATGCTGCAAAAGCAGCGGGATAAAATCTTCGATCTGCTCCACCGGCACGTCCTGCATCGCATGGCTCAGTCCCGCGACAAGCAGGATGACCTGCTCGTACTGCTCGTAGGGGCGGTACTGCTTCTGACGCAGCATCTGCATCAGCCCCTGCCCGTATGCAAGCAGGCGCGCAGTCGATTCATCCATATCGCTGGAAAACTGGGTAAAGGTCTCCATCTCGCGGTACTGCGAGAGGTCAAGGCGGATCGTCTTGGCAGCCTTCTTCATGGCTTTGGTCTGCGCGTCGCCGCCCACGCGGGAAACGGACAGGCCCACATTGACCGCCGGACGCTGACCGGAGAAGAAAAGCTTCGTCTCCAGAATGAGCTGGCCGTCGGTGATGGAGATGACGTTCGTGGGGATGTATGCGGATACGTCGCCCGACTGGGTCTCAACGATCGGCAGGGCCGTAAGACTGCCGCCGCCCTTCTCGTCACTCAGATGCGCCGCGCGCTCCAAAAGCCGGGAATGGAGATAGAACACGTCGCCCGGGTAGGCCTCGCGCCCCGGAGAGCGCTCGAGCAGCAGGCTCATGGCACGGTAGGCAATGGCGTGCTTGGAAAGATCGTCATAGACGATCAGCACATCGCGCCCCTTGTTCATAAAATACTCGCCCATGGCGCAGCCCGCGTATGGCGCGATATACTGCAGCGGCGGCGGATCGCTCGCCGGCGCGTTGACCACGATGGTATAGTCCATCGCGCCGTGCTTTTCCAGCGTCTGCACCAGCTGAGCGACAGAGCTCGCCTTCTGGCCGATGGCGACGTAGATACATATAACGTCCTTGCCCTTCTGGTTGACGATGGTATCGAGCGCGATGGCGGTCTTGCCGGTCTGGCGGTCGCCGATAATAAGTTCGCGCTGGCCGCGGCCGATGGGAAACATCGAATCGACCGTCAGAATACCGGTCTCCAGCGGAGTATCGACGCTCTTGCGGTCGATGATACCGGGAGCAGGACTCTCCACGGGGCGGTAGTCCGCCGCGCGGATGTCTCCGCGGCCGTCAATGGGTACGCCGAGCGCATCGACCACGCGGCCAAGGAATTCCTCGCCCACGGGCACGCCCGCCGTGCGGCCGGTGCGGCGCACCGTGCTGCCCGCGCAGACGCTTGCGTCGTCGTCAAACAGAATACAGCCGACGCTGTCCTCGGACAGGTCCTGCACCATGCCGCGCACACCGCCGTCAAACAGCAGGATCTCGCCGTAGGCGGCGCCGGCAAGCCCATCCACGCGGGCGATGCCGTCGCCCACGGTAAGCACCGTGCCGACCTCCTGCGCGAGCGCCTTCGGCGTCCACGAAAGGACCGTTTCCTTCAAAAGCGGGATAACGTCGCCCTCCGTGCGCGCGAGCTTTTCCAGCGCGTCCCGGAACTGACGCAGACGGCCCTCGGCGCTCCAGTCGTAGACCTCCGCGCCGACCTCAAGGCGAAAGCCTCCCGGGTAGGCATCGCTCTCCTGCCAGCGCAGTGTGACCTCCGCACCGTATTTCTCATGTAAAAAGGCGAGAAAGCGCTTCTCCTGCTCCGCCGACGGCTTTACGGCGGAAAGGAGGACCGCTTCCCGCGCGGCGTTACGCTCAGCCATTGTCCCCGCGCTCCTCCGCTGTGTTCAAGAACTGATCGTAGGCATCCGAGGCGCTGGAGAGCACCAGCTTTTCCGCCGCGGTGCTCATCAGTTCGGAAATCTCGCCCTTCGCCTGCGCAAGCATCTGCTCGCGCTCGCCCTCGGCCTGCGCGCGCGCCCTGGCCAAAAGCTCGTCGGCCTGCTGCTGCGCCTGCGCGCGGCGCTCATCCGCCGCGTGCTGCAGCGCCTCCTCGGCATCCTTGCGGCGCGCGGCGATCTCATCGTCCACGGCTTTGAGCCGGGCCTCGTAGCCCTCCTTCGTCTGCTCAGCCTGCGCAAGCACGGCCTTTGCGTCCGCGTCCATTTTTTCATAGTAGGCCTTACGCCCGTCCATATAGCTCTTCACGGGCCTATACAGCAGGAAGTACAGCGCGCCGAAGAGAATGACAAAGTTCAGCGCATGCAGCAGGATCTGCTGGATATTGATATTCAGCGGCATTTCAGTCCCCTCCTTTTCGGGAGAAATCAGTCATCAGAGAACAAAGATGATCAGGATGGCCACGATCAGGGCATAGATGATGACCGTTTCGATAAACACAAGGCCCATCATCATCGCTGTGCGGATCTGCCCGCCCGCCTCGGGCTGGCGGGCGATGGCTTCGGTCGACTTGCCGATGGTGATGCCCATGGCCAGTGCGCCGCCCAGGCACGCAACGCCGATCATCGCACCGGCGGCCATGGCCTTACTGCTCGTCACGTCGGCCTCGCTCAGCTGCGCGGCCGCGGCAGGATCAGCCGCGGCGGGCTCGGCAGCAGCCAGCGCCGGAACGGAAAGAACAAACAGGGAAAGCATCAGCGCCAGCAGCAGCACAAATTTCTTCATCATTTTCATGGCAGTTTTACCTCGCTTTTCAGGCAGCCGTTTTGCTGCGGGATTTTTTGATTTTTTTGGCTTTGGGTCTCTTCTCGTGCTTCTCGGTCGATTCACCGTAGAACGTCGACACCAGCATCGTCAGGACGTAGGCCTGAATGAGCGCGTGGATCAGCGTGAACAGCACGCCCACGATGACCGGCAGCACGACCGACAGCGCCGTATAGTAATAGACCAGCTCCGTCACGAGCGCGCCGGAAAGCAGCGCGCCGAAAAGGCGGAAGCTCATCGAGATGGGAAGGGAGAAATCCTTGAGCGCGTGCAGCGCACCGCGCGGCCCCGCAGCGATCAGTCCGCCGAAGAGGATAACGCAGTAGCTCGTCACGCCCATGGCGATGGCGCCGTTGATATCCGCAAGCGGCGCAGGCAGGCTGATCGACAGCCCCGCGGTCGTGACCGCCTGAAGCCCCAGCAGCTCAAAGATCGTGCTCACGAAAATGTAAACGCCCGCCGTAAATATGTAAGCGCTCAAAAAGCGGTTGCGGTGGGGACTGCCGCTCACGGCCAGCCCATCGAAAAGTCCCACGGCCTGCTCAAGCAGCAGCTGAAGCTTCCCCGGTACGAGCGTAAATCTCGGGATCACGAAGATCCTGCACACCAAAGCAAAGAGGATCAGCAGCGCCGTGACGACATAGGCCGAGATCAGCCCCGGATTCACGTCGATCAGGCCGAAGAGACTGACCTTGAGGTGCTCGTGCAGCACCGCGTCGCGCATGACCTCCTGAATGGACTCACCCTCGCCGGACGACGGGGCCAGCAGCGCAAGGATCAGCAGCGCGACTACAATGACAGCGAACACCAGCAGCCGCCGTGTCCGCGTTTTCTTATCCACGTTTTCTGTCCTCCTTTTCTGACACTTTCGGACTTCTGTATCAGGTCTCATTTATACCACTTGTCTGCAGAAAATTCAAGTCTCCGCGCACGGCGCGGCGCTTCTTTTCACTTTCTTAACCTTGCCGGAAAGACGAACGGCAGGGGAAAGCCTCCGCCTCCCCCTGCCATATTCTCCCATGCCCGCTCCGCGCCGCTCACAGCACGAAAATAATGAGGATCGCCACGATCAGTGCATAGATGATGACCGTTTCGATAAATACAAGACCCATCATCATTGAAGTGCGGATCTGACCCGCCGCTTCCGGCTGCTCGGCGATGTTGCCCGTGGCCTTGGCGATCGTCGCCGCCATGCCCAGCGCGCCGCCGAGGCACGCCACACCGATCAGGATCGCGGCGGTCCATGCCTTCTGCGTCGTCACGCTGTTCTTGTCCTCGCCGCCGCTCTCCTGGCTCACGATTTCCTGCGTCGTATCCGCCGTTTCTCCGGCAGCCATCGCAGGCACCGTCAGCATACAGAGGACCGTCAGCAGGGCCAGGATCGTCCAAATTCGTTTCATCGCTTTCTCCTTAACGCACTTCCGCGGAAAATTTGCAAAATCTTTATAAAAATTTTATACCAGTTCTATTCCGAAATTGCAAGTGCTTTTTGAAAAAAAGTAAAAAGAGCCCCGCGCACTTGAACCGCACCCCATTTGTTAGACGAGTATGATAAAATACTTGTACTAAGAAATGGGGTAGTACCCTGTAAGTGCAGTCGCAAAATCCCCAAAAATCTGTTAAACTGAAAGAACAGAGATGGAGGGAATCGCAA
>CAKTLD010000099.1 GCA_934572445.1 uncultured Oscillospiraceae bacterium
TATTCCGACGTCGCCGCAGAGCTCAAAAGCCGCACGCACAGCGTCTCCGCCGCGGCGGAGGGCGTGCGCCGCTTCACTGTGGGCCTTGGCAAAAAGGTGCTGCTGGCCAACCAGTTCGGCGCACTCGCAAGCGCTTATAAGCAAACGCAGGACGCAAGCGTTCTTTTTGTCTGGCTCTATGCGCTCGCATTTCTGTTCCAGGTGTACTTCGACTTTTCCGGCTACAGCGACATGGCCATCGGCCTCGGCCGCATCCTCGGCTTCCGCTTTCCGGAAAACTTTGACTACCCTTACCTTTCCGCCAGCATCACGGAGTTCTGGCGCAGGTGGCACATGTCGCTCGGCTCGTGGTTCCGCGACTATCTCTATATCCCTCTCGGCGGCAGCCGGAGGGGGAGGGCGCGCCAGCTGCTGAACATTCTCATCGTCTGGCTTGCGACAGGCTTGTGGCACGGCGCGGCGTGGACGTTCGTGCTGTGGGGGCTGTGGTTTGCCGTGCTGCTGCTTGCGGAAAAGCTCGTACTGCTGCCGCTGCTGCAGCGGCACCGCGTGCTTGCCCACGGCTATACGCTGCTCTTTGTCACGCTTGGCTTCGTGCTCTTTGATGCGGACACCGCCGCACAGGCGCTTGCCCGCATCGGCGCGATGTTCGGCAGTGCGGGGCTGCCGCTCGTAAGCCCGCAGGCGGTCTACTATCTCAAAAGCTATGCCCTGCTGTTCATACTCGGCATCCTCTGCGCCACGCCGCTTCCCAGGCGCGCGGCCGCCGCACTGCAAAGGCATCGCGCAGGCGCGCTGGCACTCGATGTGCTCGAACCGCTCGCGCTGCTTGTGCCTCTGGCCGTCGGCACGGCGTTTTTAGTGGATGGGTCGTTCAACCCCTTCCTCTACTTCCGCTTTTAAGGAGGGACCGGCATGAAAAAGGATCTGAAAGACCTGCTCGCCGTCGGCACGGCCGGGCTGTTCCTCCTCATTTTCTCGCTCTGGGGCCTTCTGAAGACCGACGCCGCCGTCTCCGAGAGTGAGCGCCGCCCGCTCAAGCAGCTTCCCGTGCTGAGCGCGGAGAACGTGCTCTCCGGCCGCTTCATGTCGGGCTTCGAGGATTACGCGCTCGATCAGTTCCCGCTGCGCGACGGCTTTCGCACGCTCAAGGCACTGTCTGTCCGCTATCTCTTCGGCGAGAAGGACAACAACGGCGTTTACGTCGCGGACGGCTACGCCGCGAAGCTCGACGACACGATCCACGAGGATTCGCTCGACCACGCATCTGACCGCTTCCGGTATGTGTACGAAACGTATCTCAAGGACACGGGCGCGAATATCTATCTCTCCGTCATCCCCGACAAGAATTACTTTCTGGCCGCCGAAAACGGCTATCCCGTAATGGACTATGAAAAGTTTTTCGCACTCATGCGGGAAAAGGCCGGTTTTGCCCAATATATTGACCTGACGGGCACGCTGTCGCTGCAATCGTATTACCGCACCGACCTCCACTGGCGGCAGGAGATGCTTGCCCCCACGGCCAGGGCGCTGACGGACGCGATGGGCGTTTCGCTGTCGGCAGATTTTACCGAAGTCACGCTCGATACGCCGTTTTACGGTGTGTACCGCGGACAGTCGGCGCTGCCGATACAGCCTGACAAGCTCGCCTACCTCACAAACGATATCATTGAAAGCTGCCGCGTGTACGACTACGAGAGCGGGCAATATCTCCCCGTCTACACGCTCGAAAAGGCGGACGGCAGCGACCCCTATGAGCTGTTCCTGTCGGGGCCGAAGTCGCTGCTGCGCATCGAGAATCCGAACGCGGCAGCGGAGCGGAAGCTGATCGTCTTCCGCGACTCCTTCGCCGCAAGCCTTATCCCCCTGCTGAGCGAAGGATACAGCGAGATCACGCTCATCGACATCCGCTATCTCTCCCCCGCGGCGCTGGGCCGTTTTCTGGATTTCGACGCACAGGATGTACTGTTTCTTTACAGCACCAGCGTGCTGAACGACAGCGCGACCATCAAATAGCGGCAAAACGGGCCGGTCCCCGCAGGGACCGGCCCGTTTCCTTTTATAACAGCACAGCCTCCCCCGCAAGGGAGAGTCCACGCTTATCATAGCATAGCCGCCTTTGTGATGCAAGAAAAAGTTTCATCTCTTGCATTATTTCGTTTACCCCGCACAGTTTAGCGCGCTAAAGCGCAGAAAATGTTGGAAAAACAATGTCTTGACGGAGGAAAGGGGCAGGTCGTATTATAGTTCCTGTATTTTTTGAAACAGGAGGTCCGGAGCATGAGTGAAGAAACGCGTATTCCCGAGCTGTTTGGCTCGCTGGTATTTAACGAGAGCGCGATGGAACAGTATGTGCCGCAAAGCGCAATGGAGATCTGGCGACAGTGCCTGAAAAGCGGGCAGTCTCTGCCGCTCACCGCTGCCAACGACATCGCCGACGCGATGAAGACCTGGGCGCTCGAACGCGGCGCCACGCACTTCACGCACTGGTTCCAGCCTCTGAGCGGCGTGACGGCGGAAAAGCACGACAGCTTCATCAAAAACGCCGGCGGCGGCCGCGTCATCATGGACTTTTCGGGCAAGGAGCTCGTCTGCGGCGAGCCTGACGCCTCGAGCTTCCCCAACGGCGGACTGCGCGCCACCTTTGAAGCGCGCGGCTACAGCGCGTGGGACCCCACGGCTTTTGCCTTCATTAAGGACGGAAGTCTCTGCATCCCCACGGTGTTCTGCTCCTACAGCGGCGACGCGCTGGATAAGAAGACGCCGCTGCTGCGCTCGATGGAGGCTGTCAGCCGCGAGGCTGTGCGCGTGCTGAAGCTCTTTGGCAATGACGCGCACAAGGTCACGGCCCAGATCGGCGCGGAGCAGGAGTACTTCCTGATCGACCGCGAGCTGTACTTAAAGCGTATGGATCTGCGTCTGTGCGGCCGCGCCCTCTTCGGCGCCAAGCCGCCCAAGGGGCAGGAGCTGGACGACCACTATTTCGGCGCGTTCCGCCCGCGTGTGGCCGCTTACATGAAGGAGCTGGACGAGGAGCTGTGGAAGCTCGGCGTGCTCTCCAAGACCAAGCATAACGAGGTCGCCCCCGGCCAGCACGAGATGGCCCCCATCTACACCGATGCCAACACCGCCAGTGACCAGAACCAGCTCGTCATGGAAACGATGAAAAAAGTCGCCGAGCGCCATGGTCTTGTCTGCCTGCTGCACGAAAAGCCTTTTGCAGGCGTGAACGGCTCAGGCAAGCACATCAACTGGTCGCTCTCGACCGACACGGGTGAAAACCTCTTCTCCCCCGGCAAGACGCCCAGTCAGAACGCCGTGTTTCTGCTGCTGCTGGCCGCGTTCGTCAAGGGCGTGGACGAGTATCAGGAGCTGCTGCGCTGCTCGGTCGCCTTTGCGGGCAACGATCACCGTCTCGGCGCGCAGGAAGCGCCGCCTGCCATCATTTCCATCTTTCTCGGCACAGAGCTGGAAAGCATTATCGACGCCATCGTCGATGAAAATGACTATACCGACGCTGAGCGCAAGACGCTGCGCATCGGTGTGGATGTGCTCCCCGCCATCCCGCAGGACACGACCGACCGCAACCGCACCTCGCCGCTCGCCTTCACGGGCAACAAGTTTGAGTTCCGTATGCCCGGCTCCAGCCAGTCCATTGCCGGCCCTGCCACGGTGCTCAACGCGATCATGGCCGATGAGCTGCGCGAATTTTATGAAACACTCAAGGATGCAGATGACTTCACCGCCGCACTGCACACGCTGGTCCGTGACACCTTTGCCGCCCACCGGCGCATCATCTTCAACGGCAACGGCTATGAGGAGGCCTGGATCGAAGAGGCCGAAAAGCGCGGGCTCGCCAACCTGCGCAATACCGCTGAGGCACTGCCCGCCTATATCCTGCCCAAGAACATTGAGCTGCTCACAAGGCAGGGGGTATACACCAAGCAGGAGATTTTCTCCCGCCACGAAGTTCATATCGAGAAATACTGCAAGGTCGTCCGCATCGAGGCAGCGACGCTGGTGGATATGGTCCAGCACGGTATTCTGAACGCCGCGTCGGAATACGAGGCAGCACTCTGCTCCACCATCAGCGCCAAGCACGCCGCCGCGCCGGAGCTCACCTGCCATGTGGAATCGTCGCTGGCCAACGCCATCGGCTCGCTCAACGAGCAGCTGCTGGAGGCGACCATCGCGCTCAAAACCGCGCTCGAAACCGTCTCCGATGATGCCGAGCCGGAAAAGCTGCTGCGCTACTACCACGACGAGGTCGAGCAGCGCACCGCCGCCGTCAGCCGCGTCATCGACAAGCTGGAGGTCCTGACGGCGTCGAAGTACTGGCCGTACCCGACGTTCTGCGAGCTTTTATTCTCCGTCTAAGTTAAAAGGGACGCTCCGTGGAGCGTCCCTTTTGAGAGAGATTCCGCACCGCGCTTTGCGCCTCGCCGCCCGCAGGGCGGTTCGACGCGTGCCCCGTGAGAAGGTTTTTTCGTCACGCGCCGGAAAATCGGCGAAGCACCGCCGGCGGAGGAAGTAAACCGGTTTCGAGGAAGCGGCACGAGCGGCGCGCCCGAAGGGGCACGGAGATCGCAGCGCCGCGGCGGTGACGCGTCGAAGAATAATCCAAATTGATTTTGCGCCTGCGGGTGCGAAACGGCGTGCGCGGTCCCTGCGTTTTTTGTGTATACTAAACTTGTGGAGGAAGAAGATATGAAGTACATTTTTGTCACCGGCGGCGTGGTGTCCGGTCTCGGCAAGGGCATCTGCGCAGCATCGCTCGGGCGGCTCTTAAAGCAGTGCGGCCTGAAGGTCAAAAACCAGAAGTTCGACCCCTATCTCAATGTCGATCCCGGCACGATGAGCCCGTATCAGCACGGCGAGGTCTTCGTCACGGACGACGGCGCGGAGACCGATCTGGACCTCGGCCACTACGAGCGCTTTGTCGACGAGGCGCTGGACGAAAAGTCCTCGGTGTCCTCGGGCAAGATCTTCTGGAGCGTGCTGAACCGCGAGCGTCAGGGCGGATACCTTGGCGGCACGGTGCAGATCATTCCGCATGTGACCGACGAGATCAAGCGCCGCATCTATGATATGGATGACGGAGAGACCGACGTCGCCATCTCCGAGATCGGCGGCACGGTGGGCGATATCGAAAGCCAGCCGTTTTTAGAGGCCATCCGCCAGGTCGCGGCCGAGCGCGGACGCGAAAATGTACTCTTCATCCATGTACCGCTCATCGTCACCATCCCCGGCAGCGGCGAGCTCAAGAGCAAGCCCACGCAGCACTCGGTCAAAGAGCTCCTGAGTGAGGGCATCCAGCCCGACGTGCTCGTCGTGCGCACGGACGCGCCCATCACCGAGGACATCCGCCGCAAGATCGCGCTGTTCTGCAACGTGGAGCCCGACTGCGTCATCCAGAACGCGACGGCGTCCACGCTTTACGAGGTGCCGCTGCTGCTCGAGCACGAAGGGCTCTGCCGCGTGGTGTGCCGCAAGCTGCACCTTGACTGCGGCGAGCCGGACATGACCGAGTGGCGCGCGCTGGTCAATAAGATCCACGGCGTGCATCGCCATGTGCGCATCGCACTCGTCGGCAAATACGTCGGCCTGCACGACGCCTACCTGAGCGTCGTTGAATCGCTCTTCCACGCGGGCACGGCCTGCGACGCGAGCGTTGAGATCCAGTGGGTCGACTCCGAAACGCTGACGAGCGACAACATCGCACAGAGGCTCTGCGGGTGCAGCGGCATCTTAGTCCCCGGCGGCTTTGGCGACCGCGGCATCGAGGGCATGATCCTATCCGCGCAGTACGCGCGCGAGCGCGGCATCCCGTACCTCGGCATCTGCCTCGGCATGCAGATCGCAGTCATCGAATTTGCGCGCCATGTGCTCGGCTGGGACGACGCGACGAGCGCGGAGTTCTCCTCCACGACGGCGCATCCCGTCATCGCGCTCATGCCCGAGCAGGTCGGCGTGACGGCCAAGGGCGGCACCATGCGCCTCGGCAAGTACCCCTGCGTGCTCGGAGAGGGTTCCGCTTCCCGCGCGCTCTACGACGCGGAAGAGATCTGGGAGCGTCACCGCCACCGCTACGAGTTCAACAACGACTTCCGCGCCGATTTTGAGGCGGCGGGTCTGCGCCTGGCCGGTCTTTCCCCCGACGGCACGCTTGTGGAGATCGTGGAGATCGCAGAGCATCCGTGGTTCGTCGGCGCGCAGTTCCATCCCGAATTCAAGAGCCGCCCCAACAAGCCGCATCCCCTGTTCCGCGGCTTTGTCGGCGCTTCTCTCACCCGCGCGGTCATTTGACCGCGCGGATTTGTTTACAATAGTGCTGGAAATACCGCGGGAGCTATGATAGAATTAGTCTGTTATATTGCGCGGGTGCGCTGACTTTACGATACGGCAGGAGAATTTTGCTTATGAACCATCAAACCATCATTGTCCTTGACTTTGGCGGCCAGTACAACCAGCTCATCGCGCGCCGCGTGCGCGAATGCGGCGTTTACTGCGAGGTAAAGCCCTACACCACGCCGCTTTCGGACCTTCTTGCGATGAAGCCCATCGGCTTCATTTTTACCGGCGGCCCGAACAGCGTATACCTGGAGGATGCGCCGCACGTCGATCCCGCGCTCTTTGATACAGGCATTCCCGTGCTGGGCATCTGCTACGGCTGCCAGCTCATCGCGCACCACCTCGGCGGCAGGGTCGTCGCCGCGAGCGATGCCTCTGCCCGCGAATACGGTAAGACCGAAACATTCTTTGACACCTCCTGCAAGCTCTTCAAGGGTCTCCCCGAAAAAAGCGTGACGTGGATGAGCCACGGCGACTATATGGAAAAGGTGCCTGAGGGCTTCTCCCTCGTCGCACATTCCGACGCCTGCCCCAACGTCGCCATCTGCGATGAAGCGCGCGGCTTCTACGGCGTGCAGTACCACCCCGAGGTCAACCACACCGAGTACGGTAAGGCCATGATCCGCAACTTCCTCTACGAGGTCTGCGGCGCGGCGGGTGACTGGACGATGGGCGACTATAAAAATACCGCCATCGCCGCCGTGCGCGAAAAGGTCGGCGGCGGCCGCGTACTGCTGGCGCTCTCCGGCGGCGTGGATTCGTCCGTCGTGGCGGCGCTGCTGGCAGAGGCCGTCGGCCCGCAGCTCACCTGCGTCTTTGTCGATCACGGTCTCATGCG
>CAKTLD010000100.1 GCA_934572445.1 uncultured Oscillospiraceae bacterium
CGGCGGACGCTGTCCCACTTTCTGCCCGCGGGAAAGCCCGCGCCGCCGCGGCCGCGCAGACCGGAATCGAGGATCTCGCGGCAGATGTCCTCGTCCGTCATTTCAAAGAGAGCCTTTTCAAAGGCGGCATAACCGTCGTGGGCAAGGTATTCGTCGATATCCTCGGCGTCCGTCGTGCCGCAGTTTTCCAGCACCACGCGCTGCTGCTTGGCGTAAAAGGGGATCTCGTTATGCTTTTCGTATTTCACGCCATTCAGCTCATAAAGGAGCCGGTCAATGACCTCACCGCCGAGGATCGTCTTTTCGATGATCTCGTCGCAGTCCTCCAGCTTGACGTGCGTGTAAAGAAGCCCCTCCGGCTCGATCTCCACCAGCGGGCCCATCTCGCAGAAGCCGTGGCAGCCGCTCTTTTTGAAGTGGATGGCATCGTCTCCACCCTCGTGACGCAGCGCGACGCGCGTTTTGAGCCCGCGCTTTTCGCATTCGGACTTTAAGCGATCATAGATCTTCAGCGAGCCGCCTGCAATGCAGCCCGTGCCGGCGCAGACGAGGATCTCCCGCCGGTCCGCCGCCAGCAGCGCTTTGGCCTGCACGCGCAGGGCGTTCAGCGTTTCTCTTGTCAGCTCAGCCATTTGCGGTCGCCTCCTTTGCACGGATGTCCGCGAGCAGTGCGAGCGCTGTCTCAGGGTCCATCTTTGCGTGCACCTCGCCGTCGATCGTCATGACCGGCGCAAGGCCGCACGCGCCGAGGCAGGCCACGGTCTCGAGCGTGAACATTCCGTCGTCCGAGGTCTTTTTCTTGCCGGAAAGGCCCAGATACTCATATACCGCGTCGTAAATGGGACCGGACTTGCGCACATGACAGGCCGTGCCCGCACAGACCTTGATGATGTGCTTTCCCTTGGCCTCGAGGGAAAAATTCTCGTAGAACGTCGCCACGCTGTAAACGCGGGACACGCTGATATCCAGCGTGTCGGCGATCAGCGTCAGGTTCGCTTCGCTCAGATAGTTGTACTCCGCCTGTACATCCTGCAGGATCGCAATGAGATTGGCCGCATTGTTCCCATGCGAGGCAATGATGCTCAGGACCTTTTCTGTATCAGGTTTCATAGTCTTCCTCCTAAGTGACCCATCTGGACGCGATTATACCCCAGCATTTCGTGCAGTTTCAACAGAATGTCAGGAAAACTGCGATTGATTATTTCTATGTCCAAGAGCTCTTGCGCATTTATAAATGAGTGCGGCCCCTATGCCTTTTTTCGTATGCGCGGCGAAAGGCCCCGCCTTCTATAAGAGACGGGGCCTTTCTGACCTTTCCTTTTACTGCGGGCCCTTCGGCATCCGCTCCTTGACTGCCTTGCCGGTCGGCGTGGCGGCAAGACCGCCGAGCGCCGTCTCGCGGAACTCGACCGGCATGCGCCGTCCGACCTCGCCCATCGCGTCGATGACCTCATCGACGGGGATGCGGCTCTCAATGCCTGCGAGCGCCATGTCCGCAGCCGCGATGGCGTTCACCGCGCCGACGACATTGCGCTTGACGCACGGGACCTCGACAAGGCCCGCGACGGGGTCGCACACAAGACCCATCAGGTTTTTGAGCGCCATCGCCACCGCATGGCCGATCTGCCCGTTCGTGCCGCCGCGCAGCGCCACGAGCGCACCTGCCGCCATTGCCGAGGCCGCGCCGATCTCCGCCTGACAGCCGCCCGCCGCGCCGGAAATGCTCGCGCGGTAGGCGATGACCGCGCCGATGCCCGAGGCGACATACAGAGCCTCCAGAATCTGGTGCTGCGTGAAGCTCTCACGCTGGCACAGCGGCAGCAGTACCGCCGGCACCACGCCGCACGAGCCCGCCGTGGGCGAAGCCACGATGCGCCGCATGCAGGCGTTGGACTCCGCCATGGAGAGCGCCTGCACGATCACCTCGTCCATGAATTCTCCGCCGATGCTTTCGCCGCGGCGCGCATAGAGCCGCATCTTCAGTCCGTCGCCGCCGACGAGGCCGCTCACGCTGCGCTGCGTGCCGGTATAGGAGTCTGCCGCATCCTGAATGGCCTGCCAGGTCGTGAGCATCTTGGCCATGGAGGCCTGACGGCTCACCTGCCGCTGCTCCATGTCATAGCGCAGCACGATCTCCCAGAACGGGAGTCCCGCCTGTTCGCTTTGCTCAAAGATCTGCTTCATCGAATCCAGTACCATCTTCGTCATCCTCCTTGTCGTAGTAGGTCACGCTCAGGATGCCCGGCAGCTGGGCAAAAAACTCCACCTGGTTGGGCTTGATGTGCTGGTCGGTCTCTATGACCATCAGCGCGTCGCCTCCGCGGCGGTGACGGTTGACGCTCATGTTGGCCACGTTGATGCGCAGCTGGCTCAGAATCGATGTGATCGCCGCCACCGAGCCGTGCTCGTCCTGGTTGCGCACGATCAGGGTGTTGCTCTCGCCCGTGAAGTGGACGCTCACACCGTCGACGCCGTTGACCACGATCGCCCCGCCGCCGACGGAAGAGGCCTGCAGTTGCAGCCTTTTTCCGCTCACGCCCGTGAGGTCCAGCAGCGCCGTGTTCGGGTGCGCGTCGCGCAGCTCGACCGTGCGGAACGAGTAGCGCAATCCCGCCTTCTTCGCCTCTTCATAGGCGTTGGGGATGCGCAGGTCGTCCGGCTTCATCCCCAGCAGTCCAGCCAGCAGCGCGCGGTCCGTGCCGTGGCCGAAGCCCGTCTCGGCAAACGAGCCGTGCAGGCCGATGTCCGCTTCGGCAACCGCCTCGCCCAGAAGCGTTCTGCCCATGCTGCCGATGCGCGCCGCACCCGCCGTGTGTGAGCTCGAGGGTCCAATCATTACGGGACCCATCATGTCAAAAATGTCGATCATCTTTCCGCCGGTCCTTTCCTTGGATGCTTTTCTGCGTCAGCATACCATATCCTGCCGGAAATTGCGAGCAAAATCACGGCCGGACCCATGCAATAATTCAATCGTGCCGTTCAGATTTCTTTATTTTTAATATTCAACGAAATCTGAGATTTGCTTGCTGGCACCAATGCGTGGACCTGATGGACGGAGAGCACGTCCCTCCGCTCTTGCTTTTTGCCGCGATCTTTTTTATCATATAGAAAAAGGCCCTCCGCAGGAGCGGAGAGAGTGGGAGGACAAAAGAATGTATGATGTTGCAGCGCTGGGCGAGCTTCTGATCGACTTTACCTGCCGGAGCACGGACAAGGACGGCTATCCCGTGATGGAGGCGCATCCGGGCGGCGCGCCTGCGAATTTTCTGGCTGCGGTGACAAAGCTCGGCGGCAGCGCAGCGATGCTCGGCAAGGTGGGGGACGACGCTTTCGGCCGTCTGCTGACCGGCACACTGCGCGCGTGCGGTATCGAGACGCGCGGGATCGTTGCCGATCCCGGCGTGTTCACGACGCTGGCCTTCGTTACGCTCGATGCGCGCGGCGAGCGCGAGTTTTCCTTTGCGCGCAGGCCGGGGGCGGACACCTGTCTGCGCGCCGACGAGCTGGACCTTTCGCTCGTCGATGAGGCGAAGGCGTTCCACTTCGGTTCGCTATCGCTCACGGACGAGCCCGCGCGCGGGGCGACAAGGCGCGCCGTGGCCTATGCAAGGGAGCGCAGAAAGCTCGTTACCTTTGATCCCAACCTTCGCCGCCCGCTCTGGCGGGACCTGAATGAAGCGAAGTCGCAGATGCTTTGGGGCATTGCGCAGGCGGATGTGGTGAAGCTGAGCGATGAAGAGGCGGATTTTCTCTTTTCACTGCCGCCGCAGGAGGCTGCGGCGCACGTCGTCGCGCACTGCGGTGTGAAGCTTGCCTTCGTGACCTGCGGTGCGGATGGATGCTGCTTTGCAAGCTCCCGCGCGAGCGGCCGCGCATCTGCGCCGCGGGGCATTGCGGTCGTCGACACGACGGGTGCAGGCGACATTTTCGGCGGCTGCGCGGTGAAAAGACTGCTGGATACCGGCAAGCGGCCCGAGGAGCTGAGCGGGGATGAGCTGCGTGCCATTGCGGAGTTTGCCTGCGATGCCGCGGGGCGCTCTACCACCTATACCGGCGGTATTTCGAGTCTGAGGGAGCTGTCGCTCTGAGCGCTTCAGTGCAGCAGGTTGAAGAGCATCACCACCACGCCAAGCACCACCAGTACGACGCCCGTCGCGCGGTTGAGCATTTTAGGTGCGGCTTTGTTGGCGAACACCGCTGCGATGCGCGCCCACACCAGCGTGAAAATGACGCACAGGGAAAAGACCGTCCAGTCCGGTGTGCCGCCGATGGCAAAGTGCGAGACCGCACCTGTCAGCGCCGTGAAGGTCATGATGAAGACGCTGGTGCCCACGGCGGTCTTGAGCTCATAGCCCAGTACGCTCGTCAGGATCAGCAGCATCATCATGCCGCCGCCCGCACCGATGAAGCCGCAGGTGAAGCCGATCAGTACGCCGCAGACGAGCGACTGTACCGCGCGCTTTTTCGGAGAAACGCTCTGCATGGCTTCCTTTGTCGTCATCACGGGCCGCACGATGAACTTGATGCCGAGCAGAAACGTCATGAACACGGAGAAGCCGCCCATCGTTGTTGAGGGGACAAGGCTTGCGGCGTAGCTGCCGGCAACGGTGAACGTCAGCACGCTCGCCATCATGATCAGACCGTTCCGGATGTCGAGATTCCTGTTTTTGCCATAGGTGTAGGCGGATACGGCGCTTGCCAGCACATCAGACGAAAGCGCGATGCCGACGGCCATATACGGATCCATGTCGAGAAATGTGATGAGCATGGGGCTGATGACCGCCGCGGCGCTCATTCCGGCAAAGCCGGTGCCGAGGCCCGCGCCCATGCCGGCGAAGAAGGTGACGACAATGGTGAGGAGCAATTTCATGGTCAGGCATCCTCCTTCCAAAGCGTATCCAGATTGGCATCCATAACAGCGAGCGTGTCGAAAAATGCGGCGCGCATGGCTTCGTCGGTGTGTTCAAACAGGCGTGCGAAGAACGCCTCCTGCACCGCGCGCCCGCGTTCGGCGACGCGTTCGGCGTTTTCCGTGCAGGCAAGGCGTGTTTTGCGGCGGTCGCCCGCCACGGCCTCGCGCCGCAGATAGCCCTCGCGCACGAGCTTGTCTACGTTGACCGAGACGAGATTCGCCTTGATGCGGCGAATCTCTACAATGTCTCCCGCCGTCTGATAGCCGGGGTTGTTGGCGAGGAACATCAGAATGTCGAACGCGGTCTGCGGCAGCTTGAGCTCCTGACAGAGCGGGCGGCAGGCGGCGGTATAGGCAAGGGAGAACTTGCGGACAAATTCCAGACTTTTATTCATGAACAGCCTCCTTGATTCAAAAATAGATAATTCAAAATTGAACTAAAATATAGCGTGCGAAGACGTCTTTGTCAAGGCGGAAATTGTGAACTTTCCATGCGGAGAAAAAATTTTGAAAAAAGGGCTTTACAAACGATGAAAAGTGTAGTATGCTATGAACAGTTAGATAACTCTAACTCATAGGAAGCAAAAGACTCCGCGTCGCAGCAAGACGGATTCCGGATTTGCATTGCCGTGCAACGGAATGAAGAGAGCTGCGCAGCGCGGTTGCATTTAGCACTCTAGTTAGATAACTCTAACTTAAAACGAGGAATAGAGCGCGCACGAACGTGAGATACTGAGGAGAAAGGGAGGATGCGGACATGCCGGAGGAAATTCTTGTCAAGCAGGGCGCGCCCACGCTTGCTGGCATCAAAACGGGCAGCCTCTTTCCCTGCCCCTGCGAGGACCGCGACGCGCTGCTGGGTGATATCCGGCGGCTGAACCGGCTGCTCGTGCCCAAGGGGCTGTGCCTGCTGCCCATCCGCTTTCTTGCGGGGCAGGCGCTGCTGTACCTCTACCGGCCTGCCGAGCTGCGCCGTGATCTCAAGGATACGCTTGCCGCCGAGATCCTGCGGCAGGCGGGCTATGTCGAGGACGACTGTTCGCGCTGCGTGGCGCGGCTGATCCGCCGCTTCCGCGAGAGCGGGGAGTTTCCGCATGAGGTCGGGCTGTTTCTCAGTTATCCGCCCGAGGACGTAAAGGGCTTTATCGACCACCGTGCCTGCGGCTTCAAGTGCGCGGGACTGTGGAAAGTCTACGGCGACGAGCGGCGGGCGCGTGAGCTGTTCGCAAAATTCAGAAAATGCACAGAGGTTTACTGTGCGCTGTGGCAGGCGGGCTCGAGTCTTGAACGTCTGGCCGTGGCGGGTTAAAAAGAAAGGTAGGTAACATATCATGAAGAAAACTGCTGTTGTTTACTGGAGCGGTACGGGCAATACCGAGGCAATGGCCAAGGCCGTGGCCGAGGGCATGGAGAGCGCGGGCGCGCAGGTCACGCTGCTCACGCCGGATCAGGTGCAGAGCGGCGCGCTGAACGGCTATGACGCCATCGCCTTTGGCTGCCCTGCTATGGGCAGCGAGGTGCTGGAGGAAATGGAGTTTCAGCCGATGTTCGACGAGTGCAAGAGAAGTCTCAGCGGCAAGAGCGCGGCGCTGTTCGGTTCCTACGGCTGGGGCGACGGCGAATGGATGCGCAGTTGGGAAAAGGACTGCGGCGACGCGGGGATCAACCTCGTGTGCGAAAGCGTCATCTGCTGCGAAGCGCCCGACGAACAGATCCTTGAGGCCTGCCGCGCTGCCGGTAAAAAGCTGGCGGAATAAAAAAGACCGCGATGGACTTTGCGTGGAAAACGCTCAGACGCAGGCTGCCTGTGCTCGCGGAGCTCGCCTTCCTTCTGGCGGGACTTGCCCTCTGCGGCGCGGCGCCGCGCTGATGTCTCATATAAGGTACAGCGCAGGACCCTCTGCCAAATGGCGGAGGGTCCTGCGCGCGTTTGAGAAGCTGCGTTCATCCGGCATCGGAAAGCTGCTTTTCCGGATACTGGGAGATCCTGTGAGGGGCTGCGTTTCGACTGGGCTTATCTCCGGCGGAGAGTAGCTTGGAGGGCAAACACAATAAAAAAGAAAGCGGGCCGGCTCTGCATAAGGAGCCTGCGGTTTACCTATGCCTTTTTGATTGCGATACAGCCGAAAAAATCTCCCCATACTGATTGAACCGCACCCCATTTGTTAGACGAGTATGATAAAATACTTGTACTAAGAAATGGGGTGTTTTCTATGCCAAAGG
>CAKTLD010000101.1 GCA_934572445.1 uncultured Oscillospiraceae bacterium
AGGGGTGTAGCCAAGCGGTAAGGCAAGGGACTTTGACTCCCTCATTCGCTGGTTCGAGTCCAGCCATCCCTGCCAGCTTCCTTCCGCTGCGGCGGTTTTTATAATACAACAGGACATGCTTCGTTAGCTCAGTCGGCAGAGCACCTGCCTTTTAAGCAGGGTGTCCGGGGTTCGAATCCCCGACGAGGCACCAGACCCTTGAGATCGCAATGATTTCAAGGGTCTTTTCTTATTTTCCTCTAAAAGTTTGACCTCCTGCGTTCCCCATCAAAATTCAGGGACGCTGCTTATACCTGCGAAGCGCATACCGCCCCACATTCCGGCGGCGTCTGCCGAAGCGGCACGCTTCCGGGGCGGCGGTGCGGATGCGCCGCCGTCTCCGATATATTCCATTATGGCTCCGGGGGGAGTGCAGAACATTTCGATTGCATGCGTGCTGGCGCGCTTGCTTCGCTTCAAGCGCGTGATCTGCTCGGGGCGGGCCGCCGCAAAGCAGATGTTGGAGCGGAGCGCTGCCGACGCACAGACGGCAGCGGGGGCCGCGCCGGCAAGAAGCGCTGCCCGAGGTCGATGCGGCCCCTGCCGGCGGCACAGGGCGCGCAGGAATACCGCGGGGAGAATGTATACTGCGATTCGGTATTTGATGGGAATACCACCGCCGTAACGGGCGGCGCCGGCGGTGTGTCATTATCCAGCCCCGGAACATCTTCCGTCCGGCGCGGCGATCTCCTGCTGAAATGTGGGAACAGCGTCCTGCAGCGATATTCCTTTGGACGCAGCGCGTCCACTATGAGCGATATTGAGGGGCCGGACCGAAAAAAGAACGGGGGAACGGAAAACCGTCCCCCGTTCTTTTTTGCAGAATTCTGCCATGCCCGCTGTTCGTTCACACGGCATCGTGTTTTTGCCAGTACAGCCGGAGCGCCAGCAGCGCCGCACAGTACAGCAGCGTACCGGCCAGCACAATAAGCGACAGATCACGCTGCAGCTGATAACTCGTCGCCGTAAATCCCTTGACGAGCAAATGTCCCAAAAGATAGCACATCGGCACGAGTGTGCCATAGCCCAGCGGCACGGCGGCCCGCTTCCGGCGGAAAACGAGCCATGCCAGCCCCAGTCCCGCCAGCAGAACGAGCGCCAGCAGCGCGTAATAGCCCAACGCCAACCGCGGCAGCGACACGACGCCTCCGTCCGCGCTGCCGCAGAGCAGAACGGCCTCCTGCCCGTTGTTCGGTGAATAGTAGACTGCCGCACAGTTCGTTGCGTCAAGCGTGAAAAGCGTGCGTGCGGATTCCGTCCTGCCGAGTGCGCTCAGCAGCGCGTCCATCTCGCGCTGCGAGTGGTCGCCCGTGTCCGGTGCGTCAAAGGTGCCGCGCCATGTGTCGAGCGGCGTGCGCCATGCGGTGATGAAGTAGACCGTCTTGCCGCTGTCCGGGTCCTGCGTACTCGTGACCTCCGAGCCGGACACAGGCGTGAGCAGGTTGACGGAAATGCTCTCAACGCCGCTGAGGTCCGCAAGCCCCTCGGCCGTCACCGCGCCGTCCGCGCGTGCGACCGTCCACTCCGTCTCGCTGTACGGCAGATACTGCGGCGCGGTGAGGTACGCGAACCCCGCCGTGGCCAGCGTCAGCGCGAGCGTGACAGCCAGCAGCACGGCGGTCAGCTTCCTGCGCCGGAGCTGCCGCTTCAGGTCGCGCAGCGGCTGCGCGCTGACGGGCGCGGGCGTCACGTCCGCTTTCAGCGCGTCGAGCTCGGCGCGGCAGGCCGCGCACTGCGCTAAATGCTCGTCCACAAATTCCTTCGTCTCCTCGCGCAGCATGTCTTCCTCGTAGAGCGGTAAAAGATCCTGCACGATGCTGCAAGTTTTGTCCATTTCAGTCGTCCTCCAATCCCTCGCGGATCATGCGCTTGGCGCGGTGATACGTCACGCATGCCCAGTTTTCCGTTTTGCCGAAGAGCGCGCCGATATCGCGGAAGCTCTTCTCGCCATATACGCGCCACATGAACACTTCTTTGTACGGATCAGGCAAATTGTGCAAATGCTGCTGAATACACTCCGCCGCACTGCGGTCCGATACGCGTTCGGCAACGTCTTCCGTGGGAGTTACGCACTCGTCGAGCGGAGTCAGTCGGGCATTTTTGCGCGTTTGCGTGCAGTACAGGTGTTTTGCGATCTGACACAGCCAGACGCGGACGCTGCAGTCGCCGCGGAAGCTGTCCAGCGCGGAGAGGGCGCGGAAGAAGGTCTCGGCGGTCAATTCCTCGGCGAGGGAGGCATCGTTCGAGAGCGAGAGCAGATAGCGGTAAACATCGTCAAAGTAAATAACATAGACCTGTTCGAAATCCGTCATGCGCTCTCCCCTCCTTCCTGTCTATAAGACGCACGAAAGCGCGTTTTCTTACAAAAAAATCCGTCCCGCAGGACGGATCTTTTTATTTGCCGGGCGTTACGCCTTGATGATCTTCCTGCGGCCGCACCTGGGGCACGTCAGCTCGACCCTGCCGACGCCGCGGGGCACGCGGCACCACGCGCCGCAGGAGCAGCGGGCGTATTTATGCGCCGTATCGGCGCGGCGCGCCTTCGCGCCGCGGATATCGTTCAGGACGGGGCCGGCCCAGGCGAGGAACCTTGCGTTCTCGGCGCGGCGGGCGGTCAGGTTGCGCGAGAACATGCGCAGCAGGATCATGAACATCAGAACCATCGTGACGAAGTACAGCACGACGGAGACAGCCTGCACACGCACGACGGCGCCGACCAGACTGAGCAGCAGCTCGAGGCCGAAGAGCGCCCAGCCAAGCGCGTCCACGCCATTGCGGCCATACATAAAGCGATAAAGGGCATTGCGCAGCTTGTTCACGGATAACAACTCCCCAAAAATTTGATGGGAGTATTTTAACACGCTTTGCAGGCGGGGAAAAGGGCTATCACAGAAAGTTTACAAAAAAGGCCGCCCGTTCCGTGGAACGGGCGGCCGCCAGAGACATGGGAAATGCGCTATGGGGAATCAGATCACGCGAGGGCGCGATACAGGAAGGTCACTGCATCGCCGCGGTTGCAGGTGCCGTTGGGGTCAAAGATGTTGTTGTAGCCGGTGGCGATCTTGTTGTTCGAAGCCCAGAGGATGGCGTTGTAGTACGCGCTGTGGGTGGTCTTGCTGACATCCGTGAAGTTCAGGGAGCCATAGACGGGGGGGGTGTTCTTGAAGCGGTACAGGAAGGTCACGATCTGCGCGCGGGTGCAGGTGTCATTGGGCGAGAACTTGTTATTGCCGGTGCCGGTGGTGATGCCCTGCTCGGTGGCCCAGAGGATCGCCTTCATGTAGTCGGCGTGCTTGGTGGCGCTGACGTCCGTGAACTTGTTGGAATTGCTGCGCGGCTCGGGAGAATGGGCGGCGCGCCACAGGAAGGTGACGATCTGGGCGCGGGTGCAGCCCGTCTTCGGGGAGAAGGTGGTGGTGCTGGTGCCCTTGGTGATGTCGAGGTTGACGGCCCACTGAACGGCATCATAGAAGTAGTCGTAGGTGTGGACGTCGACAAAGTTCATGGTCTGCTTGACCTTGATGGCGACGGTGCCCTCGGCCTTTTCATTTCTGGTGCCGTAGGCGGTGAAGGGGATATAGACGATATCGCCGGTCTTGGCAAAGCGGGAGGTGACATAGGTCACATCGTCAAGGTCATAGTTCTTGCTGGAGGACTTGGGGTTGTAGTAGAACTCGTCCTTGCTGTCCACGGTGGAGTTGACGCCGTAGGCGCTGTAGTAGCGATAGAGGGCGCCGGTGCCGCTGAAGTAGGAGGTGACGGCCTTGTTGCTGCCCACGTCGAAGGTGACGTAGTCGAGCGTGGCGCGCTTGGAGCTGGTGTTCAGGAAGCTCTGGAAGTGGGAGGAATCGAACTTGACAGAGCTGTTCACGCCGACCTCGTAGACGATGTCCTCGTTGACGACGGAGATCACAACGGTGCCGCTGTAATCAAATTCCTTGGTGTTGGCCTTGGAGGTGTAACCGTCCTTGTAAATCTTGCCGTAGGCGGTAAAGCCGATGGAGATGGTGCCCTTGGCCTTGGCGACAGACTCAAAGGTCACGTCATCGACGTCCTCGATCTTGTCGTTTCTGGCGATCTTGCTCTTGCCCTCGTACAGGGTGCCCTCGGTGCTGGCGGAAGGCAGAGAGAACGTGACGTAGCTGATCTCGATGTCGTCATTTCTGGAGCTGTAGCGATCATCGTTGTCGTAGGCATAAGTCTTCACGAAGTCATCGAAGTCTGCCTGCTTGAAGTCGACGGAATCGCCGGCAACAACATTGTACTCGATGGTGTAGGACTTCTGAGAAACTTCAATGGTGCCGGTGTAGGCAACATCCTTGTTGCTCAAGCCGACGACATACAGGGTCACCTTGCCGGTGGTCTTGGAGAACGCGGAAGCGGGGATGGTGACGGTATCATCATCGTCGAAGAGCACCCAGCCGGAGCCGGACTTGGTATTGCCGTCCCAATAGCCGTCATAGTTGGAGGAAGCAAGGCTGCTGGGGGTGAAGGTGCGGCTGCTGCTGGAACCGCTCACAGAGCCGCGGATATAAACCTTGCCATAGTCAACGACATCGTCCACATCGAAGGACACGCTGCTGTTGGCAGAGGAACCGGTAACAGTCTCCTTAATGTCGCCAGCGGAGGTGACGGGGATGGTGAGCGTGATCACATAGGTGTTGTTGTCATCGCCGGTCACGGTCATGGTCATCGTGGCATCGCCGATAAAGCCATCGGCGGCACGGAACTCGAGATCGTCATTGACATCAACATTGCGGCCGGAGGCAGAGACCTTATTGGAGCCATAGTAGAGCAGGCCACCCTCGTCAGCCTTAGTCGGAACGCCGGAGAGGTTGATATAGCTGCTGCTCTTAACGCTGACACGAGAAGGCAGAGCCTCGTTGGCGGCGGCTTTCAGATCGCTGTAATCGAACTCGAGCTTATCGCCGTTTTCAACCTTATCAAGGCTGGCGCTGAGCAGCTCGCCGGTGACATAAATCGTCTTCGCGTCGAGGGTCTTGCCCTTATAGGTGGCCTCGACCGTAATCGTCACATCGCCATTGGCGTCAAGAGTGATGCGGGTCGCGCCCGTGGTATTTTCGGTGGAAGAAAGGGTCACAACATTGCGCTTGCTGGGTGCGAACGTGTACTTGACTGTACCGGTGACCGCTCTGTTAGTTCCCCAGTTGATCACGGAGGCGGTAATATCTTCGTAAGCGCCCTTCTTCGAAAGCGTAACGCTCTCCTTGTTCAGGGTCAGACGAACGTTTTCATCAACGATCGTATAGGTGCAGGTCGTGTCCTTTACGGGAGTCTCGTTGTCGCCGGAGAAAACCTTGCAGGTCAAGGTAACGGCTCTGGTCGTATTGACAGTCGCGGCGGAGGTCAGAACAAAGGTATCACCGGTCCCAACCAAATTACCGCTTGCATTATACCATTTATAGTTGGGATTCTCGACGCCCGTGGAGGATGCGGTCAGTTCCAGTCTGCCGCCCTTGAGAACTTCGTAGCTGCCGCTGACCTTCTCAACGTTGCCGGTGATGGACAGCGTAAGCGCAGTGACGGGGATCGTTACGCGCAGAGGAACATCGACTGTCTTGCCATTGGAAGTAACTGTGACATTGCAGGAAATGGTCTTGCTGGCAGCGGTCGCATCGGCAGTCCAGCTCGCGGTGTTGGTGCTGCTGGAAACGCCAGTCCAAGTCCAAGCGGTAGCGGCAGCTTCAGTTGCTTCACCGTTTGTACCGAGCTTCACGCGGGGAGTGCCAGTGACTTCAAGGGAAACAACGTCGCCTTCCTTGACGCCAGTGCGACCAACTTCGTTGCCGCCCACCTTGGCGGTGAGGGAAAGGCCATCAACGTAAATAAGCTGGGGAGCAGCTTTGACGGTGACCTGGGCAGAACCTTCCACAGGAGAATCAATTGTGCTGTTACCGTCAACCTTTTTGACGGTAACAGTGCAGGTGACAGTCTTTACGCTGTCGGCACTGGCGGCTTCCCAACTCGCGGTGGCTTGGGTATTGTTACCAGAGGCGCCGTCCCAACTGTACACAAACTCAACATCGGTTCCAGAGTATGTGGTCCAGTTGTCAGTCTCATTTTTCCTCTCGACAGTAATGTTGGGCGTTGCTGTAAACGTCACAGTTTCGTTACCATCGACAGTGGACTTGTCAGCCGTCACGCTGACGGAAGCTCCATTGGCAAGGCGATACTCGTACTTATCGTCTGCGTTCGCCGGAACGATGACCAGACTCAAAATCATGGTCAACGCCAGCAGCGATGAGAGAAATTTCTTCATGATCTTCTTCATCCTTTCGTGTGTTTGATCGTGCCCTGCCCTGCGCGCACAGGGCATTGTACTGGGGCCATCATATCATGCTTTCGCTGAATTGAAAACAGGAAAATGGAAAATTCATAAATTCTTCATTTTCCGGCGCGTTCCCCTATATAGACGCAAAACGAGGGGAAATAGTTCCGCGATTTTTAAAAATTTTTTTCATTTCCATCATTTGGCAAGGGCCAGCCACGCCAGCAGCCCCAGATGCAGCAGAAAAAACACCGGCACGCCGTACCGGAAGTACCAATGGCGCGTCTTGTGGCGGAACAGGCGCATGGCCAGCAGCGCGCCGAGGCTGCCGCCGAACAGCGCCAGCAGAAGCAGCGTGCGCTCCGGCACGCGGCGGCCGCCGCGCCGGGCAGACAGCTTGTCGCCGCCGTAAACGAGGAACGAGACGACGTTTACGGCGGCGAGATACCAGTAAAGATATGGGGCGGGCATCAGGCTTCGAGCTTCGCGAGCTCCACGGCGGCCGCCGCGCCGAGGCGGGCGTTGTTAAAGACGAGCTGAATGTTGGAATCCAGGCTGTCGCCGGCGGTGATGTCCTTGATCTTGGCGAGCAGGTACGGGGTCGTGGCCTTGCCGTGGATGCCGTCCTTCTTCGCGTCCTCGACGGCCTCGGCAATCGCCTTGTCGATGACTTCCTT
>CAKTLD010000102.1 GCA_934572445.1 uncultured Oscillospiraceae bacterium
CGGAAGCCGTGCTCCTTGGAGCGCTGGAGCTTCTTGGGCTGATAGGTGCGAGAAGTAGCCATTTCGTTTTACCTCCTTGAAAATTTTACCGGCAGCCCCATACGGAGCCGCACTTACTCGACGGCGGGCGGAGATCTCTCCCCGCAGACCGCAGTTGACATAAAATCACGCCGTTCTACTGCGGCGCACGGGCTATTATACCGGTTTTTGCACATAAAGTCAACTGAAAGTTCGTGATTTTTCCGTTCTTCGCGTGTTTCGCAACGGCTTGTGCTCCTTTTCGTGATATGGCCCAATTTCTTGTGTTCTGCGGCGGTTTTTTCTGCGGCAGCGGGCTGGAAAAGCAGTCTTTATATTAGAATAAGTGTTGCCTTTTTTCCGCTTTTCTGGTATACTGTAAAGAGCAGATTTTCGGCATTGATGCCGTTTTCCGAAAAGAAACAGAAAGGAGCGCTTCCGTGAACTCTGTTGCAGACATCTGGAAGATCGTGCTCGACCGGCTGGGACAGGACCTGTCGGAGACGACCATCTCCACCTGGTTCGACGAGGTAGAGGCCGTTTCCATCAAGGACAGGACGCTTTATCTCCATTGCCCGAATGATTTCAAGCGCAGCACCATCGAATCCATGTTTATGGACCGCATCAAGGACTCCCTGCGGGACATTTACTCCGCCGACTTTGACGTCAGGCTCCTCACGAACGAGGAGCGCGCGGCGCTGTTCGCGCCCGAGAGCGAGAAGAAGGCCGTTTCCCTGCTCGATTCCGGCGAATTTACATTCGACACCTTCGTTGTGGGCGAATCAAACAAGATGGCCTACGCCGCAGCCCGTGCTGTGGCGGACGGGGCCAGCGACCATTATAACCCCCTCTTTATCTACGGTGACTCCGGCCTTGGCAAGACGCATCTGATCTATGCCATCGCTCACCAGATCCGCGCGCGCCGTCCCTCTGCCAAGATCATCTACATCAAGGGCGACGATTTCATCAACGAATTCATCGAGCTGATCCGCGCGGGCCGCGGCAGCGAGTTCCGCGCCAAGTACCGTGACGCTGATCTTCTGCTCGTGGACGACGTGCAGTTTGTTGCCGGCAAGGAACAGGTGCAGAATGAGTTCTTCCACACGTTCAACACGCTCTACGAGGCAGGACGGCAGATCGTTCTGACATCGGACCGTCCGCCCTCTGACATGCACCTGCTCGACGACCGTCTGCGCACGCGCTTTGAGTGGGGCCTGCTCGTCGATGTGCAGCCGCCCGACTTTGAAACACGCCTTGCCATCGTAAAGAACAAGGCCGCCCAGTGGGGCACCGTCATCGACGACGATATTGCCAAATACATCGCCGAAAACGTCACCTCGAACGTCCGCCAGCTTGAGGGCACGATGAACAAGATCCTTGCCTACCGCGACCTGATCGGCAAGGAAATGGATGCCGATGCCGCGCACCGCGCGGTCGAGGACTTCATGAAGAAGAACGCAAACCTCGCGCCCACCGCAGCCATGATCATCTCCGAGACCTCGCGCTACTTCGGCATCGACGAGGAGGTCATCAAGGGCAGCGCCCGCAGCCGTGAAGTCGTGAACGCCCGTCAGGCGGCGATGTACCTTGTGCGGCGCATGACCGCCCTCTCCACACCCGACATCGGGCGAGAGTTCGGCAAGCGCGACCATACTACCGTGCTCCACTCGCTCGAACAGATCGAGAAAAAGATGAAATCCGATCCGACCTTCAGCCAGACCATCAAGGAGATCACGATCAACATCAATTCCAAGCGGTAAGGTTTTCCACATCTTCCACAGGGTTGTGGACAGGCAGGATGTGGACAAGTTTCCAAAATATTTTTTCTGTGGAAAGGCATATCACTTTTCAACACCGCCCTCGGGAAAACTTTTCCTTGCAAATTCTGCCTTTTTTCGCCTTTTCCACATTTTTGTGCCCCTACCGCTGCTATTTCTGAAAGATATCCTTTTTCTTTTCTGAAAAAAGAAAAATCCCAACGAATGAAAGGAACGCCGCCATGAAATTTTCCTGCGAAAAGCTGCTGCTGCAGAACGCCGTGAACACGGCTTCCCGCGCTGTTGCCGCCAAGAGTTCCATCCCCGCGCTCGAAGGACTGCTGTTCGTATGCAGCGGCGAGAGCCTGACTGTTTCCGGCTACAATATGCAGACCGGCATCCGCACCCGCTTTGCCGCCGATGTGTCCGAAGAGGGCGAACTGGTGCTCAACGCGCGCCTGATCGGCGAGATCCTGAGAAGGCTTCCGGACGATTCCGTCACCGTTTCCTCGGATGAAAAATTCCTTGTTCATCTCTCCTGCGGCGACGCGGACTTTGACATCATGGGTCTCTCCGCCGCCGATTTTCCGGAGCTGCCGGAGGTTGAGGAAAAGTATTCCGTAATGCTGCCGGAAAAGACGCTCAAGTCCATGATCCAGCAGACAAGCTTTGCCGTTTCCACGAATGAGGCGCGGCCTGTGCACATGGGGTCCCTTTTTGAGATCGCCGACGCGGGACTGACAGTCGTGTCCGTCGACGGCTTTCGTCTGGCTCTGCGGAGAGAGCCGCTGGAAAAAATC
Organism: uncultured Oscillospiraceae bacterium; assembly: GCA_934572445.1. GTDB lineage: Bacteria > Bacillota > Clostridia > Oscillospirales > Oscillospiraceae > Hominicoprocola. Next base: position 2,576 of record CAKTLD010000102.1, read on the forward strand.
GAGGGCGGCGCGTTCTCGTTCGTCGCGCCCGGCACGGCGCTCAACGAGGTTGAGCGCATCTGCGAGGACATTGATGAACTGCTGACCATCACGCTCGGACAGCGTCACGTTCTCTTTGAGGTCGGCGAAACGGAGCTGATCTGCCGCCGCCTGGAGGGCGAATTCCTCGATTATAAGAACGCCATTCCGCGCCGCAATCCCATCAGCGTTGTCGTCGATACGAAGACGACGCTCCAGAGCCTGGAGCGCGTAAGCGTCGTCATCAGCGAAAAACTCAAAAGCCCTGTGCGCTGCCTCTTCGAGCAGGACCGCGTGATGATGTCCGCCCGCACTGCCAACGGCGACGCGAAGGACGTCTGCCGCATCGCGGGAGACGGTCAGGGGCTTGAGATCGGCTTCAACAACCGCTACCTGATGGACGCGCTGCGCTATGCGCCCGCCGACACCGTAAAGATGGAATTGAACACCGGTATTTCGCCGGCGATCATCGTGCCGGTCGAAGGCGAGGAGAACTTCCTCTACATGGTGCTGCCCGTGCGTCTGAAGGCAAACTGAAAAACTGAATCCAGAACGTATAAAACGATGCAACGATTTCAAATAGGAATCGCTTGATAAAGGACTTTTTATGACTGATATCACCATCACCACAGAATTTATCAAATTGCAGGACCTTCTGAAGCTGGCGAATTTAGTCGGAACGGGCGGCGAGGCGAAGATCATCATCCAGAACGGCGACGTTTCGGTCAACGGCGAAATCTGCACGATGCGCGGCAAAAAAATTCGCCCCGGCGACATCGTCGCCTTCGACGGCGAAGAGCTGACGGTCTCCTATGCGGATTGACGCGCTGGAGCTGCAAAGCTTCCGCAATTACGACGCGCTGAGCGTCACGTTCGCGCCGGACTGCAATGTTATTGTCGGCGAGAACGCGCAGGGAAAGACGAATCTGCTCGAAGCGATCGTCTATCTCTCGTCCGCCCGCTCGCCGCGCGCGAGGACGGAAAAGGAGCTTATTTCATTTGGAAAGAGCGAATGTTCGATCAAGGCGAACGCGTTTGCCCGCAATCGCGATTTTTTGCTCGAGATCACGCTCGCCGCGGGAAGACGGCGCAAAATCCTCATCAATAAGGTACCCGCGAAAAAGGGGAGCGACCTCAGCGATGTGCTCGGCGCGGTCTATTTCTGTCCGGAAGACTTATTGCTGATCCGTGACGGCGCAGCGGCGCGGCGCAAGTTTATGGACGACGCGCTCTGCCAGCTGCGCGCGCGCTACGCGCAGGCGCTCAGCGATTATCACCGCGCTTATGAGCACAAAACGCGCATCCTGCGCGACAGCGAGGAATATCCGTCGCTTCTCGACACGCTGCCGGAATTTGACCTGCGCATGGCGCGGAGCGGTGCGGTTATCATCTATTACCGTGCGCGGTTCTGCGAGCGGCTCAGGGAGTATGCGGGCATTGCACACCGCGAGTGCTCGGGCGGCAGGGAAGAGTTAGGAGTCGAATACCAGACGGTTTCGACCATTTCAGACCCGCTCGCGCCGATCGAGACCATCTACGAGCAGCTGCGCGCGCATCAGACATCGCACGCGGCGGCGGAACGGGCGTCGAGAATGTGCCTCTCCGGCCCGCATAAGGACGATATTGCCGTGACGATCGGCGGCGTGAACGCAAGGCAGTTTTCGTCTCAGGGTCAGACCCGCACGGCGGCGCTGGCGTTCAAGCTCGCCGAACGGGAGATTTACCGCGAGATCACATCCCGCACGCCGCTGCTGCTGCTCGACGATGTGTTGTCCGAGCTGGATCCCAGAAGACAGGAGTATGTCTTGAACCGCATCCTCGGCGGGCAGGTGTTTATCACCTGCTGTGAAGAAGACCGGTTGGGAACACTTTTGAGTGGAAAAGTGTTCCATATCTCACAGGGAGCTGTTGTGTAGCGGCACTTTATGCCGCAGAAATTAAGTCCCGTGCGTCACGGGACTGCCCCACAAAGGGGATATTCTCTTTTGGAAGAGAATACCCCCTTTGGAACCCCAAGAGAAACACGAGGGGTCTTACCCCTCGACCCCGCTGCATTGGCAGTTTGCAGCTTGAATGACTGCACGCGCTGCGCAGTGTGGGTGCGGTGTACATGGCTTCGCCATGAATCTTCTGCGATTCGTGACAACTTGCAACCGCACCTTACTGTCGTGAGGCGCGAGTGACGTTACCTCGGCGGCAGACTGCTTACCGAATGCGGCATTGCTACGCTCGCCACATTGTAGGGACTGGCGATAGACGGAAATTACTGCGCACTTCTACAAGATGGGCAGAGCGGCAGCGGATAGTAGAAGCAGAGGCAAATCGTATAGCAATGCTCAACGCGGCAAAGCCGCGTTATGGGCAGTGCAATCGGCAAGCACAAGAGTTGTTCGAGGAAAGACCGGCAATGTAAACGCCTTTCTTTTGGACGGGCGACGCCCGTTTTCTTTCTCGGGAAAGAAAATGGGGGTCGCATCATGCGGCATAAATGCCGCAAAACGCTTCGCACCTGTGCGAAAAAGGACCGCGCCCCTTTCGGGCGCGCCACAAGGAGACCTCTATGTATCTTCACATAGGAAATAATGTGATGCTGCCCGAAAAGCACATCATCGGCGTCTTTGACCTCGAGATCACGTCGCAGTCAAAGCGGACGTCGGAGTTTCTCCGCCGCGCGGAGGACGACAGTTTAGTCATCGACGCCTGCGAGGACATTCCCAAGTCGTTCCTTGTGTGCGACCACCCGTATCACCCGCAGCTCGTGTATCTATCCGAGCTTTCGAGCACAACGTTACAAAAGAGAATGGAGGAACAGACATGAAGATCCCCGTTGCTTTGTCAATGCTGGCAAGTCCGGTTTCCCTTCCCCACGATGAGCGCTGGGTGCTGCCTATCGCGCTTGGCTTTTTTGCGCTGCTGACGGTGTTTTATGCGTGGCAGCTTAAGACGGATGAGGGTGACAAGTGGCGCTTTCGAAAGAAAATGAAGGTATCGGCGCTCTTTTATCTTGCGTGTGAAGTGCTGTGGCAGTTCCACGGCGCGGATTCGACGTTCCCCGTCGGGCCGATCACGGGCATTTTGTTCCTGTACCTGCTGAGTCAGGCGCTGGTGTACGGCATTTACTGCATGATCAAAAAAAAGAAAACAACGGCCGCAATGTGAGCGGCCTTTCCATCAAAATTATTGTTTGAGGCGGGGAGAAACGGGCCGGAAACGGCTCCGACCCGGTTCTTCCTGCCTTATCACGAAAGGAGAACCCAAATGGCAGATAACGAGATCCTTCAGTCCACGGCGGTGGATCAGAGCAACGACTATAACGCCTCGGAAATTCAAGTTCTCGAGGGACTGGAGGCGGTGCGCAAGCGCCCGGGCATGTACATCGGCTCGACATCAGTAAGCGGCCTGCATCACCTCGTCTACGAAATCGTGGATAACTCCATCGACGAGGCGCTTGCGGGCTACTGCACGGAGATCAAGGTGACGATCAACGAGGGCAACACCATCACCGTTGTGGATAACGGCCGCGGTATTCCGGTCGACATTCAGGCGCAGACGGGCCGTCCCGCGCTCGAGGTCGTCTACACCGTGCTGCACGCGGGCGGCAAGTTCGGCGGCGGAGGCTATAAGGTCTCCGGCGGTCTGCACGGCGTCGGCGCGAGCGTCGTCAACGCGCTGTCTGAATGGCTGACGGTGCAGGTGCACAAAAACGGCAACATCTACGAGATGAAATTCTCCCGCGGCAAGATCACGCAGGAGATGACCATCATCGGCTCGACCGACCACACGGGTACGACCGTTACGTTCAAGCCTGACCCCGAAATGTTCGAAGAGCTCGAATACTCCTACGAAACGCTGCATACCCGCATGCGCGAGGAGGCATTTCTGAACGCGGGCCTTCGCATCACGATCGAGGATAAGCGCGTTGAAAACGCGGAAAAGCCGGAGAACGAGCGCCGCGACTCGATGTGCTACGAGGGCGGCATCCGCGAATTCGTCACATGGCTCAACAAGAAAAAAGAGCCGCTGCACCAGCAGGTCATCTACATGAGCGGCATGAAGGGCGACTCGTTCGCAGAACTCGCGCTCCAGTATGACGACGGTTATCAGGAAAATATCCTGTCATTTGCCAACAACGTCCACACGCCCGAAGGCGGCATGCACGAGACCGGCTTCAAGGCCGCGCTCACGCGCGTGCTGAACGCCTACGGCATCAAAAGCGGCATCATCAAAGAGGGCGACAAAGTGAGCGGCGAGGACTGCCGCGAGGGCCTGACCTGCGTCATCTCCGTCAAGCTCACGAACGCGCAGTTCGAGGG
>CAKTLD010000103.1 GCA_934572445.1 uncultured Oscillospiraceae bacterium
CAAGTACAAGCGCCTGACGCCGAACGGCCCCGAGTGCCGTCTCAAGGGCGCGTACCTCATCACCTGCACGGGCTGCAAGAAGGACGAGGACGGCAATGTCGTGGAGGTCTACGCCGAGTATGACCCGAACTCGCCGGGCGGAGATCCCGCCGACGGCCGCAAGGTCAAGGGCGCGACGATCCACTGGGTCGACGCCGCGACCGCGCTGGACGCCGAGGTGCGCGTTTACAGCGAGCTGTTCAGCGACCCCGCGCCCGACGGCGCGGACAAGGATTTCCTTGCCTGCATGAACCCTGATTCGCTCGAGGTGCTGACCGGCTGCAAGGTCGAGCCGCGCATGCGTGATATCGCCGCGGAGTACGACAAGACCGAGAAGAAGGGCAAGACCGCGCCGAGCTTCCAGTTCATGCGCCTTGGGTATTTCTGCCTTGATAACAAGGATTGCTCTGCCGAGCAGCTGGTATTCAACCGTTCCGTCACACTGAAAGACAGCTTCAAAAAGTAAAATCTCTCCTGCACGCTGCAAAGCTTCCGGCCGTCAATCCGGTTATGGTCAGCCAGACTCTGGATATGGGGGAGCGGTCGGGGAATTATTTTTCCCTGATTGCGATCTTCTGCGGTATTCTGCTGCCCATATATGTCGTCGGAAAAATATGAATAACGGAAAACGCCTCCCGCTTATGGGAGGCGCTTTTTCGCGGCTGGGTCAGTGTCCCTTGTGCTTTTCCTTTCTCTTTTGCTGCTTTAAGTCAAAGCGGTGCTGTATCTCAGTCTTTTTCCGTCCCTTCGAGGATCGCCTGCGCTCAGCTTTCCTGTCCTCGCGCTGCGCGGCGAGCGCCTGTTGGGATCTGGTCCCGACACCAGCGGCAGCAAACTGCCGCTTTGCTTCGCGCTGCCGCCGTTTTGGATTTCCGGCGGAAGGACGGAGGGATACCTCGATTGCGGCACTGAATTGGAGCGTATCATAGCGGTGAAGGACCATATCCCACACCTCGCAATCCTTTGGCTCCGCGCCGAAAGTGACCTTGGCAGCGCTGAGCCGTCCGTCCTCAATACGCTCGAATACCCCGACCCAGAACGGATCTTCGAAGTAAATCGTTAGTCTTGCTTCCCGCATATTTTTCTGCATCAGCGCAGCATGGCGTTTACACGCTTCATCGGCACGCCCATTCGCTCCGCGATCTGCTCTGGCATCATACCTCCGGCCCGAAGGCGTACACAGGCCGCTTTCAGCGTTTCGCTTACCTCGATGATATGTCCGTCGGGGTCATACAAACGCACCGTGCGCCGGCCCCGGGTGTGCTCTTTCACTGGATGGACATAATGGATATCCAGCGATTCCAACCGTGCGGCAAAGGCATCAAGGTTCTCTTCTTCAAAACAGAGCTCATTGACGCGGCCGAACCATCCGAGCCCTTCCGGCACTGTGCCGATCAATGCGGCCCAGGTCCCGGCGGTCTGCAGCACCAGTCCGCCGGCCAGCGTTTTGCTCGCGCCGAAATCTTCAACGACACGCAGTCCCAGCACGGTCCGGTAAAACGACAGGGAACGCTCCATATCTGTTACCGCCAGCAGAGTGGTCTTGAATTTCATTGCTCTCAATCCTCTGCTTTCTTCGTTTGCTCTGCGCCGTGGCGGCACAGGAGCGACATCACGAGGAACATCACGCCCAGCGCCACAAAGCCGCTGTTGTCAAAGAGCAGGTCCGCGGAAAAGTCAGCCGAGACGTTTTGATGCCCTGCGATAACGGCCTGCACGATATCTCCGAGCATGGCACAACCAAGAGGGATGCAGATCGTCAGGATGCCGAGATGCTTGAGTTCATCCGCCCCCGAAAACGTGAAAGGTGTGCCGGCGAAAAGCTCGTTGGCAAAATAGCGGTGGGCAGACCATGCGAGCACTGCCTCGCCGCCGCAGAAGATCAGCCATGCGGAAAGTGCGGCGGAAACGACCGCGAGGCTGCGTCCATCAGAGAAGGAAAGGATGCCGTGCAGCGTCAGGCCGCCCAGCTTCATAACGGAGCTGCTGCCAAGCGCCGCGCTGATCAACCCTGCGGCGCAGCCGCAAAAGCCGATAACGGCACAGATAAATACGATTTTGCTGAGCGTTCTGCCGAGTCTGAAAAGATGTTGGATAACGGTCAAAGTGTTGTTCATGTGATGCTCTCCTTTTTGTTTTTTCTGTTCAAAATTGATCAGTATCCCGCAGCATGGTGCGGATCTCCACCAGCGCTCGGCGCTCGGCGCCCGCGTCTGTACACTTTTGTACATAGAAGCGTCCATCCTGCAGGGAGGAATAGCGAAGGTAGTACTCATGCGCGGAGAGGGTCTCAAAGCGTCGGACATCTTCATAGCGTATGGTGTAAATAAACCCACGGTAAATATCCGCCAGATACGGATAGGTCGTGTACATCCGCAGATCTACCCGCTCGTCAAGACTCATCAGCAGCAAGGGAAATGTGCCGCAGCAGCCTGATTCGACCACGACAATGCGCGGCTCACGGATCTTTTGCAGCATCCCGCGCAGAACCTGCTCCGCAGACGGATAGCGCTGTAACACCGTGCGCAGTTCAGGAAGAACAAAGCGGCGGAACGAGGTAAAATCTGCGCAGCGGCCGCTTTCCAGTGCGCGGTAGATGGCGGCGCGGAGCAGATCGTCGGCACCTTCCTCGCCGGTAAGCTGCGCAAAAGAACGGCGGCTGAGCAGCCATGGATAGATGCGCGCACAGCCCTGCGCCTGATAGCGGACAAACGGAAGCAGCGTATCGCGCAGCAGGAAAAGATAGGCGGTATCCTCTTCATACCCGACAAAGCGGCAGAAGCGGCACAGCTCGTCAAGAAAGGGCTCCTGCGAGCCCTTCGAAATCATTCCGGCTTGATCTGCGGCACTTCGGAGCACAGCGCACAGCTCCAACTCCTCGCATGCGTAGGCCATGGCGGACTCACGGGGAAATGGCGCAGACGGGAAAGGGACGGCGTGATTTTTCTCCAGATAAGTCCGCAGCCGCGCAACACCCTGAAAGCGTTCCTCCAATGTGTCGTTCAGCGTATAATACCCCTCATCCGCCAGATCGTCCAGCAGCTTGAGAAGCTGCCGTGCGTGGTACACAGAGCCTTCCTCAGCTGTTCCGCTCTCCAGCCGCTCCAGAGCATCACAATAATAGTTCAGATGGTAGGAAAGAAACCCCATGCCCGCCTCCGTCTGTTACGAATTTTTCGTTCGAAGCACACGTTTCAAAATATACGTTCTGAAACGAACGTTTTAAGTATATTCATGCGACGCAGCCTTGTCAAGAGGAAATTTTTCATTTTCCGCGCATCCCAGGGCGCAGCTGTCCGATCAAATGCGGCACATGTCATCCGGCAGCACTTGACGGAAAGGGAAAAGTGTGGTACTATCCTGCATGTCTTCGGAAAGAATATCTGACCGATGGACAGTCCAAAATTCATTCTACCGTTCTGCCGGCAAGGATGCGTTCCGAGCCAAAAGAAGAGGGAGGCAAGGACGCAGCGCATACCGTGTCCGATCTATGCATATTCCATCCCTTCTGCTGAACGGCAGGAGGGATGATCCATTTTCAGGAGGTAACGTTTATGGAGACGCGTGTTGCTGTGCTGGCTATCATCGTCCGCGAAGGCTGCTCTGTCCAGACGCTCAACGAGCTGCTGCATCAGTACGGGCAGTATATCATCGGGCGCATGGGCGTGCCGTACCGGGAAAAAGGCGTGAACATCATCAGCGTGGCGCTTGACGCGCCGGGCAACGTCATCTCCGCCCTGTCGGGCAAGTTGGGACGGCTGGACGGTATCACCGCCAAAACCGTTTATGCCCCCGAGGGAGCCATCAGAAAGGAAGATGCAAAATGAACAAAGCTATCAAAAAACTATTTGCCCTGTGCCTGACGCTCTCGCTCATGCTTTCGCTCGCCGCCTGCGGACAGAAGGCGGACGAGTCCGACGTGCAGGACGATCAGCAGACCGGGCAGGAGGAGTTCATCCCCGCAAGCTACTCCATCGCCGCGCTCAAGGGCCCCACGGCCATGGGCCTTGTGAAGCTGATGAAGGACAGCGAGAGCGGTGAAACGACTGGCAATGAATATACCTTTACTCTTGCCGGTTCTGCGGACGAGGTGACGCCCGCCCTCATCAAGGGTGAGCTTGACATGGCATGCGTGCCCGCAAACCTCGCCGCCGTGCTGTACGGCAAGACCGAGGGCGCGGTCGAGGTGCTGGCGGTCAACACGCTCGGCGTTCTCTACATCGTGGAAAACGGCGAGAGCGTGCAGTCCATCGCTGACCTCAAGGGTCAGACCATTGCGGCCGCGGGCAAGGGCTCCACGCCAGAGTACGCCCTGCGCTACCTTTTAAGCGAGAACGGCATTGACCCCGACAATGATGTGACCATCGACTGGAAGAGCGAGCACAGCGAGTGCGTCGCGGCGCTGGCATCCGGTCAGGCGACCATCGCACTGCTGCCTCAGCCGTTTGTCACCGTGGCGCAGAGCAAGATCGAGGGACTGCGCATGGCGTTAGACCTGACGAAGGAGTGGGACGCGCTCGGCAACGGCTCGAGCCTTATCACCGGCGTTATCGTCGCCCGCCGCGAGGTCGTGGAGGAGAATCCCGCGGCCGTGAATGAATTCCTCAAGGAGTATGCCGAAAGCGTAGACTGGGTGAACGGCAACACAGCGGACGCCGCCGCACTGATCGGCGAATACGGCATCGTGGATGCCGCTGTGGCAGAAAAGGCGCTGCCCTACTGCAACATCGTCTGTCTGACGGGGGCGGACCTTCTTGAGGCGCTGCCCGGTTATTTAGAGGTGCTCTACAATGCGTCTCCCGCCGCTGTCGGCGGCGAGATGCCGGATAACAGCTTCTATTTCGCGTAAATTCTTTGCGGCGGCGGGCGCTGTCCCGCCGCCATTTTTCTAAGAAGGGAGAGACACTCGATGCGCAAGGAAAGACAGCCGATCCGCGTCTGGGCAGTCATCTTCTGGCTGCTCATCTGGCAATTGGCTGCAATGGCGCTGCGTGCAGCGTACCCGCACGGTGCGTTGCTGCTGGCTTCTCCGCTCGCGGCGCTGCAGCGGCTTTTTACCCTTGCGGCCACGGCGGCGTTTTGGCAGACGATTGGCATCTCGGCGGCGCACATTCTGGGCGGTGCACTGGTCTCATGCGTGCTGGCGGTCGCGCTGGCAGCGCTTTCGGCGCGCCTTCAGTGGGCGGAAGAGCTGCTTGCTCCACCGGTGGCGGTCATCAAAGCTGTACCTGTGGCGTCATTCATCATCCTTGCGCTCGTATGGCTGCCAAGCCGCGGCCTCGCCTTTTTCATTGCGGCACTGATGGTCTTCCCACCAGTATATTGCAGCGTACTTGAGGGCATCCGAAACACGGACAGCGCACTGCTGGAGATGGCGCAGGTCTTTCGCGTACCGTTCTCACGGCAGCTGTGGGGCATTTATCTGCCGCAGGTACTGCCATATTTCCGCTCGGCGATCAGCGTGGCGCTGGGCCTTTGCTGGAAGGCCGGCACGGCAGCCGAGGTCATCGCTGTGAGCGGTGGTACGATCGGAGAGCAGCTCTACACGGCAAAGATCTATTTTCAAACGCCGGATCTCTTTGCATGGACGGCGGTCATCGTGCTGATCTCGGTACTGTTTGAAAAGCTGTTTCTTTTGGCGGTGGATCATCTGGCGGAAAGGGTGTGCGTATGAACCTTCTTCAAGTAAAACACCTTTACAAAGCTTATGCCGCAAAGCCTGTGTTGGAAGATGTGACCTTTACTGCGGCCAACGGCCTGACCCGCATTAAAGGGCGCTCCGGCATCGGCAAAACAACGCTGCTGCGCATCCTGCTGGGTTTGGAAACACCGGATCGCGGCACGATCAGCGGAAGCGAACTGCGTTGGGCGGCTGTCTTTCAGGAGGATCGGCTGCTCGGACAGCTGGACGCAGGAGGCAACCTGCGCTTTGCGCTTGGCCCCGACTATGACGCCGCACGCGCCGCAGCACTGCTTGAAGAACTCGGTCTCGGCAGCGTGGAGAATAAAAAAGTACGCGACTACTCCGGCGGTATGAAGCGCCGTCTGGCGCTTGCGCGTGCGCTGCTTGCCCCCTGCGACGCGCTCGCGTTGGACGAGCCTCTTACCGGGCTCGACGCGGAAAACCGTGATGCCGCGCTGCACTGTGTCCTGCGTGCCGCGCGGGAAAAGATCGTGCTGCTCGCCTCACATGACGAACTCGCGCTTTCGCGCTTTCCAGAGTTTTCGGGCCTCCGCGTGCAGGAGCTTTGGCTGCGAGAGCCGGAATAAAAGATGAAAGCCTCCAAGGCGGAGTTTATAAATCGTTCACCCTTCCGTATGCACCGGATCATACAGAGGGGTGATCTGTTGAAACCTTGCCGGCCATAAGCATTTTTTCAAAACCGTCTACGGGCGGAAAATCCGCAGGGGATAGCCGCTTCAGCGATGCACGGAGACGCCCGCCTTGGAGGAACAAAGCAACAAAATATTCTTGGTCATGCGGTTTTCTCCTACAGTCAACTCGCTAATGGGGATTGCTTTTCCATGAATGAATGGGTCTGCCTTTATATTTGTAATGATCCATTAACACAATATTCCAAAATTCGATATCATCCGATTCTGAAGTGACCCCAAAAAGTTAGACAAATATTTTGAGCACAAATTGTTCAAGCAGCCGAAAGGGCTTGCTGTCTGT
>CAKTLD010000104.1 GCA_934572445.1 uncultured Oscillospiraceae bacterium
CCAAAAGCAGGAAACAGCACCCAGCGAAAGCCGGATGCTGTTTCATTGACCGCAGAAGGGCATAAAAAAAGACGCACATCAAAAATGGCGTCCTCCTGCGGCTGCTTTTGGTTTGTTTATAGTTTTGAGCATACTTAGTTTAACATACGGCGATTTTGCGTTCAATAGCAAAGTCCTTCCAATTTTCTCCCAATTCTCTTTCAAAATACTCTCACACATCTGGCGGGAAAAAGCAGTCCAGCGTTTTCAAAGTGTCCTGCGCAGAAAATCCCCAAAGGACAGAGCTTAACGCTTCCACAGCGGCTTTGCGCAGACGGTAGTAGGTGCTGAAGCTAATGTCCCTGATATGCGGGTGGAGCGCTTCAATGATCTCCTCCACATTTTTCAGCTTCTGTGGGGATAAAAATGAGTAATACAAAATCCAGTAGTACACCTCTCCACTCTGGTGGTGCGTGCGGAGAAGGTTGACAGAATTTTCAAGCAGGGTCAGCATTTTGTAGCTGCGCTCGATGCATCTGGCATGATTTTCGATGTCCGTGCCGCCGAGATCCGCGCCTGCCATATAGATGGACTCCAAAAAATCTTCAATGCTGCAATCATAATCAATGCGAAACTGATTCTTGACCTGCCGGATAGACAGTTCCAGACTCCATGTTACATCCCGATATTTTTTGAGAAGTCTCCATGTGTCGTGATAGCGGGCATCCTCTTCCGGACGTTTTTCATACATCTTTCCTGACATTGTCGCACGCTCCTTCCGCTTCAGCATTTGGGATGATCGTCATTTCAAACCGATACAACGGACTGCCGGCACCGCAGCAGATCGCAAGTCCCGCTGAGATAGTGCCTTTCTCTATTCCTACCGTGCAGTCGTCGGATAATGGATATAACATATATTTGGATTTTGGGCATGAAAGGCAGGAAATGCCTTGCGCTTCAAGGGTTCGCAGCACTTTCCGAACGAAGTACAGCATGTGAGGTTTTGAAACGCTGGGAAGCTCTGTTGAAACGCAGATCTGCTCATCAGAAATTGGGCCGGACTCTGGCGGAATGGTATCCGGCACAGATACGCGAAGGTTCAGACACATAGCAACCTCCTCTTTGTCTATCATGACATCCGAAATTTGGAACATGGTTGAGAGATAATTCTTTAGGTAAATTACCGTTCCGCTGCGGCCTGGGAAAGTCAGCAGAGAAAGATAGTCAAAATCGGCCAGTTTTTTGAGCAGCCGCCCCACGCTGGAACGGGAGATTCCCCAGCGCGCGGATAATTCGCTGTAATTGACGAGCGGATTCCCGGTGCCGTTTCTGAAATACGCAACTGGCCCGATTTCAGAGCCGCGTACTTGCTGATCCTTATAAATTGCGGAGATCCAGAGATCCAGAAGGACATCCATCTCAGATGCACGGCCTGCGGAAATCAATTCTGTGGCTGTTGAAACAGGGATGAAGAAAAAGCCAGAATCTTTTTGGCAGGGGCAGTTATAGTCGAGCGCGGTGTTATTGCGCCGCCAGTCCGTAATGGAGAACTTTACGATATGCCCGCGGCCGAGGCGGGTAAATGTAATGAGCTGCCGATCCTGCAAGGATTTTAGGATTGCAAATGCCTGGTAGTGAAAGCGCACACGAAACCATTCCGCGTTTGCCATCGCGCGCCGGCGGATGCCGCAGGGAAGCCTGCGTGGGGAAAACAAAAGGAGTTGATCGGAAATGGAAGATAATACAGAGACCCGCTGTGCCGGAGACTGCCGGGGAAAGCCGGTCGTCGTTGACCCGGCATCTGCCGCGCGGGCGGAAGCCTATGCCCTCTGGATGGACGCGCCGAACCCAATGGTGACATTCTTCAAAACGCTGGATGTAACGCCGCTGGTAAGGCTCAGCCGCAGACGCGGGCTCAAGTTCAACATGCTGATGTGCTGGTGCATCGGCCGGGCGGCCGGCGAGGTCAGGGAGTTCTATACGCTTCCGGTGGGGCGCGAACTGGTGTGATATGACCGCATCGCGGTCAATACCATCGTGAAAAACCGGAACGGTGAGGTCAGCTCCTGCGATGTGCCGTTCTCGGAAGATCTTACGCAGTTCGGCGCCGACTACCTGCGTCTGACACGGCAGACGGCTGAGCGCTGCGAAAATCACGACCTGACAGACTGCATGGCCATTGGGACCTCCGCCATCGTGGATACCGAGATCGACGGCGCGGTGGGGATGAACAGCGGTATTTTCAACAACCCCTTCCTCATCTGGGGGAAATACCGTAAGGGGCTTTTCCGGACGACGCTCTGCCTGTCGTTTCAGTTTCATCATACGCAGATGGACGGCGCGCATGCGGGGCGCTTCCTGCGGCTTTTGCAGCAGCGCATCGACGGCATCGGAAGGGAGGCGCGGTAAAAACCGGCACGGGGACGCAGAGCTGCGCCGCTTTACGTTCTTTTTTGACAAATAGGCGCGGAAATACAGAGATCAGGAAAGGAAACGATCACATGAAACGAAGCTATACCGCCGCGCTGCTCGCGGCGATGCTGCTTCTTCTGCTCACGGCCTGCGGAAAAGCGCAGACGGACGAGAGGCAGCCGCAGGAACAGGAAAACATGCAGGATACCGCCTCCGGACAGGAGAAGTCCGCCGGAGAGGAGGCGTGGAAGGCCGAGTTTGAAAAAAGCCTTCTGGAGAATTACGGTGTTACGCCGGACCACTACGAGTTTCTGGGCGGCGGGATCTATCAGGTCTATGTGGAGCTGAACGGCCAGATCGTCCCCTATGTCACGGTGGACTCCGCGACCGGTGATTACCACGGATGACTGATACCGGAGCGAACGGCAGCAAAACAGGAGCGGCATTGCAATGTGCAATGCCGCTCCTGCCGCTTTTATCAGGGTGCGTTTGAAAAGCTCACACCGAGAACTGGTAGCCCACGCCGCGGACGGTTTTCAGGTAGGCTGGCTGGTTGGGATCGTCCTCGATCTTTGTGCGCAGGCGGCGGATATGGACCATGATCGTGTTGTCATCCACCACGTTGTTGCCCCAGATGCTGCTGTAGATCTGCTCCTTGGTGAGCACCTTGTTCTGATTCGTCAGAAAATAGCGCATCAGAAAGCTCTCCTTGCTGGAAAGCGCGATCTCTTCGCCGTTTTTCAGCAGACGCATCTCGTCGCACAGGTAGCAGAACGGGCCGGCGGTGATCACATCGTTCCCGCCGCCCTGATTCGAGAGCTCCATGCGCCGCAGGCACGCCTTGACCTTTGCGCACAGCACGGAGGGGGAGAAGGGCTTGGTGATATAGTCGTCCGCCCCGATGCCGAGGGCAAAGACCTTGTCATTGTCGGCCTGGCGGCCGCTGAGGATGAACACCGGCGTCAGGATGCCGCGGCTGCGTAGCTGGTGGATGACCTGAAAGCCGTCCATCCCCTCCATCACGATATCGAGGATGATGAGGTCGAACTCCTGCGCCATTGCCATGCGCACGGTGTCGATGCCGTCGCCCGCCTCCACGATGGTCATGCCCTCGCTTTCGAGCACGCGGGCGATCGTGCGGCGCACGAATTTTTCGTCGTCCACGACCAGGATCTTGAAGCGTGCCATGCCGCGCAGCCCTCCTTTGACGGTTATTTTACGACAGTATAACATATTTTGTCTAAAATTACAAAAAGAAATCCCACTTTCTTACAAAAAATTAAGGTCTTACACAACATGGGGTTAAGGTTGACGGGTTAAGATACCGTCAAGACAGGCGGAGCGCTGTTCCGCCGCACAGGGTGGGGCGCCGCGCGAGAGGCGCTTTCACGAGAAATAAGGAGGAAAAGAAATGAAAAAGAAACTGCTGGTACTCATTTCCGCGGTCCTGGTCCTGCTGATGCTGGCCTCCTGCGGAAGCAATCCGACTCCCGCTGACGATGGGAACGCGGACAACCAGACCAACCAGAGCGAGACCACCGACGGCGCGTGGACCTGGGAGCGCAAGGTCACGCTCGTCTGCCCGTGGGGCGTCGGCGGCGCAAACGGCATCGACTTCACCTGCAAGCAGCCTGCCGACGGCTACACCTACGTTCTCGGCACCCAGTCCCACATCATGCTTGACATCCAGAAGATCCTGCCCGAAGATTTTAAGGCGGAGCTTCAGCCTGTCGCCAAGCTCGTCCACTCCATCAACATCATCGCCTCCTCCAAGAAGGCCATGGACGGCAAGTACACGAACTTCACCGAGTTCGTCGACTATGCCAAGGCCCATCCCCAGGAGCTCACCTGCGGCATGCTGACCGCCACCGGCGCTGACGCCGTCTCCCTCAAGCAGACTCTCGCCGGCGGCCTTGGCTGCGACATCACCGAGGTCGAGCAGTATATCAAGATCGTCAACTACGGCGGCGGTGCTGAGCTCAGCTCCGCGATGGTCGGCGGCCACGTTAACATCTGCATCACCGGCGCCGACGAGATCCAGGGCCTCATCGAATCCGGCGATATCGTTCCCCTGGTCTCCATGTCTGAAAACCGCATGTCCACCCTGCCCGACCTTGAGTGCACGGGCGAGCTCGGCATCGACTCCTACGTCGGTACATGGCGCGGCATCTTCTGCCGTGTCGGCACGCCGCAGGGCGCCATCGACGCCATGTCCGCCGCGCTGGAGCAGGCCTGGAACACCGACGACTATCAGACCTTCCTCAAGAACGCCTGCTATCTCGACCGTCCCGGCTATGCCAACGCCGCTGACTTCCAGACCCTCATCGACGAGGAGTATGTGACCTTCGAGGATTACCTCAAGGGCGCGGGTCTCATCTGAGAGCAGAACATACGCAGTCTCGCTGGAAGGGCGGAGAATGAGCTTCTCCGCCCTCCCTCTGGTAAACTTTAGGATTGGAGAGATCTTATGGCAATAGAACTCATTTTTAACCTGCTTCTGCTCATCGGCTGCGGCGTATGCTATGTCAACGTGACAACTACCATGCCGCACTCCGCCGTCAACGAGCTGGGCGCGGAGCAGTGGCCGCAGGCGATCCTTATCCTGCTCATCATCGCCATCTGCTTTAACCTCTACAAGTATTTCAAGAAGAATCCCAAGGAAGAGATCGCCGCGGCGTTCCGTGATTTTATCCCCGGCATCGGCCGCTTTGTCAAGAGCAAGCTCTTCCTCGGCATGGTGCTCGTGGTCGTTATGGCGCTGATGTATGAGCCGGTCGGCTTCATGCTCACCTGCCTGCTGTTTCTCATCGCTTATGGCCTGCTGCTGGGCCAGCGCAATATCCCTCTGCTTATTCTGACTTCGATCGTCATCACGGTCATTCTGTATATCGGGTTTTCCGTGCTGCTGGGCGTTATGCTGCCGCGCGGACAGATCACATTCCTGCGCAACTTTGCGCTGTTTGTGGAATCTCTGGTTTCGTAAGGGAGGAAAAGTGAATGATTGATTTGTTGTCCAGCGGCATGGCAGTGGTCTTTGCCCCCAAAATGTTCATCCTCATCATCTTCGCGGTCTTCCTCGGCACGCTCTTCGGCGCGCTGCCCGGCGTTTCCGCGACGATGGCGGTCACCCTCGGCATCCCCTTCACCTATAAGATGGACGCGGTCAGCGCCATCGCCTTTCTCGTCGCCATCTACTGCGCGTCCATCACCGGCGGCGGCATGACGGCTATCCTCTTCAAGATCCCCGGCGTGCCATCCAGCGCGCCGACCACCTACGACGGCTATCCCATGGCCCAGCGGGGCGAGGCGGGCAAGGCGCTCGGCATCCAGCTCATCTGCTCGGCATTCGGCGGCATGTTCGCGGCAATCTGTATGCTGCTGCTCAGCCCCCAGCTGACACAGGCGGCGCTGAGCTTCGGCCCCTCCGAGTTGTTTGCCATTTCGTTCATGGGGCTCTCCATCCTCACGAGCCTTGAGACCGACAACATCTGCCGCACCATCATCTCCGGTCTTCTCGGCCTGCTGCTCGCCTGCATCGGCCTCGATCCGCTGCTCGGCGTGCCCCGTCTGACCTTCGGCACCCGTTTCCTCACCTCCGGCATCGAGATGATCCCCGTGATGATCGGCTTCTTTGCGGTTACTGAGGTCTTGAAGCAGACCAACAAGCCCGCGAAGCTTACCGCTGTAGGCAAGGAGGGTAGCGGTATGTCCGCCAAGCTTCCCACCGCCAAGGAAATTTGGTCCCTTAAGGGTATCATCGCTCGCTGCTCCGTGCTCGGCACGGTCATCGGCATCCTGCCCGGCGCGGGTGCGACTATTGCGTCCTTCCTTTGCTATTCCACCGAGCAGAAGATCTCCAAGACCCCTGAAAAATTCGGCACCGGCTGCGCCGAGGGCATCGCCGCACCGGAGACCGGCAACAACGCCGCGACCGGCGGCTCCATGGTGCCTCTGCTCAGTCTGGGCATCCCCGGCGGCAACGCTGCGGCCATCATGATGTTAAAGTGCTCCCCAAGTCAAGGACATTTTCATTTGACCCATAGCGGCAGCATACCGGCGGGGTACTCACCTGTGGT
>CAKTLD010000105.1 GCA_934572445.1 uncultured Oscillospiraceae bacterium
TCCCCCGCGCTGAGCGAGGACGAGAAAAACGAGCTCAAGGCCATCGCAAACGATGAAAAGGAGATCGAAAACCGCTTCTACGGCCCGCTCGAATTCGGCACGGCGGGTCTGCGCGGCACGATGTACACAGGTCTTCACAACATGAACCGCCACGTCATCCGCTGGGCGACACAGGGCTTTGCCAACGTCATCTGTGCTGAGGGCGAGGAGGCCATGAAAAAGGGCGTCGCCATCTGCATGGACTGCCGCAACCACTCGATGGAGTTCGCGCGCGCCGCGGCCTGCGTCATGGCGGGCAACGGCATCACGGTCAAGCTCTTTGAGTCCCTGCGCCCGACGCCCGAGCTCTCGTTCGCCGTGCGCGAATACGGCTGCACGGCGGGCATCAACGTGACCGCATCGCACAATCCCAAGGAGTACAACGGTTACAAGGTCTACTGGTCGGACGGCGCACAGCTGCCGCCCCAGCACGCCGCCGCGATCGCCAGGGAGCTTGAGCACATCGACATTTTCACCGGCGTCACGTCGATGGACTTTGACGAGGCGGTGCAAAAGGGTCTCATCACGATGCTCGGCGCAGACTGCGACGAGCGCTTCATGGCAAACGTCATGAGCATGGTCAACGACTATGATACCGTCAAAAAGGTTGCCGACGACTTTAAGCTTGTCTACACGCCCTTCCACGGCTGCGGCTACAAGCTCGTACCCGAGGCGCTTACAAAGCTTGGCATCAAGCACCTTCTCTGCGTGCCCGAGCAGATGGTCATCGACGGCAACTTCCCCACGGTCGTTTCCCCGAACCCGGAGAATCCCGAGGGCTTCTATCTCGCCATCGACCTTGCCAAGAAGAACGACGTCGACTTTATCCTCGGCACCGACCCCGACAGCGACCGTGTGGGCATCATGGTGCGCAACCGTCAGGGCGAATTTGAGCCTGTTACCGGCAACCAGACGGGCGTTCTGCTGCTTGACTATCTCATCGGCGCGATGAAGCGCGCGGGCAAGCTGCCTGAAAACGCCGCCGCGCTCAAGACCATCGTGACGACCGAAATGGCGCGCGCCGTGGCCGAGGCGAACGGTCTTGCCTGCTACGATACCTTCACGGGCTTTAAGTTCATGGCAGAGAAGATGA
This sequence comes from uncultured Oscillospiraceae bacterium, assembly GCA_934572445.1. Classification (GTDB taxonomy): domain Bacteria; phylum Bacillota; class Clostridia; order Oscillospirales; family Oscillospiraceae; genus Hominicoprocola. Next base: position 1,133 of record CAKTLD010000105.1, read on the forward strand.
ATGAACTTGAAAGCGCGGGCAAGAACACCGTCATCTTCTCTTACGAGGAAAGCTATGGCTACATGCTCGGCCACTATGTGCGCGACAAGGACGCGGTCACCGCCTCGCTGCTGCTCACCGAAATGGCCGCGTGGTACTACTCCCAGGGCATGACGCTCTTTGACGCGCTCGAAGCGCTCTTTGAAAAGTACGGCTGGTACGGCGAAAAGACGCACAACCTTGTCATGCCGGGCCTGGATGGCGCGGAGAAGATGGCAAACCTGATGAAGTCCCTGCGCGAGACGCCGCCGGGCGAGATCGCGGGCGTCAAGGTCGCAACGTACAAGGATTACGCGGACGGCACCGCGCGCGACGCCGCAAGCGGCGAGGCCACGAAGATTGCGCTCTCGGGCTCGAACGTGCTGCGCTTTGAGCTCTGCGACGGCACGCACATCGTCGTGCGCCCGAGCGGCACCGAGCCGAAGATCAAGGTCTACATCCTCACCAAGGGTGCGGACGCGAGCGAGCGCGACGCAAACCTCGCCAAATACTCCGCCTGGGTCAACACCCTCGCCTGATCTTCCTTATCCCAAAGCAGCAAAGGGCGGCGCGGATCACGCGCCGCCCTTTTTCTATCTTTGCCGCCACGCGGCGAAAGGATGGTCCCCTCTCATGGCAATGCTCGCACTCTACTGGTCCATTATGATCGCCTGCTACCTTCTGGCCTCACGCCTGCGAAAGTACGCAGAAAAATTCAAATTCGTGGACAAGCTCATGTCGCTTTCCGTCTATGCGCTGGTGCTTTTGATGGGCCTGCGCATGGGCGCGGACGAGGAGGTCACGTCGAGCCTCGGCAGCATCGGTATTCAGGCGCTGCTCGTCACAGTGCTGACGGCTGCGGGCAGCATGCTTGGCGCGTTCGCTGTGCGAAAACTGCTGCACATCGACCGCCGCGCCCGTCCCGCCGGTGCAGTCGTTGACGAAGCGGAGGCATCGCACGAAAAGGCCAATATATCGGGCGCGAAAATGTCGCTGATGATCCTGCTGATGGTCGTTGTCGGGATGCTGCTCGGCGCTCTTGTCATCCGCCGCGTGTGCGCTGACCTTCCCGTCTTTCAGGCCCGCTCGGGAGACTGGCTCGTGATCGGCCTGTGTATCATGCTGGGACTTATCGGCTTTTCCATGGGGCTGGACGGCAGCATCGCGCACATTCTGCGCGGCGCAGGGCTCGGCGTCATTTTAGTCCCCATCTTCGCTGTGCTCGGCACGCTGCTCGGCGGCGTGATCTACGCCGCGCTCTCTCCCATGACGCTGCGCGAAGGGCTCGCCATCAGCGCGGGCTTTGGCTGGTACACGATGGCCCCGAGCGTCATCGCAAGCGCTGGGCACACAATGGCAAGCGCGGTCTCGTTTCTGCACAATGTGCTGCGCGAGATGCTCGGCATCATCCTGCTGCCCGTCATCGCGGGCAGAATCGGCTATATCGAGGCTGTCACCATTCCCGGCACCGCCTCGACCGACGTGTGCCTGCCCATCGTCGAGCAGGTGTGCAACACCGAAACGGTGGCCTATTCGTTCTGCACGGGCGTGCTGATGACCGCCTGCTCGGCGGCGCTGGTGCCCCTTATTATGGGCGTGTGAGCGCTGCGGTGAGAGCCGAAAAAAGTTGGATTTTTAACATAATAAAAAGCTCTGCTTCGGCGGAGCTTTTCTGTGTGCCGCGGATGCCGCGCGCCGCTCCTTGCGCAAAAACGCAGAAAGCTCCTGCCGTACCTCCCGGCAAGAGCCATCTGCGTGATCGTGTGGGGGCGCGAACGCCCTGGTATCATAAGGCCCCGCGGGGCCTTATCATCTTATTCACCCTCGAGCATCCGGTAGCCTACGCCGATCTCCGTAAAGATATACTCCGGCGAGGCGGGATTCTTCTCGATCTTGCGGCGGATGTTCGCCATGTTGACGCGCAGGATCTGGTTGTCCGCCTTGGCCTTGGGACCCCAGATCTGCTTGATGAGATAGTCATAGGTCAGCACCTTGCCCGCGTACTTGCCGAGCAGCGCCACGATCTTGAACTCGTTGAGCGTCAGGTGGACGTCCTGTCCGTCCACCAGAACGTGGTGCTTGTCGTAGTCGATCGTCAGGCCGCGCACGGTGAATTTTCCGGACTGCGCGATCTCGCCGTTGTCGAGCGGCGTGCGCGTGTGCCGGATGGCCGTGCGGATGCGCGCGAGCAGTTCGCTCGTGCCGAAGGGCTTTTCAATGTAATCGTCCGCGCCGAGGTCCAGCGCCGTTACCTTATCATGCTCGTGTGTGCGCGCCGAGACCACGATGACCGGCAGATTGGACCACGAGCGCACCTCCTTGAGGATGTTCAGCCCATCCATGTCGGGCAGGCCCAGATCCAGAATAATGAGATCGGGGCAGTGGGAGGTGATCATCGAGACCGCCTCCGTGCCGGTCTGCGCGACCAGCACGTCAAAATCGTTCGCACTCAACACGGTGGAAATAAAATTGCTGATATTCTGCTCGTCCTCGACGACCAGGACCTTATCCTTCAATTTCACTGTTTTTGCCCTCCTCCATCGGCAAATAGAAGCGGAAGCATGCACCGCCCGTCTTCAAATTCTCTGCGGACATCGTGCCGCCGTGCGCTTTGACGATGGTGCTGCACACGGAGAGCCCGATGCCCATATTTTTTTTCATGTCGAAATTGCTGTGGGAAACGCTGGAAAGTCCGTCGCTGAAGATCGTTGCCAGTTTTTCGTTCGGGATGCCGACGCCGTTGTCGCTGATGGAAAAGCAGGCGTTGTCTCCCTCGCGTGAGACGCGGAAATTGATCTGTGTGATGCCGCCGCCGTGGATGACGGCGTTTTCCAGCAGGTTCATGATGACCTGACGGATCAGCGTCGCGTCCATCGGCACCATCAGAACCTCGTCCGGCACCTCGACAGAGACGTTGACATCCGGAAAACGCTTGTGGAATTTGCTGACCGAGGCAGCCATGATCTCCTCGGCCGCCTCACAGTCCTTTTCGATGTGCGTCTGCCCGCCGCTGATGCGCGTGATGGAAAGCAGATTTTCCACCATCCGGATCAGCCACTGCGCGTCCTCATTTACATCCTGCAGAAGCCGCCGCCGCTGCTGGGGGGAAAAGCTGTCCTCGTTCTCAAGGATCGCTGCCGTATTGCCCACGATGCTTGTCAGCGGCGTGCGGATGTCATGCGACATCGCACGCAGCAGGTTGGCGCGCACGGCTTCCTTTTCTGTTTCGATACGCAGCTTCTCCTGCTTTTTGATCTGAGTGTTCATCGCACTGATCATGATGGAGACGGCCAGCATCGCGAGGAACGTGAGCGGATAGCCGGTGATGGTGAAGTTGAACTCCCAGTAGGGCGCGGTAAAGATGAAGTTGACGAACAGCACGCCGAAAATGGAACTGAAAATGCCCCAGAAGTAGCCCTCTGTCCAGCGCGAGATGCACGCCACCGCCAGCACGAAGATCAGATTGACGTAGCTGCCGCTCTGGTCGATCTGCCGCAGCAGTGTGCAGACTGCCGTTGCTACGGCCAGCGTGGCAGCTGTCAGAAAAAAGTCATAAAAGCTCCGGAGCTTGCCCGAGTCCTTCGCCATGTTGGCTCCCCCTCTTTCCTTTCCGCGCGGCGCGTGGGTCCAGTCATATCCATTGGCGACATTATAGCACAGGATTCGCTAAATTGGCGCTAAACATTTGCTTTTTTGCAAAATACTTTGGAGAACGCAAAAAGGACGGCTGCGGGGCCGTCCTTTCTGCGTTCAAAGGAAGAAGTGGAAATCGTACTCAGATCTTACGGATATTCACGCTCGTAACATTGGCCAGGCTGAAGCCGGGCTCCTGTGCGAGTGCCGCCATAATGGCGATACGGACCTCGTCGGTCAGGCCGTCTGCCGGAACGGCGGGAGCTGCCGGAACGGGGACGGGGGCAGCCTTGGGCGGCTCGGGCTTTTCTGTCCTGCTGAGGATCTTGCCCATCAGGATCGTCAGAAAAATGATGCAGGTCAGGCCCACGAATGTGACGCCCATACCCATAGCAACAACAAATGCGTTGGAAACTTCCATCTTACGGGTTCGCTCCTTTTATGTATTCTGCCGCAATTATAGTCGCCCGTTTTTCGCATATCAACCGCTTTGCCTGCCCTTTAACGCGCCTTTAGCGCCGCCTTCTTTTCCTTTAACGCCTTCTTTACCGATCCGTTTCTTTTTCCACTGCGCGCACATGGAGCGTTCCGCCGCTGACGCGGAAGTGCACGCTCCAGCCGCCGAAGCTCATGCCGTATTCCCGCTCGGGATCGTTTTGATATTGTGGGCGGGGGTCCTGGGCAAGTACGCCCAGCAGTGCTGCGCGTTGTCCCTCGGGCAACTTTTGGAGAAGCTCCGGCGGACAGTCGACCGCGATCGTCTCCTTTGGCGAGGGGGCGAAGCCGCCCAGCGCCTCCGGATGCGCGTCGGCGTAGGGAAGATAGGGCTTGATGTCATAAATGGGTGTGCCGTCCATCAGATCCGCGCCCGAGACGAGCAGAACGCTGCCGAGACCCTCCTCATGCCGCACATCCTCGAGCTTCACGCACGAAAGACCGATGGCGTTCGGGCGGAAGGGCGAGCGCGTGGCAAACACGCCCACACGCTCGTTGCCGCCGAGACGCGGCGGGCGCACGGTGGGCGACCAGGTGTCGCGCACGGCGGCGGAAAACTGCCAGATCAGCCAGAGGTGCGAAAAACCCTTGATGCCGCGCAGCGCATCGTCGCTGCGATACTCCGGCTCAAAGACGATTCTCGCCCGCAGTTCAGGCACAAGCCCGCTCTGGCGCGGGATGCCGAACTTCTCGGGAAAGTCACTTTCTATATGCGCGATGACCCTTATTGTATGTTCCATAAAAATGCTCCTTTCTCCGTACAGGTGCGGGAGAAAATGCGGCACTGGTGTTCGCCCAAAAGAAAGGCGTTTGCATTGCAGGCGAGCAGCTCGAAGAGCTGCAATCTGCCAATGCGGGGGACGAGGAGGGGCCGTCCTTCTCTGGGGGGCGAAGGGGGTGCTCTCTTCGAACAGAGAACACCCCCTTTTATTCACGTTTCCTACATCGGATGGGGGAATTGTTCCGAAAAAGTTCCGAATTACTTCAGCTTCATCGGGGTGAGCTGGAGGTAATCGTCCAGCGAGCCGTCGTGCAGGCAGCAGTCGATGATCTCGC
>CAKTLD010000106.1 GCA_934572445.1 uncultured Oscillospiraceae bacterium
GGCTACGAGCTCAAGAGCGCCACGATCGACATGCTCGGCCGTGCCCGCCAGATCAAGGTCACCAAGGAGAACACCACCATCGTCGACGGCGCCGGCGACAAGAAGGCCATCGCTGACCGTGTGGCGCAGATCCGCGCACAGATCGCCGTGACCACGAGCGACTACGACAAGGAAAAGCTGCAGGAGCGCCTTGCCAAGCTCGCCGGCGGCGTGGCCGTTATCAAGGTCGGCGCGGCCACCGAGACCGAGATGAAGGAGAAGAAGCTGCGCATCGAGGACGCGCTGAACGCGACCCGCGCGGCCGTCGAAGAGGGCATCGTTGCCGGCGGCGGCACTGCCTACGTCAACGCCGTTCCCGCTGTTGAAAAGCTCATCAGCAAGGTCGAGGGCGATGAGAAGACCGGTGTTCAGATCATCGTCAAGGCCCTGCAGGAGCCCGTCCGTCAGATCGCGGCCAACGCCGGTATCGACAGCAGCGTTGTGCTCGAGAAGATCAAGTCCAGCCGCAAGGTCGGCTACGGCTTCGATGCCTATAAGGAAGTCTACTGCGACATGATCTCTGCCGGTATCGTTGACCCCGCGAAGGTCACGCGCTCCGCGCTGGAGAACGCCGCGTCCGTCAGCGCCATGGTGCTGACCACCGAAGCGCTCGTCGCCGACAAGCCCGAGCCCCCCGCACCGGCTGCTCCCGGCGCCGGCATGGGCGACATGGGCGGCATGTACTAAGCTGTTTGGCAAGGAAAGGAGATCCCCACCATGCTGAAGAATCAGGAAGAGGTCAGGGCTGCGGCCAAGGCGCTCGGTAAGGAGATCCACACCGCGATCGAAGAGAACGCGAAGGAGCTGAAAGAGCAGGTCAAGGACATGGAGCTTGACGAAGCCATCGACGAGGCCAAGGATTATCTTGGCGCGAAGAAGGACGCGGTCCTGGCGGAGCTTTCCATCAAAAAGGAAGCTGCGAACGCGCGTGTCAAGGCTGCTGCGGAGCAGCTGGAGCTCAAGCGTACCGTGCGCGAGGAGACTAAAAACGCCAAGCAGTAAGCCCATAAACGGATCAAAGGGAACGGCTCCGGCCGTTCCCTTTTCCTTTTTGCTGGCGCGGGCCGAAATACTGGAAACGCGGGCCCGACTGTGCTATCATGATGAAAAAGACCTGCACGGGAGGGCGGCACGGATGTATTTTGCCTACGGAGAGACAGAGCTTTCTTATCTGAGAAAAAAGGACAAGCGCCTCTGTGCGGTCATTGACCGCGTGGGGCCCATTGAGCGCGAGGTCGATCCCGACCTCTTTTCCGCCGTTGTCCATCATATCATTGGCCAGCAGATCTCCACCCGGGCGCAGGCGACGATCTGGCAGCGCATGCGGGAGGCGCTGGGCGAGGTGAACGCGGAGACGATCCTGGCCGCGGGAGTCCCGCGGCTGCAGGCGCTCGGCATGACCTTCCGCAAGGCGGAGTATATTACGGATTTTGCCCAAAGGGTCCGCACGGGCGCGTTTGATCCTGAGGGTATCCGGCAGCAGAGCGACGGAGAGGCCATCCGTGCGCTGAGCGCCCTCAAGGGTGTGGGCGTGTGGACGGCGGAGATGATCCTGCTGTTCTGCATGCAGCGGCCCGATATTTTCAGCTATGACGATCTTGCCATTCAGCGCGGGCTGCGCATGGTCTACCGTCACCGAAAGATCGACCGCGCACTGTTTGAAAAATACCGCCGCCGCTTCCATCCCTATGGCAGCGTGGCGAGCCTGTACCTGTGGGCGGTGTCCGGCGGTGCGATCCCCGAGCTGCGCGACCCGCAGCCGAAGCGCGCGAAGAGGGACGGATAAGCGGTCAAGGGGACCATTCTCTTTTTCAAGAGAATGGTCCCCTTTTGCTGCGCTTTCACACGGCGCGCAGTACAGTTTAACCTGCGTCACCCTGCATGGGCACGAACAGCGTATTTGCCATGTCGGTGAGCGTCTGCGCACTTGCGCCGCTTTCCACGCTCAGGCTGTACTCAATGCCGGGCACGACATCAAACCAGATGATCTTGCCCGCGCCGCCCTCGTCGTAGGAGAGCTGCGCCTCGCAGTAGCTCACACTGCCGTCCGCACCTGTGGAAAAATCGCCAAGGCCGGAGATGTCGATCAGATCCAGCACGCCCGGGGCGGTGCGGTACGCCCAGCGTGCGCCGCCATAGGTGAAGGCTGTCTCCGCCACGGTCAGGCCATCCTGCGAAAAGACGCTGATGACGGTGTCTTCCGCTCCCTCAGGGGCGGTGGCCAGCTCCTGGCCGAGGCCGGCGGCAAGGATCTCGGCGTTGTGCAGCAGCTGCGCGTCGGCACTCGAACTGCTGATGCACCACTGCTGCTCTTCCCCGGGCAGATACCAGCTGACATAGCCTGTGAGGTTGTTGGTGCACATCTTCAGCTGTGCCTCGCCCACTGTCCAGCTCAGGTTCTGATCCCAGGTCTCATACAGGCCGGAGATGTCCTCGCTCTCGGCGCTTTTCGCCGCGCGGCAGGTGTACTCGATGCCGTCGAGCGTGTAGTCCGCTTCGACCATGTCGGCGCCGTTTTCATTTGCGTTGAGCGCGGTGAAGGTGATGTTCTCCGCCCCGTCGGGCAGGACCATGTGGAAGCCCATGGCACGGATATCTTCGATCGTGGTGTCTGACCACGGGTTGGGGATCTGTGTCCGGTCGCCGGCATCGTCGGGCTTGCCGTGGTTCCATGGCTGCCAGACCACAGCAGCCGCCGCGAGGATGCACACGCATGCGGCTGCCGCCGCAAAGCGTATCCGGATGCTTCTCTTTTTCATAGGTATCTGTGCCTCTTCCAGCACGGCCTTGTCGGCGGCGTGCTGAAAGACCTCAAATTTGTGCTCGCTCATAATGCGATGCCCTCCTTTTTCATTGTCTCGCGCAGGCGGTTTCTTGTGCGGAAGAGCGAGGATTTGACCTTTTCTTCGCTTGCGCCGGTTGCGCGCGCGATCTCGCTCACGCTCTCGCCGTACCAGTAGCGGCGGACGAAAAACACGCGGTTTTCCCGCGTCTGCGCGTTCAGAAAGCGGCGCATCCAGTCGCGGAATTCATTGGCCTCCGCCGCGCTCTGTGCGTCGTCCGCGTCCGGAAGCCACGGCTCCAGCTCTTCGAACGCCTCGGTCAGGGAGGTCGAGCGCTTTTCCGCACGGTTATAGGTGTAGCGGTCGAGCGCAAGGTTGCGCGCGATGCGTGCGAGGAATGAGCCCAGCACGCGAGGCCGCTCCGGCGGGATAGCATCCCACACGCGGCCCCATACGTCGTTCAGACATTCCTCTGCGTCGCGCTCGTCCGGCAGGATGCGCCGGATAACGCTGCGGCACAGCGCACCGTATTTCCGCTCGCTCTGCGCGATGCCCTCTTCGCTGCGCGCGAAGAAGAGCTGCACGATCTCGGTATCGTTCAAGACGGTCACCTCTTTGTTCTTTCATGCATGAATGAAGCCCGATCTGCTCGTCTTCACCCTATCAGACGGCAAGCGCGCGAAAAGGTTGCGCCTCTGCCGCAATTTTTTTATCATACCACTTTTTTGCTTTGACAGACAGTCCCCGTGCGCGTACAATAAAACAGGATATACTGTATTTTCAGGAGCCTGTATGATCAAACGTCTTTTTGCGCCGGCGCTCGCCTTGGCGCTTGCGCTTTCTCTGGCCGCCTGCGGCGCGGATGCACCGCGGGGCGAAACGCGTACCGTGTACGCCATGGATACGGTGATGAACCTGACGGTTTACGGCGAGAACGCCTCTGCCGCGCTCGAGAACGCGGAGAGGGAACTTCATACATTGGATAAAGCGGTCCTCTCGCGCACGGCAGAGGGCAGCGAGCTCTATGCGCTCAATGCCGCAGACGGTGAAACGGTCGAATACGGCGCGGACGATATCTTACCCGCGCTGATCGAAACGGCGCTGACGATCTCCGATGCGGCGGACGGTGCGTTCGACCCGACGCTCGCCCCCGTGCTCGACGCTTGGGGCTTTACGAAGGATGAGCGCCGCGTGCCGTCCACAGACGAGCTTGCAGAGCTTTTGAGCCATACGGGCTGCGGCAAGGTGGCGTTGAACAGGACAGCGGACGGCTGGACGGTCACGCTTCTGGACGGCGCGCAGCTCGATCTCGGCGGCATCGCCAAGGGCTACGCGGCGGATGTTCTGCGCGCGCAGCTTGAACAGGAGGGCGTCACATCCGCGACGCTCGACCTCGGCGGCGATGTGTTTGTGATGGGCAAAAAGAGCGACGGCAGCGACTGGCGCATCGCGGTCAAGGACCCCGCGGACGCGGGAAGCTACCTTGGCGTCGTGTCGGCGGCGGACAAGTTCATCGTGACCTCGGGGGTGTACGAGCGCTATTTTGAAGAAAACGGTGTGCGCTATCACCACATCATCGACCCCAAGACCGGCAGCCCCGCGGAAAGCGGGCTCGTCAGCGTGACCGTGCTGTGCGAAAACGGCGCGTGGGCGGACGCGCTCTCGACGGCGTGCTTTGTCCTCGGCCCTGACGGCGCGCTCGCGCTGCGTGATTCCCTTGCCGCGCAGGGGCTGACGCAGTTTGAGCTGATCATGGTAACAAACGATGGCAGCGTGCTCTATACGCCCGGTCTGACCGATACCTTTACACCGAACGACGAAAGCGGGTACACCTATGAAGCGCTTCCCTGAGCTGAAGCCCACAAAGTGGGATGCGCTCGTCGTGCTCGCGGTGCTGCTGCTCGCGCTTGCACTCGCCGCAAGGCCGTATTTCGCGGCCAGGTCGGCGGGTGAGCTGACGGTCAGCATCACCATCGACGGCGAGACCGTCGAGCGCTGCGCGCTCACCGACTATACCGGCGGCAGCTATGAGAGCCGTGGCTATACGCTGACCGTTGCCGTGGAAAACGGCGCGGTGCGCGTGAGCGAAAGCGACTGCCCGAATCAGGACTGCGTCCACTCCGGCGCGATCTCTCGCGCGGGACAGAGCATCGTGTGCCTGCCGGCGCGCATTGCCGTCACGCTTGCGGGCAGCGCGTCCGACTACGATCTGATCGCGGGGTGAGGGCATGAAGATCACGACCAAGGAGCTCACGCTCTGCGCGGTGCTGTCCGCGCTGGCGCTGGCGCTTTCCTATATGGAATCGTTTTTTCCGCTCACGCTGCTCGTGCCGCTGCCGGGCGTCAAGCTCGGCCTTGCCAACATCGTCACGCTCTACGCGCTCTATGCCCTCGGTTTTCCGAGCGCGCTCGCCATCCTGCTCGTGCGCTGTACGCTCGGCGCGCTGTTCGCGGGGAATGCCTCGGCGCTTTTATTCTCGCTGCTCGGCGGACTGTCGGCACTTTTCGTGATGGCGCTTTTGAGCCGGTCAAAGCGGCTGAGCATCTTTGGCGTTTCCGTTGCGGGTGCGGCGGCGCACAACTGCGGGCAGGTCTGCGCCGCGCTCATCACGCTCGGGTCGGCCGCGCCGCTCTACTATCTGCCGTTTTTGCTGCTGGTGTCGCTCTTTACGGGCGCGCTCAGCGGCCTCGTCACCGCGCTGCTGTTCCGCGCGATGGCGCATACACCCTATGGAACGAAGGGAGAGAATCCACATGGATAAAAAGGACGAGATCATCCTCCAGCAGCTCGACGTCATCCGCACGATGACGCAGAACAACTTAAACCGCATGGGCAGCGACTTCTGGGGCGCGCCCGCCGCACCTGCCGTGCCCGCCGCCCCGAAGGAAGTCGCGCCCAAAGCGAATACCCCAAAGAGCGCGGACGGCGCAAAGCCGAATAAGTCCGCCGCCTCCACCGGCGCGGACGAGAAAAGAGAGGAGGAGCCCCCCCTCCCCCCGCCGGAGAAGATGGAGGACCTTAAATCTGAGCTCGACAGCTACGTCGGCCTCGGCGAAGTCAAGCGCGAGGTGAACAACCTTATCAATATGGCGACCGTCTTCAAGCGGCGCGAGGAAGCGGGGCTGCCGAACGCAGACTTCTCGCTCCACATGGTGTTCACCGGCAACCCCGGCACGGGCAAGACGATGATCGCGCGTCTGATGGCGCGCATCTATCGCTCGCTCGGCATTTTGTCGAAGGGGCAGCTTGTCGAGGTCGACCGCAGCGGGCTCGTCGCGGGCTATGTCGGCCAGACGGCCATCAAGACGAGCAAGGTCATCGAAAAGGCGCTCGGCGGCGTGCTGTTCATCGACGAGGCCTACGCCCTCAACGGCAAGGGCGACAACGACTTCGG
>CAKTLD010000107.1 GCA_934572445.1 uncultured Oscillospiraceae bacterium
ATCACCTCGGGCGCGATCATGTCGATCTGCGGCTTTCTGATCGGCAGCATGACCTCCGAAGCCGTTATCGCCTGCATCGGCGAGAGTCTTGGCCGCGGCACGGTCATCTCGATCGTCATGGTTATGTTCGCCCTGCCTCAGATCCTGCTGATCGGCAGCGGCGTGATCGACAAAACGTCGTTCTCCGTACCGTCGATGGTGGAAAAAAAGAGTGCCCACGGCAAGGTCTCCGTCAACGGCATGGTCCACGGCACCATCAACGGCACGGTACGCGGCATGATGCACGCGACTGTGGAGGGCGACATCGACCTGAACCTGATCTCGGGTTCTGCAAATGAGGAGCAAGACGATGATGAAGAAGAATAACAGGATACGGTATCGTCTCTGCGCGCTCGCGCTTTCTCTGGTGCTGCTGGCGGCCGTTGTGCCGGTCGTGCAGGTATCGGCCGACGGCGAAGACATCATCCACATCACGAGCGCGGAGGAGTTTGCGCAGTTTGCCCGCTCCTGCACGCTGGATTCCTGGTCGCGCGGCAAAACCGTCAGCCTTGACGCAGACCTTACGCTTGAGGGGGCGGACTACCTGCCCGTGCCGACCTTCGGCGGCACGTTCCGCGGCAACGGCCACACCGTCAGTGCCGTTGCCATCACGGAGAGTCTCTCCCCCGCCGGTCTTTTCGGCGTACTGCAGGAGGGCGGCTCCATCACGGATCTGAACGTGACCGGCGCTGTCACCCCCGCGGGCGACAGCATGAATTCTGGCGGCATCGTGGGCGAGAACCACGGCAGCATCACAAACTGTGCCTTTACCGGCAGCGTGTCGGGCAAGCGCAGCGTGGGCAGCATCGCGGGCGAAAACGCCGCCACAGGCGTTATCTGCGCATGCACCTCCGCCGGTGCGGTGTTCGGCGAAAATATGACCGGCGGCATCGTGGGCTGCAATCTCGGCAGCGTGCTCACCTGCCGCAACGGCGCTTACGTCAACATCGAGAGCGTGGACCCGGCCATTGACCTGGAAAATCTCAACCTCTCGTTCACACTCGATCTTTCCAAGCTCTCCCAGCTGGACACCGCCGGCGTTGCCACCGACACCGGCGGCGTAGCGGGCTATTCCTCCGGCATCATTGCCGAGTGTGTGAACGCTGCGGCGGTAGGCTACCAGCACATCGGCTACAATGTCGGCGGCATTGCGGGCCGCAGCTGCGGTCAGATCCGCGCCTGCCGCAATGAAAGCGCCGTGTGCGGGCGCAAGGACGTGGGCGGCATCGTGGGCCAGATGGAACCCTACATCCGCATGGAGGTCTCCGAGAGCCTGCTGCAAAAGCTCGAAGCTCAGCTCGACGAGCTCAGCGGTCTTGTCAACACGGTGGCCAACCACGCCGAGGGCGGCTCGAACGAAATCGCCTCACGCCTGAACAGCATGTCCGGCTATGTGGACAACGCGGCCGATGAGCTGAACAACGTCCGCCTGAACGCCAGCGTCGACAGCGTCATCACCGGTGACGCCTCCCACGCCTCCGACACCGTGCTCGGCGGCGGCAAGGGCGCGGCTGCCGGTGTGGATCACGAACATTCCGACAGCGGTCACAGCACCACCATCTGGGGCGGCAGCGCCGCGGGCGCGGGTGTGAGCCATGAGGGCGACGCCTCGGGCGTCATCACCGGCTCGACGCAGATCGTGGCCGCGCCGGACCTCGGCGGACTGACCTCGTCGATCAACGGCCTGAGCAGTCAGGTCACGATGCTCAACAGTGCTGCAAACGGCACGGTCGGCGCGCTGACAAACGACATCCGTGCCATCAACAGCAAGTTCAATGAGATCTCCGACACCGTACTTGAGGCCGTGGCGAACAGCGGCTCATCGGACATCATCTCCGACACATCCTCCGTCGATATCGATTCGGTCACGCTCGGCAAGGTGTCCGGCAGCAACAACACCGGCGAGGTCTACGGCGATATCAATACCGGCGGCATCGCGGGCTCCATGGCGATCGAGTATGCGCTCGATCCCGAGGATGACGTGACCGCCCACATCTCCGACAGCTACCGCCGCCAGTATGAATACAAATCCATCATCCAGAAATGCACCAACACCGGCACGGTGACAGGCAAGCGCAGCTATGTCGGCGGCGTGTGCGGGCGCATGGACCTTGGCCTGATCACTGATTGCGAGGGCTACGGCACCGTCACGAGCGAAAATGGCAGCTACGTCGGCGGCATCGCGGGCCTGACGGGCGCAGTGGTGCGCAGCAGCTACGCCAAGTGCACGCTCGGCGGCAAGAAGTATGTCGGCGGTATCGTCGGCTCAGGCGTGGCGGAAAAGGCCAGCGGCAGCGCCAGCAACGTGGCGGGTTGCTACTCGCTCGTGGAGATCACGGACTGCCAGCAGTACAGCGGCGCGATCTCCGGCAGCGACACGGGCACATTCCTGGAAAACTACTATGTGTCCGATACGCTCGCGGGCATCAACCGTCAGGGCTACTCCGGGCGCGCCGAGCCCATCGGCTATGATGCGCTTCTCGCTGTTGAGGGCCTGCCCGAGAGCATGAAGCAGTTCACGCTCCGCTTTGTGGCCGACGGGGAAACGGTGCTTGAGCGCAGTTTCACCTACGGTGCCTCGTTCAGCGAAAGCGACATCCCCGCGCCGCCGGAAAAGGACGGCTATTACGTCCACTGGGACAAGGCAGACCTGAGCAGTCTGCATTTCGACACGACCGTCAGCGCCGTGTATGACGCCTATACGCCCGCGCTGTCGTCCGCGCAGCAGCGCGAGGACGGGCGGACCGTCTTCCTTGTTGAGGGCCAGTACACCGGCGGGGATACGATGCAGGTTTCCTCGGAGGCTCCCACGCCCTCTGCGTTCAACATTCTCTCCGGCACGTTCGGCGACAAGCTGGAGCAGTATTTCTCCTGCTTCTCGCACGGCAGGCTGCCGCAGACGGTCGTGGACCGCGATGTGCTGGAGCAATGGAGCCTCACCTTTGCCGACGACGGGCAGAGCACTCACACGGTGCGTTATCTTGCGCCCGATGGCAAAACGGATGCACTGCGCATCTATGTCCGCCCGAACGGCGGCGCGTGGGAAAGCGTCGACTATGACAAGGTCGGCAGCTACCTCACCTTCCCCGTACAGGGCGGCAGCGCCGAGATCGCCGCGGTCTCCACACTTTCGGTGTGGTGGATCTGGCTGGTGCTGGCGCTGGCAGTGCTGCTGATCGTCTTTTTGATCCTTCACCTCGTCCGCCGCAGCAGGCGTGCCCGCCGCGCACACGCGGGCAGCCCCGTCCCACCGGCGGATATCATCTCCGAAGCCGAGCAGATCGTCCGCGAAGCGGAGGCGCCCGCCGCTCCCATACCGGAGGATGTGCCGGCCGCCGTCTCCGTATCCACGGCTGCGCGGGCAGCTGTCCCTGCGGCCGGGGAAGCAGCTGACGAACGACTCAGACGTGTGGAGGAGGAACTGCGTGCCATGCGTGCCGAGCGCGAAGCCGCACCGCAGCAAAAGCAGCGCAGAGCGAAAAAGCGCAGCCGCCTTCTCGCCCTGCTGCTGGCCCTGTTGATTCTGGCCGCAGCGGCGGTGGTATTCTTTCTCCATTCCGATCTCGGTAAGGATGTGGAGGCCTATCTTCTGATCGAATCGCGCATGAAGGAAGACCCGCTGGCCATGGACGTCACCGTGGACGCCTCTCTGAACGGTGCGCAGGTATCGACCAACGCCACCGCCGTCCGCACGGCGTCATCGGATGGCACGACCATCACCTGCGTGCAGATGGACGGCGTGACGCTCTACTGCGCAAACGGCGCGGTCTATCTGGAAAATGGACGCTCCTACGCGATCGGCGGCGTGTGCGGCGACTACAGCGAACTTTTGAGCAAGACCGCAGCGCTCTGCCGCGCCCTGGAGATCACCAAATCGGTGGACGGAAACAGCAAGCTCTACCGGTTCACCGCCGCCGGCGCGGATGCCGACACGCTCGTGCGTCTGCTGGTGCCCGCAGCGCTTGCCGACGCCGCCGCAGTCCAGTCGCTCAGCGTTGAGCTGCGTGCCGAAGGCGGGGAGCTGATGTCGCTGCGCTTCACGGACAGCGGCGCGCTGACACTGGATGCCCGCGTGGACTTTCTCCACTCCGTCAAGGCTCCCGAGATCCCAGACGATGTTCTGCACGCTATTGCGAACGGCACGGCGGACAGCACCGTTCTCACCGAGGATACGCTGCGCCTGATCAACGCGATCAGTTCTTTCGCCGCGCAGGACGAGCTCTCCGCTGACCTCACGCTCTCGGCCGACTGCGGCTCCATCGTGCTCAGCGATACCGCGCAGTACGACCAGCGCGCCATCGACGGGCAAAGCTATGGCTGCATACGCTCCGGTACGTTCAGCTTCTATTTCTCCGGCAGCCGCATCTGCGATGCGGACGGCAATTCCATCGACGCCTCGGGCGCATCGCTTGTCGATTCCTCGCAGCTCATCGCGCTGAGCTATGGGTTGATCATGAACGGCACGGCGGAGTGCGTTCGCTCCGGCAGCGGCTATCTCTATACACTCTCGCTCGACGAAGACGGCATGAGCGCGCTGGCTGCGGCCATTGCGCCCGATATCAAGACGCAGAGCGTCTCTTTTACGAGCGGCAGCATTGAGGTGAGCGTCACCGGCGAGGGCGCGGTCCGTCAGATCGGCATTTCGTGCTCCGGTGCGCTCCACCTGATCCTGACCGACGCGCCGGCATCACTCTCCGCCGTCATCCAGCCGGTCACGCGTGAATTTTCGTTTCCCCAGCCGGCGCTCAACGCGCTGAAACCATAAAGAACAGAGGGAAGAAGCATGGGAAATCGCATCATCAGCATCAGCCGCCAATTCGGAAGCGGCGGCCATGAGATCGCCGTGCGGACAGCCGATCTCCTCGGCATACGGGTCTACGAGCGTGAACTGATCCGCCTTGCGTGCGAGTATGGGGAACTTTCGGAAAAGACGCTCTCCCCCTCGGACGAAAAGGCGACCAATCCCTTCCTCTTTCAGACCGTGCATGAGGGCAACTACCATGTGCTGCGCGGCCGGCCCACAAGCGAGGTGCTCTTCGCCCTGCAGAGCCACGAGATCCGCCGCATCGCCAAAAGCGAAGAGTGTGTCTTCGTCGGCCGCTGCGCGGACTTCGTGCTGCGCTCGCAGGACGTGAAGCTTCTGCGCGTGTTCGTCTCCGCCCCCGAGGAATACCGCATCGCGCGCAAGATGGCACAGGAAAAGCTCTCGCGCGAGCAGGCCATCCGTCTGATCCGTAAGATGGACAAGCAGCGCCGCAAGTATTACGAGAGCTACACGGACCGCGTCTGGGGCGCACAGGACAACTACGACCTCTGCATCGACACGAGCCTGCTGCCGCCCGCCGACGCCGCGCAGCTCATCGCCGCGCGATTCCGCGCGCTGTAAGAACCTGAAGGAGAGGACTGCCATGCACTACGGCGAGATCAAAAACTGTGATATTGCCAATGGCGAAGGCGTGCGCGTCACGCTCTTCGTCTCTGGCTGCACCAATCACTGCAAAAACTGCTTTCAGCCCCAGACGTGGGCCTTCGACTACGGCGAGCCCTTCACAAAGAAGACCGAGGACGCCCTGCTCGCCATGCTCACGCCCGACTACATCAACGGCCTGACCGTGCTCGGCGGCGAACCGTTCGAGCCGGAGAATCAGCGCGCGCTGCTGCCGTTCCTGCGCCGCGTGCGCGCGGAACTGCCGCAGAAGACCATCTGGTCGTTTACAGGCTTCACCTGGGAGGACCTGCACACTGACGGCTCCCATCCCCGCTGCGAGGTGACGGACGAGCTTTTGTCCCTGCTCGACGTACTGATCGACGGGCGCTACGAGGAGACGCTGCACGATATCTCGCTGCGCTTCCGCGGCTCGTCGAACCAGCGCATCATTGATGTGCCCGCCACGCTCAAAAGCGGCGCGCTGACGCTCTGGGACAAGTAAAACGGCAGGCGGAATCTCTTTTAAGGGCGGCTCCGCACAGGATCTGCTCTTTTCCGGTGCAAAGCAGTTCTGTCAATGCAGTTTTGGGATGAAAACGGTCAAAAAATCTCCCCATACATCATGAAGTGACCCCAAAAAGTTAGACAAATATTTTGAGCACAAATTGTTCAAGCAGCCGAAAGGGCTTGCTGTCTGTGA
>CAKTLD010000108.1 GCA_934572445.1 uncultured Oscillospiraceae bacterium
TATCTGACGAAGTTCGCCCGCAAGGTGACCATCATCCACCGCCGCGACGAGCTGCGCGCCGCCAAGTCCATCCAGGAAAAGGCCTTCAAGAACGAAAAGCTCCACTTCCTGTGGAACACCGTGGTCGACGAGGTCGACGGCGAAGATGACATTCTCAGCAAAATGATCGTGAGAAACACCAAAACCGGTGAGCTGACCACGATCGAAGCGGACGAGGATGACGGTTTGTTCGGCCTGTTCGGATTCATCGGCCTTCTGCCCAAGAGCGACCTCTTTGAGGGCGTGATCGACATGGACAAGGGCTATATCAAGACCGACGACAATATGCACACCAACATCGAGGGCGTCTATGCCGCGGGCGACATCCGCGTCAAGAGCCTGCGTCAGGTCGTCACGGCTGCGGCGGACGGCGCTATCGCCGCCATGCAGGCCGAAAAATATATCGCTGACTTAAAATAAGAAAAGGAGATCATCACCATGCTTGAACTCGATAAGACCACCTTTGAAGCCGAAGTGCTTCAGGCCCCCGGCAAGATCCTCGTTGACTTCTACGGCGACGGCTGCGTGCCCTGCGCGGCACTGATGCCCCACGTCCACGGCTTTGCCGATGTCTACGGCGACAAGATCAAGTTCTGCGCCCTCAACACCACTAAGGCGCGCCGCCTGGCCATCAGCCAGAAGGTCCTGGGCCTGCCCGTCATCGCCATCTATGAAAACGGCGAGATGATCGACTCCTGCGTGAAGGAAGACGCCACGCCGGAGAACGTGGAGAACATGATCAAGAAGTATATCTGACGCGGTAGTCAGCTGCAATTGCGGCTTACTATAAATTCTGAGGAAAAGGAGGATATGTGATGGGCATTTTAGCTGGCAAGAAGGTCATCATCATCGGTGACCGTGACGGCGTTCCCGGTCAGGCGATCGCGGAATGTGCTAAGACGGCCGGAGCCGAAGTCGTGTTTTCCTCGACGGAGTGCTTCGTCTGAACGTCCGCTGGTGCAATGGATCTGGAAAATCAGAAGCGCGTTAAGGAATTTGCCGAGCAGTATGGTGCTGAGAACGTTGTCGTTCTTTTGGGCGCCGCTGAAGGCGAAGCTTCCGGTCTCGCTGCTGAGACGGTCACCAATGGTGACCCGACTTACGCCGGTCCGTTGACTGGAGTCTCGTTGGGACTCAAGGTTTACCACGTCTGCGAGCCTGAGATCAAGGAAGAGTTCGATCCCGCCGTCTATGACGAGCAGGTCGGCATGATGGAAATGGTTCTCGATGTTGACGATATCGTCAACGAGATGACCTCCATCCGCGAGCAGTACTGCAAGTACTAAAACTCCGGCTCACAAGAAGTGAAGACGATGAATGGGCGGCGGCGGTGCCGCCGCCCGCTTCGTTCCCATGCGCAGTCAGTTGCCGGGAAGGAAGGCAGAGCTCTCCCCTGCCCTGCTTCGCAGCAATTCACGCCCCCGCCCCGCGGGGGACAACTAAGATATGAGAGGACGATCTACTATGAAAAGCGTGATCAAGGGCGCCGGCTACATTCTGGTGCACACCCCCGACATGGTGCTCCACAACGGCACCACCCAGACGACCGAGCGCATCGTCAATCCCGACGGCGACTATCTCAAGGAGCTGCCCTCCCACCTGCGCAGCTATGAGCAGGTGCTCTCCTATTGGCCTAATCAGGTCTACATCGGCAACAAAACGCCAGACGAGCTGACCGCCGTGCCCCAGCCCTGGTATGACAAGACCTGCGACGTGGCCGACCGTTACGGCAAGTTTGGCCAGATCATGCCGCAGGAGGAGTTCCTGCTGCTGATGCAGGCGTGCGATGTGTTTGACCTCGTGCTGCTGGACAAAGACTTTGTCGCGCAGTACAAGGAACAGTTCGCCGCCAACCCCATCATCGACGAGACTATTGTCGCGCGCATCAAGGACGGTTCGGAGCTCGCTGAGATCGAGCGTCTGGTCGCCGAGGAGCACAGCGAAGGGCTCTATGACCACGACAAGCTCGTCGGCTGCGTCAAGCGCGCCCACGACATTGATGCCAACCTTTCCGCGCATGTGATGCACGAAAACATCGTCTCCAAGGCAAGCTCTGTCATGGCGCTGCTCTCGGGTGTGAAAAATTCGGGCATCGACAAGAGCGAGGTCGAGTACGTTATCGACTGCTGTGAGGAAGCCTGCGGCGACATGAACCAGCGCGGCGGCGGCAACTTTGCCAAGGCGACCGCGGAGATCGCGGGTCTGATGAACGCCACCGGCAGCGATGCGCGCGGCTTCTGCGCGGGCCCCGCCCACGCGCTGGTCGAGGCGGCGGCTCTGGTGCAGTCCGGCGCGTACAAGACCGTAGCCGTGACGGCCGGCGGCTGCACGGCCAAGCTCGGCATGAACGGCAAGGACCATGTGAAGAAGGGCTTGCCCGCGCTGGAGGACTGCCTGGGAGGCTTCTGCGTGATCGTCGGCGAAAACGACGGTGTAAATCCCGAGATCAACCTTGAGGTGCTGGGCCGCCACACCGTCGGCACTGGCTCCGCGCCGCAGGCGGTCATCGGCTCACTCGTGACCGATCCGCTCGACCGTGCAGGCCTGAAGGTCACGGATGTGGACAAATTCTCCCCCGAGATGCAGAATCCCGACATCACCAAGCCGGCCGGCGCGGGCGATGTGCCGCTGGCCAACTATAAGATGATCGGCGCGCTGGCTGTCAAGCGCGGCGATATTGAGCGCGCCGCGCTGAACGACTTCATCGTACAGCACGGCCTGACCGGCTGGGCCCCCACGCAGGGCCACATCCCTTCCGGCGTGCCGTACATCGGCTTTGCCCGTGAGGATATGCTCGTCGGAAAGATCAGCCGCGCTATGATCATCGGCAAGGGCTCTCTGTTCCTCGGCCGCATGACCAACCTCTTCGATGGCGTAAGCTTCCTGATCGAAAAGAACAGCGGTGCACAGGAGCAGACCTCTGGCGTGAGCGAGGACGAGGTCAAGGGCATGATCGCCAAGGCGATGCGCGAGTTTGCCGAAACGCTGCTGGCCAAGGGCGAATAAGAGGTGCAAAGATGAACAATTTGGAAAAAACCATCGCGCGGACCTTCCTCGAGATGGCGGACGGGCTGGAAAACGGCTCGTTTGGCAAACGTCCGCGCATTGCGCTGACCGGCATGGGCAGTGAGCATGGCGAAGAAAACGCCATGGCCGCCGCCGTGATGGCAAGCAAGCGCGGCGTGGATGTGTACTACATCGGCACGCTGGAGCATGAAGGCGTAACGACCGTGAAGGTCGCAAACGAGGATGAAGGCCACAAGAAGATGGAAGAGCTCGTCGAAAGCCATGAGGTGGATGGCGCGGTAACGATGCACTTTCCCTTCCCCATCGGCGTTTCGACGGTGGGCCGCGTGATCACCCCCGCCAAGGGCCGCGAGATGTTCGTTGCAAACACGACCGGTACCTCCAGTGCTGACCGCATCGAGAGCATGATCAGGAATGCCGTTTATGGCATCATCACCGCCAAGGCCTGCGGCGTGCAGGACCCCACGGTCGGCATCCTGAATGTGGATGGAGCGCGCCAGACCGAAATGGCGCTCAATGAGCTGAAAAAGGGCGGCTATGACTTCAAATGGGCGACCTCCGCGCGCGCAGACGGCGGCGCTGTCATGCGCGGCAACGACGTGCTGCAGGGCACGCCCGACGTAATGGTCATGGACAGCCTGACCGGCAATGTGATGATCAAGATGATGTCCGCCTACACCACCGGCGGCAGCTTTGAATCTACCGGCTTCGGCTACGGCCCGGGCATTGGCAAGGGCTACGAGAAGCTTATCCTCATCATCTCCCGCGCCAGCGGTGCACCGCTGATCGCCAATGCGCTCGAATACGCGGCGCAGCTCGTGCGCGGCAAGGTGTTTGAGGTGGCAAAGGAAGAATTCGCCAAGGCGGAAAAGGCCGGTCTTGAGAAAATCCTTGAGGCTCGCCGTGCAGCGGCGAAGGGCGCTTCCGCTGCGGCGGCGGAGGTCAAGGCTCCCCCCGCTGAGCCCTGCACTGCAGCCGTCACCGGCATTGAGGTCATGGACCTGGAAGATGCGGTAAAGGTGCTCTGGAAGAATGGCATCTATGCTGAATCCGGCATGGGCTGCACTGGCCCGCTGGTGATGATGAGCGATGCCAACCATGAAAAAGCCGTGGAGCTGCTGAAGGCTGCCGGCTATGTGGGCTGAGGAGGAAACGGCATGAAGGTAAAGGATCTCATTCAAAAGTGCGAAAAGGACCTGACGACCGAAGAGTTGGTCGAGCTGATCGCCCACGGCAACCGTCAGGTGGACCTGATCTTCGACGAGAAGAAGACGGACGAAGACGGCTATCTGACCTGGGACACCGAGAACTGGACCAGCGTGGACGGCAAGCGCTTCATCCGCAGCTATGCGCTCGAAGGCCGTGTGCTGTCGGACTACAGCGGCTACAACAAGTATGACATGAAGGGCTACTTCCTGCCGGAAACGGCAAAGGAAGTCCGCCTGAACTGAACCTGCAAAGCAAAACGATGAGGGCAGTCCCCCAATGACTGCCCTCATTTTCTTTGTTTCTGTTGACTGTTCTCAGCGCTCCGCATGGTAGAAGCTGCGCACAAAGGCAGCGAAGTGCTCGGCCTGCGGATCAATACCATCCCCGCGCGGCTGGACGAGACAGAGCTCGCGCGCGCCGCAGTCGTTGGGCAGCGGGAACACAAGCAGCCTCCCGTTCTCTCGCTCCGCCTCTACCGCCTTGCCTGAGACAACGGACACGCCAAGACCGCCTGCCACAAGGTTTTTCACGCTCTCCTGATCGTTCATGCGCGCAGTGACGTGCAGCAGCGCCTTATCCAATCCGGCGGCACGAAAGAAATCGTCTACGCACTTCTGGCTGCCGCTCCCTTCCTCGCGCAGCAGCAGCGGCTCGCCGCGCAAAATATCTGCCACAGGCTCCCCCTGCGCTTTCGCAGCGGCGAAGCGCTCATTGTTCGGTGTAATGAGCACCATGTGATCCCGATAAAAGGGCGTGAAGATCAAGGTATCGTCCGCACTCTGCATACCGGCAAGGCCCAGCGCAAAGCGCCCCTCGCGCACACCGTCGAGCACGCCGCGGCTGTCGCTCTGAAAGATCTCAAAGGTGACGTCCGGTTGGAGCGCACGATAGCGCGGCAGAAGCTCAGGCAGGATATAGGTCGAGGGGATGGTCGAGGCCGCAAGACGGATCATTGTCGCATCCTCCGCCCAACGGGCAAACAGACGATCCTGCAGAGCAAGAACATGAGCGGCGTACTCATAGAGCTCGCGCCCGCGCGGCGTGATGGCGAGCGATTTGGTCGTGCGCAGAAACAACCGCTCCCGCAGCTCATCTTCCAGCTGGTGGACATGCGCGCTGACAGACGGCTGCGAGATCGATAGCCGCTCCGCGGCGCGGGTGAAGCTGCCGCAGTCGACCACGGCGACGAATGAGCGCAGCTGTTTGATATCCATGTACGGTCCTCCGTTGAAGCATTTTTGCACCGAGAGGCATCCCTCCCCATTGGTGTTTATTTCAATTGTAGCATGAATCTATCAAAACCGCAAATAAATCAGAAAGCTTTTCTGATATCATTTTTGGGAAGCGCAAGCCTCTGCTCCGAGCACCAAAAGTTCTCTCATCAGAACCGGCTGCACGGGGAATCAAACGTGTCAAAATCATTTGACATGCCCCTTTTCCCCGATGTAAAGTAGCTTTGCTCGACAAGTCGTCCCGTTTTCGCTATGCTTCGGCCAGATCGAAGGAAACGCCATTTGCAGGAGGTCAGACCATGGAACTTGGTAAACAGATCAAAGCGTGCCGCACAGCGCTCGCGCTCTCACAGGAGCAGCTTGCGGAAAAGGTCTATGTCACACGCCAGACCGTTTCCAACTGGGAGACTGGGAAAAGCTGTTATGAAATGACATTTTTCAATCGAAAAAGTCAACGAACTTTTACCCGTCAAATTGTGCAGAATACCAAACG
>CAKTLD010000109.1 GCA_934572445.1 uncultured Oscillospiraceae bacterium
CGCCGAGTCATCCTCGAGCTGCTGCTCGCCTCGCACAACTGCAACTGTACCACCTGCGAAAAGAGCGGTCATTGCCATCTGCAGGCATTAGCGCAGCAGTTCGGCGTGCGCCGCATCCGCTTTGAGGATACGCGCGAGCACTATGAGATCGACAACACCTCGCCCGCCGTGCTGCGCGATCCGAATAAATGCATCCTTTGCGGCGACTGTGTGCGCGTGTGCGAAGAGATGCAGGGCATGGGCATTCTGAATTTTGCCTACCGCGGCAGCAGCGCGCAGGTCATGCCCGCGTTCGACCGCAAAATGGCGCAGACCAAGTGCGTCAGCTGCGGTCAGTGCGCCGCCGTGTGCCCTACTGGCGCGATCACGGTGAAAAACCAGATCGGCGAGGCGTGGCGCGCCATCCACGATCCGAAAAAGCGCGTGGTCATCCAGATCGCACCCGCGGTCCGCGTGGCCGTGGGCGAGGCATTTGGCATCCCCGCGGGCGAAAACGTGCTCGATAAGCTCGTTACGGCGCTCAAGCTCATGGGCGTGGACGAGGTCTACGACACGACCTTCGGCGCGGACTTTACGACCATCGCGGAATCCCAGGAGTTTCTGGAGCGGCTGAAAAACGGCGGCCCGTTCCCGATGTTCACCTCCTGCTGCCCCGCATGGGTGAAGTATCTTGAGAACGAGAACCCCAAGTACCTCAAAAACATCTCCACCTGCAAGTCGCCGATGGAGATGGTCGGCGCGATCTTCCGCGACAAGTACGCGGAAAAGGATACCGCTGACGGGCGCACGACCTATCACATCGCCATTATGCCCTGCACGGCGAAGAAGATGGAGGCTGCGCGTCCTGAATTCATCCACGATGGCCGCCCCGATGTTGATCTGGTGCTGACGACGCACGAGGTCATCGACATGATGCAGGAAACGGGCATCCAGCTGAATGAATTGGAGCTGGAATCTCCCGACCTGCCGTTCGGTCTCGGCTCCGGCGCGGCGGTCATCTACGGCACGAGCGGCGGCGTGGCCGAAGCGGTGGTGCGCCATTGTCTGCCCGACAAGAGCAAGAACGCACTGCGCGAGATCAGCATCCTTGGCCTGCGCGGCGACGCGCCGGTCAAAGAGACAAGCGTGACCATCGGTGATACCGAGCTGAAGCTTGCGGTGGTCAACGGCCTTGCCAATGCCAAAAAGCTCTTAAAGGAAATCGACGAGGGCAGGAAATTCTACCATCTTGTCGAGGTCATGACCTGTCAGGGCGGCTGCGTCGGCGGTGCGGGACAGCCATACGGTCTCAAGGCTGTGAAGGAAAAGCGCGGCGACGGCCTGCACCTGACGGACAATCAGGCGATGTTCAAGCGCGCCGAGCGCAATCCCATCGTGGTGCGCATGATGGCCGAGTACGGCGAGGAGCGCTGCCACGAGCTGCTGCATGTGAGTTACACTTCAAATCAGTGACGATGTCACTGATTTGAGGAGACTTGCACTTCGCTTCGTGCCTTGCCGCCCGCAGGGCGGCTGCGACACGCGCTGCGTGAGAGGAATTTTGCCGGCGCACAGGTCGTCGGAAAAATGATCAAGATCATTTCGCGTCTGCGGACGCGAAAACGGGTGTGGACATAAAAACAGGAGCTGAATGCCTTGTCATTCAGCTCCTGTTTGCTTGCGTTCCATTTGAATCAGTCGAATTCCAGCGCTGTGGCGCGCGGCTCGAGCACCTCGCCGACAATGGCGCTCCACGGCGCGAATGTGCGCAGCTCATCCAAAAGCTGCTCCGCATCCCCGCGCGGGAGCGCGATTAGCAGGCCGCCCGAGGTCTGCGGGTCGGCGGCGAGATCCAAAAGCGCCTGCACCGCGCCCGGCAGCACGGTAAGCTGCGGCTTCACATAGTCCATATTGCGGTACGCGCCCGCGGGGATGATACCCATCTCCGCCATATCGCGCGCCGCGTCCATCATAGGAAGCGCCGCGCCGTGCAGGCGAATCGTGACGCCGCTGCCGCTCGCCATCTCGTAGCTGTGACCGAGCAGGCCGAAGCCCGTCACATCGGTACAGGCGTGGACATTCTTTGCCCTGCGCACAGCGTCACCCGCCTCCTTGTTGAGCGTCGCCATGTGAGTATAGACCGCATCGCGCGCCGCGAGGGGGATGAGATCGGCCTTGATGGCAGTGGTCAGCACACCGCTGCCGATAGGCTTTGTCAGCACCAGCACATCGCCCGGCCGCGCACCGACATTTTTGAGGATGCGGTCGGGATGGACGAATCCCGTCACACACAGACCATACTTCGGTTCGTTATCCTGAATAGTATGACCGCCCGCGATAACACATCCAGCCTCGACGGCCTTGGCATGTCCGCCCTCTAAAATGGCGCGGATGTCCTCTTTGGGAAGGCAGTTCGGCACGCACAGAAGATTCATCGCCAGCTTCGGCTCGCCGCCCATAGCATATACATCGCTCAGCGCGTTTGCCGCAGCGATCTGGCCGAAGAGATAGGGATCATCCACGATGGGAGTAAAGAAGTCCACCGTTTCGATGACAGCCATGTCGTCTGACACGCGGTAGACACAGGCATCGTCGCTGCTGTCAAAGCCGACGAGCAGCCGCGGGTCCGTCACGTTCGGCAGACCTGCGAGGATTTCCGTCAGGGCACCCGGCCCCAGCTTGGCCGCTCACCCGGCGGCGGTGGTCATCTGCGTCAAACGCAGCTTATCGCTCATTGCGCGCACCTCCCCATATATAAAATCGGAAGCGTCCGCGCCGCGCGCGGACTTTCTTTATTGTAGAGACTTGCGCAAGCTTTGTCAATGGCGGCCTGCCATGCAAAAATGTGATGATAACCTCCGTGTTGTCCGCGAAATGCAATAAAAGATGTGCGGAAGGAAGAAAAAGTGCGTGCGCATCCGCGCGGAATCTGGTATAATCGATACAAACGTTCGGACGGGCCTGCCCCGCCCTGATCAAAGGAGCGATAGAGAATGAAGATCGAAGTTAACGCCATGGGCGATGCCTGCCCGATCCCCGTGGTCAAAACGCAGAAAGCGATGCAGGAGCTCGGCGGCGCAGGGACGGTGGAAACGCTGGTCGATAATGAGACCGCAGTGCAGAATCTCGGCAAGCTGGCCGCGAGCCGCGGCTGCGCGTCCAAAACCGAGAAGCTCGGCGAAAATCAGTATCGTGTGACCATCACCGTGGGTGAAAATGCCGAAGCAAACGAGCAGAACCCTGAATACTACACCCGCGGCAAGCCGAAAACGGTCGCGGTGCTGTCCTCGGACAAGATGGGCGGCGGCAGCGACGAGCTGGGCGGCGCATTGATGAAGGCATTCGTCTATGCGCTGAGCCAGCAGGAGGCCCTGCCCGATACCATCCTCTGCTATAACGGCGGCGCAAAGCTCAGCTGCGAGGGCTCGGAATCCCTGGAGGATCTTAAGGCCATGGCCGCACGCGGCGTAGAGGTGCTGACCTGCGGCACCTGCCTCAACTTCTATGGCATCAAGGAAAAGCTCGCCGTCGGCGAGGTGACGAACATGTACGTCATCGTGGAAAAGCTGAGCGGCGCGGACCGTATCATCCGTCCGTAAGGCCATGATCTATCTGGACAACGCGGCGACTACGCTGCGCAAGCCCCCGCAGGTCATCGAGGCGGTCTCGGCCGCGATGGGGAGCTTCGGCAACAGCGCGCGCGGCACACACGAAGAGGCGCTTGCCGCATCGCGCGTCATTTACGACACGCGCTGCCGGCTGGCCGCGCTCTTTGGCTGCAGGCGGCCCGACCATGTGGCCTTTACCTGCAACTCGACCGAGGCGCTGAACATCGCCATCAGCGGCTGCATCCATGCGGGGGATCATGTGATCTCGACGGATCTTGAGCACAATTCCGTGCTGCGCCCGCTCTACCGGCTGGAACGGGAGAGCAACGCTGCCCTGAGCTTCGTTCCCGCGGATAGGCAAGGCAATATCGACTACACCGATTTTGAACGGCTGCTGCGGCCCGAAACGCGCGCCGTCGTCTGCACGCACGCCTCAAACCTGACGGGCAATGTGCTCGATCTGACGCGCATCGGGCAGTTTGCGCACGAGCACGGTCTTCTGTTCATCGTGGACGCCTCGCAGAGCGCGGGCGTGCTGCCCATCAACATGGAGCAAATGCATATTGACGTGCTGTGCTTTACGGGGCACAAGTCGCTCATGGGCCCGCAGGGCACGGGCGGGCTGTGCGTGCGCGAGGGCGTGGACATCCGTCCCTGGAAGGTCGGCGGCACAGGCGTGCAGACATATTCAGAGACACAGCCCGAGCAGATGCCGACGCGGCTGGAGGCAGGCACGCTGAACGGCCACGGCATCGCGGGGCTGAATGCAGCGCTCGACTTTTTGGAGAAAACCGGCATCGACGTCATCCACGCACACGAAACGGCGCTGCTGCGCCGCTTCACCGAAGGCGCGCGGAACATTCCCGGCGTGACGCTCTACGGCGACTTTTCCGGAGAGCGCACGGCAGTCGCCGCACTGAACATCGAAGGCATGGACTCCGGCGAGGTCGCGGACCTTCTGTCTGAGGACTATGGCATCGCCACGCGTCCGGGCGCGCACTGCGCGCCGCGGCTGCATCGCGCGCTCGGCACCGAGGAACAGGGTGCGGTGCGCTTCAGCTTCGGCTGGTACAATACGGAAGAGGAAGCGGATGCCGCCGTGCACGCGCTCCGCGAGATCGCAACATGAGAGAAAAAAAACTGTGGCTCGTCATTACATTCCATACCACGGCGGCAGCCATTGCAATGGAAAAACTCTGCCGCGCGCAGGAGCTGCCCGGGCGGCTCATCCCCGTCCCGCGCGAGCTGACGGCCGACTGCGGCATGGCCTGGCGCGCGGAGACCGCCGACCGCGCGGCGCTCAGCGCGCTCGCGGAACGCGAAGCGCTGGAGACTGACGGCTTTTACGAGCTGATGCTGTAAAATAAAAACAGGTGCCGGTATCATCGAAAAAAACGATGATACCGGCGTTTCCTTTGGATAATTGAATTTGTCATTTTCTACCGAAGACCTTATACTGTACTCGGTTCTGCCTATGCAAAAGAACAAAAAACAGGAGAGTAGAGAAAATGAAAAAAGTACATCTTGGCGTCATCATTGCCGGTGCCGCCGTGGGCCTTGCCGCCGTGGTGCTCACTGCGCTCGGCAACCCCGCAAACATGGGCTTCTGCATCGCGTGTTTCCTGCGTGATATTTCCGGTGCGTGCGGTCTGCACGGCGCGGCAAAGGTGCAGTATGTCCGCCCTGAGATCATCGGTCTGGTGCTCGGCGCGTTCATCATGAGCGTGGCCGGCAAGGAATTCAAGGCGCGCGCCGGTTCCTCGCCCGCTGTCCGCTTCGTGCTCGGCGCGTTCGTTGTCATCGGCGCGCTGGCGTTCCTCGGCTGCCCGCTGCGCATGGTGCTGCGTCTGGCTGGCGGTGACCTGAACGCCCTCGTCGGTCTCGTCGGCTTCATCGCCGGTATCCTGATCGGTATTGCGTGCCTGAAGAAGGGCTTCTCCCTCAAGCGCTCGTATGAAGCCCACGTCGCCGAAGGCGGCGTGCTGCCCGCCGTGATGGCCGTGCTGCTCGTGCTCGTGCTCGCCGTGCCCGCGCTCTTCAAGTTTTCCGAGGCTGGTCCGGGCTCCATGCACGCGCCGTTTTGGATTGCGCTCGCCATCGCTCTTGTGGTCGGCGCGCTGGCACAGAAGAGCCGTCTCTGCATGGTCGGCGGTCTGCGCGACGCGTTCATGCTCAAAGACTTCCATCTGCTCTATGGCTTTGTCGCCATCTTCGCCGTCACGCTGATCGGCAACCTCATCACCGGCAGCTTCAAGCTCGGCTTCACCCTGCAGCCGGTCGCGCACAGCGCGCACCTGTGGAACCTGCTCGGCATGGTGCTCGTCGGCTGGGGCAGCGTGCTGCTCGGCGGCTGCCCGCTGCGCCAGCTCAT
>CAKTLD010000110.1 GCA_934572445.1 uncultured Oscillospiraceae bacterium
GCTGACGGCGGCCTCCAGCACGGTGCGGACCTTCTTGGGCGCGACCTTGGAGAGGTACACCGCCGTCAAAAAACCGACGGGCACGCCGAGGACGATCGCGCCCGCCGTGCCATACACGCTCGTGAGAATAAAGGGCAAAATGCCATATTGCGGCTCCGCCGCAGTGGAGGCCCACGTCCTGCCGAACAGGAATGGGACCAGCCCGATCGTCCGGATCGCCGGAACGCCTGAGATGATCAGATACACCGTGATCAGCAGTACGCAGCCGACCGTGATAAGTCCCAGAACGAGAAAAATGCCGTGTACGGCAGTCTCAAAGCTTTTTTTCTTCTGCGCCATAGTTGTTTCCTCTCTGCGCCCGACGGGAGACGGCATACGCCGCCTCCCGCAGGGAAACCGCTTTTCAGTTGGCCGCAACCGCACCGGCGGCAGCGATGATGCTTGCCGCATCGGCAGACAGTGCGTAGTCATAGAAAGCCTGCGCCGCGGCGGGGAGCTCCGTGCCCTCCTTCGTGACGAGCACGAACGGACGCTGGACCACATAGCTGCCGTCCTTGACGGTCGCCTCCGTTGCTTCCACGCCGCCCACCGTCAGCGCCTTGATGCTGTCGCCGACCGCGGAGAGAGAGGCGTAGCCGATGGCGTCGGGGTTCTTGGAGACGGTGTTAATGACGTCGCCCGTGGAGGTCAGCTCCTGACGGTACTTGCAGGCCTCGCTGGTGCCGGTGATGGACTCGAAGCCATCACGCGTGCCGGAGCCTGCCTCGCGGCCGATGAGCACGATCTCGGCGTCGTTGCCGCCGACGTCCTTCCAGTTGGTGATCTCGCCGGTGTAGATCTTGGCGATTGTCTCGACATCAAGGTCGGAGACGGGGTTTTCAGGATTCACGACGATGTCGATGCCGTCGAGTGCCAGGATCGTCTCCTTGAGACCGGAGGCCTTTTCATCGTCCTTGAGCGCGCGGCTCGAAAGGCCGATGTCGCAGCGGCCTTCGCTGACGGCCTGGATGCCGGAGCCGGAGCCGGTGGGGTTATAGGTGAACTTTACGTCCTTGTTCTGTGCCATGAACGCCTCGCCGAGGGAGTTGATGACCTTTTCCATCGAGGTGGAGCCGTCGGTGGAGACGGTGCCGGAGATGGTCGTCTCGACGGGCGCGTTGTTGTCGGTGTTGGTATCGGAGGGAGTGTCGTTCTTGCTGCCGCAGGCGGTCAAAACGGAGAGCGCCATCACAGCGGTCAGCGCAAGAGCAATGATCTTTTTCATTTGAAAGACTTCCTTTCTTTTTTTCTACGGATGTTGTTCCTTGCTACAGTTGCCATCATAAAGACGGGTTGTAAAATCAGAAAGTCGCCTTTTGTAAAATCGAGGTAAAAGAGGAAAAAGGACGTTTTCCGTTGGAAAACGTCCTTTTAAACGGTAATATCGTATCATTCGGTGCGCAGCGCTTCGACGGGGTCCTTACGCGCGGCGATGCCCGAGGGGATGAGGCCCGCGATGAACGTCAGCAGCATGCTGATGCCCACGAGCGCTGCACCGCCAACGGGCGGCAGGATGGCGTTCAGGCTCTCGATGCCCGTTAAATGGTGCACAACGAGGTTGATGGGAATGATCAGCAGCAGCGTGATGCCGATGCCGATTGCGCCGGAGCAGAAGCCCTCAATGAGCGTCTCCGCGTTGAAGACACGCGAGATATCTCGCTTGCTCGCGCCGATGGCGCGCAGGATGCCGATCTCCTTCGTGCGCTCCAAAACGGAAATATAGGTGATGATGCCGATCATGATGCTCGACACGACGAGCGAGATCGCGACGAACGCGATGAGCACATAGCTGATGGCATTGATGATCGTTGTGACCGAGCTCATCAGAAGCGCCACATAGTCGGTGTAGTCGATCTGGTCGTCCTCGGAAACGCTGTTGTTGTACTGCTCGATCGCATCGGCGATGGCGTCCTTGTCGGCAAACGTCGAGGCGTAGATGTTGATGGTCTTGGGACTTGCAAGGTCAACGTCGCCAAGGAGCTTCAAATTGTCCTCATACGTTCCGGTCGAGACCGTCGCGGGCATGTAGTTATCGTAGAGCCAGTTGTACTGCTCCGTCGTAAGCGGCGTGACGGCGGGCGATTTTTCGAGCGCCAGATCGAGCGCCATGGCCAGCTGGTCGCTCGTCATGTTGGAAAGTCTCGCCTGCACGCCCGCGGCGTACTGCTCCGTCACCTGCTCACGGATGGACTGCTCCACGTAGCCGAAGAGCGTCTCGTCGTCCATCTGCGCGATGTAGGACTTGACGGTTGCCTCGTCCACGCTCATCTGCTGGGCGTAGGTCGAGATCACCATCTGCTCAATGCTCGCGCGGTCGAGCGAACCCATCTGCTGGTCCACGATGGCAGAGAGATACTCTTCGCTCGGCACGCTCATCATCGCGGTGTAGGCCGCGGCGCGCTCGGTGACGGAAAGGCCCTCGAGATAGTCCGTCACGTCCGCTTCCTTCTGCTCGTCGCTCACGGAGTAGTCGTCCGTCAGGAACGGCAGGCCGAGGATAACGTCGGTCGCAGGGTCGGCCTTCTGCTTCTTCAAAATCTCAGTCTGCCCCGCCTTTTCGACAAGATAATCGGTCAGCGCGGACGTATAGCCGATCGCGCCGGAGAGCATGGAAGACACCGCGTTCTCGTTTGGGCGCAGGATGCCGACGATCTTCACGCGCGTACCGACATCGTCAGAATTGTAGAGGAAATCGAGGCCCGTGTCCGTCGTGCTGACGTCGCTGTAGGTACCGCTCGCGGAATCGTACTGGTAGCGCTCGGCGGGCAGGACGATCTTGAAGCTCATATTGCAGAGGTCCTCATAGCTCCAGCTCTGGATATCCTTGCTGTCGAATTCCGAGCCGTCGAGCATGTGCTGCATCGACTCCACGACCTCATCCTGCGCGCTCAGGCCCAGCGAATAGATGACAAGGTCGGAAATTTCGTTGTCCTTGTTGACGATGAGCATGACCTCGTCGTAATTCTGCGGCCAGGCGCCGTAAATGAGGTCGTACTGTTCGTGCAGCAAATCGCCCACGAGCTCGCCGCTGCCGCTGTCCTGCGGCGGGAGCATCTGCTCCCACGTCTCCATCGCGGAGTAGGCCGAGCCGAAGCGCTCGAAGTAGCTGCTGTAGTCACCGCCGTAGAGCTCGCTCATGCAGGTCTGCAAAAGCTCCGTCACGTCGGACTTGAAGACCTTGCCGTCGGTGTCTTTGGCATAGATGCTCATGCCGAGGTCGTAGTCATAGGAAATGGAGCTGATGTGGCTTGAAAGCTCGTTGTCGCCCTCGAGGTAGGTCTTGAAGTCCTTCAAATTGTTCGTCTGCGTCTCCGCCGAGGCAAACGAGCTCATCATGTCGTACATGATGTTGTTGGAGTAGACGGCGTCAAGGTCGTGCTGCTCCCCGTCGCCCTCGTCCTGCGCGTGGACACCCATCATCGTTGTCACCATACTGGACATGTCCATGCTCTCAGCCTCGATCGTCAGGGGGTAGCTCGATAGCGTATCCTCCTGCACGCGGTCGATGTAGGTCTGGATGCCGTTGCTCAGCGACAGAATGAGCGCAATGCCGATGATACCGATGCTGCCGGCGAAGGCCGTCAAGAAAGTGCGGCCCTTTTTCGTCATCAGGTTGTTGAGCGACAGCGACAGCGCGGTTCCAAAGCTCATCGAGGTCTTTTTGCTCTTGCCCGCGGCAGGCTTTTCTTCGACGGCTTCTTCATACGGCGCGCTGTCGTCCACGATCTCGCCGTCCTTTAGCCGCACGATGCGGCTCGCGTAGGTCTCGGCGAGCTCGGGGTTGTGCGTGACCATGATGATGAGGCGGTCCTTGGAGATGTTCTTCAAGATCTCCATCACCTGCACGCTCGTCTCGCTGTCGAGCGCGCCGGTCGGCTCGTCGGCGAGCAGGATGTCCGGATTGTTGACGAGCGCTCGCGCGATGGCGACGCGCTGCATCTGGCCGCCGGACATCTGGTTCGGCTTTTTGTCGAGCTGGTCGCCAAGCCCGACGCTCTCGAGTGCCTTGACCGCACGCTCGCGGCGCTCTGACTTGCTCACGCCAGAGAGCGTGAGCGCCAGCTCCACGTTGCTCAATACCGTCTGGTGCGGGATGAGGTTATAGCTCTGGAAGACGAAGCCAATGGAGTGGTTGCGGTAGCTGTCCCAGTCGGAGTCGGTAAAGTCCTTCGTCGATTTGCCGTTGATGATGAGGTCGCCGCTCGTATAGTGGTCGAGACCGCCGATGATGTTGAGCATCGTCGTCTTGCCGCAGCCCGAATGGCCGAGGATGGCGACAAACTCGCTCTCGCGGAACTGTAAGCTCACGCCTCGCAGGGCGTGGACGGTGGTGTCGCCTGCCTGATAATCCTTGACGATTTGTTGCAGCTTCAGCATATCCTGCCTTCTTTCTGAGTAATAAGAATTCCAGAGTAGGATATCATTTTGACTTTTTACCGTCAACCGGCGCGCATGAGAATTCACCGAAAGTTCACGTTTGTTTACTAATTCCGTGCAAAAGAAAAGGAGCGCCGAAGCGCCCCCTTCCCGTCTTTAGCTGAACGAGCTGGAGACCGTCACACCGATCTCGCTGCGCAGGACCTCATTCTCCCCGCTGTCGTAGCAGACGAGGAAAAAAGCGTCGGATGCCAGCTCGTTGTAGTAAGGATCCCCACTTGTTGCGCCTCTGACGAGGAAATAGCGGTACCCACCGTCCTCGATAAGGTCAAGGGGCGTCACATTGGTCGTCTCAAAGGTGTAGCCGTCATTCTGCCGCGAAACGGCGCGCTGCTGCACGACCTCCGCGCGTGCGATGGCCGCATCGTCGATGCGCCCCCAGAAGAAAAGCGCATCATTGCCCTGTCCCCGGCTCATTGACCAGCGCCCTACATGGACGCGCTCACCGTCCGCACAGTCGAGCGCCGAGCCAAAGGCCTCCTGCCAGCCGAGCAGCGTGTAGAAATTGCTCGCACCGCAATAGGTCACATTCTCGCTCACCATCAGCGTGACGCGCAGCGTCTTATAGATGTTCTCCACGGGAAGGGACGCGAGCTCGTGCGTCTTTTCGTATACGCCGTAGCGCTGCTCGCCGTCGCGCAGGGCCATCATGCGCGTCAGGTGTCCGCCGCCGAGCATATTGCTGACGAGCAGCGCACAGAGCATGATGATAACGCTCTTGACCGCGCGGCGCGCCCTCGTCGGCCGCTTTTCGATCTTCTGCTTTTTCACGGCTGCGTCCCCCCTTCCGGAAGCTCGATCCTCGTCTCGATGCGCTCGCCGAAGCGGTCGTAGACGAACGTCACATAAGTATCGCCCTCTTCGAGCGGCACGGTATGCTGCCCGTAGTGCACATACAAGCTGCCGCCGCTGCTCCGGCAGCTGGAATACCAGCCCGGATACCGTCCTGTGCCTTCATAGTCGTACATCGTCTCGCCGCGCTCACTTTGCAGCGACATCGTCTCGATCAGGCGCTCATAGACCTTTCTGCCAAGGAGGCGGTCATAGCTGCTCACCCAGAGCACCGCCTGCCGCTCTCCATCGAGAATGCCGTATTCGATGCGATTCAGCTGCACGATATCGTCCCCAATGTGGATGCGCTCGTGCAGGTCCGCCGCGCCGTCGAGCTCTTCCCAAGAAATGCTGTTCACCGTCGGATTCACGCGCTCGCGGATGCTCTCATACACGCCGCTGAGCATCGGGAGCATGAAAAAGCCCTGCACGCAGACGATGACTGTGATGAAAATCGCGATGCGCCGCACGATGACGAGCCAGAAGTGGCGGTACTGTTCGCGCAGGGCCCTGCCCGTTTCCTCCGGATCGCCCATCAGCTCCACGGCGCGCGCAGCGGCGTCCTCTTCCGTATAGCCGTGCTCGACCAGCGCTTCGGCGTGGTC
>CAKTLD010000111.1 GCA_934572445.1 uncultured Oscillospiraceae bacterium
AGCACGTCCGCGATGCTCTTGCCCTTGTAGTGGACCTCGAGCGTTTCGCGGTTGTAGCGCTTGCCCTTGCAGACCTCGCAGGGCACATAGATATCGGGCAGGAAGTGCATCTCGATCTTGAGCTGACCGTCGCCCGAGCAGGCCTCGCAGCGGCCGCCGCGCACATTGAAGCTGAAGCGGCCGGCGCTGTAGCCGCGCGCCTTCGCGTCCGGGGTCGAGGCGAAGAGGTCGCGGATGTCGTTGAAGAGATTCGTATAGGTCGCGGGGTTGGAGCGCGGCGTGCGGCCGATGGGGCTCTGGTCGATGCAGATGACCTTGTCGAGGAACTCCTCGCCCTCGATGGCCTTACAGCGGCCGGGGTGGACCTTCATGCGGTTTAAGTCCGCGCCGAGCTTTTTATAGATGATCTCGTTGACAAGCGAGGATTTTCCGCTGCCGGATACGCCCGTGACGCAGGTGAACGTGCCGAGCGGGATCGAGACGTCGAGGTTTTTGAGGTTATTTTCCTGCGCGCCGCGCACGGTGAGGAAATTGCCGTTTCCTTTTCGGCGCTCTTTCGGCACTTCGATCTTTTTTCTGCCGCTCAGGTACTGGCCGGTCAGGGAATTCGGATTTTCCATGACCTCCTGCGGCGTGCCGCAGGCCACGACCTGACCGCCGTGCGCGCCCGCGCCGGGGCCGATGTCGATGAGGTAATCCGCCGCGCGCATCGTGTCCTCGTCATGCTCGACGACGATGAGCGTGTTGCCGAGGTCGCGCAGACGTTTCAGGGTAGTGAGCAGCTTGTCGTTGTCGCGCTGGTGCAATCCGATGGACGGCTCGTCGAGGATATAGAGGACGCCCATCAAACTCGAACCGATCTGCGTGGCGAGGCGGATACGCTGCGCTTCGCCGCCGGAGAGCGTCGCGCTCGCGCGCGAAAGCGTCAGGTATTCGAGTCCCACCGATCGCAGGAAGCCGAGGCGGTTTTTGATCTCCTTCAAAATGCGCTCGCCGATGCGCATCTGCTGCTCCGTGAGCGTCAGCTTGTCCACAAAGTCGAGCGCGTCAACGACGGATTTTTCGCAGTAGTCGCTGATGCTCATCTCCCCGACCGTGACGGCGAGGGATTCGCGGCGGAGACGTTTTCCCTTGCAGGTGGGGCAGGGACACTCGCTCATGCAGGACTCTAATTCCTCGCGCACACCGTCGCTCTGTGTCTCATGGTAGCGGCGTTCCAGATTGGGAATCACGCCCTCGAACGCCTGATACAAAACGCCCTTGCCGCGCGGCTGGTCGTACTGGAGCTCCAGCTTTTCGCCCTTTGTGCCGTAGAGGATGACGTCCATGACCTCTTTGGAGAGCTTTTCCACAGGGTCGCGGAGGGAGAAGTGGTACTTTTTCGACAGCGCTTCAAAGTACATGCGCGAGATACCGTCGCCGCGCACGTTGTTCCAGCCCGAGGCGCAGATCGCGCCGTCGAGCAGGGAAACGCTCTTGTTCGGGATGACCAGATCGGGGTCGACCTTGAGCTGCGTGCCGAGGCCCGTGCACGTCGGGCATGCGCCAAAGGGGTTGTTGAACGAGAACATGCGGGGACTGAGTTCCTCGATGGAGATGCCGCAGTCCTCGCACGCGTAGTTTTGCGAGAAGAGGATATCGCGGTCGTCGGGCAGGATATTCGCGAGAATGAGGCCGCCCGAGAGCGCCGCCGCAGTCTCGCACGAGTCGGTCAGGCGATGAACCACATCAGGTCGGAGGATCAAGCGGTCCACCACGACCTCGATATTGTGCTTTTTGTTCTTTTCGGGTCTGATCTCCTCGGAGAGGTCATACAGGCTGCCGTCCACGCGCACGCGGACATAGCCCGAGCGGCGCGCATCCTCGAAGACCTTGGCATACTCGCCCTTTTTGCCGCGGATGACCGGCGCCATGATCTGCACGCGCGTCCCCTCGCCCAGCGCCATGAGCTGGTCGATGATCTGGTCGATGGACTGCTGGCGGATCTCCTTGCCGCAGTTGGGGCAGTGCGGCGTGCCGACGCGCGCCCACAAAAGGCGCAAATAGTCGTAGATCTCCGTCACCGTGCCGACGGTGGAGCGGGGATTCTGCGAGGTGGTCTTCTGGTCGATGGAAATGGCGGGGGAAAGGCCCTCGATATAGTCGACGTCGGGCTTTTCCTTCTGCCCGAGAAACATGCGGGCGTAGGACGATAAGCTCTCCACATAGCGGCGCTGGCCCTCGGCGTAGATGGTGTCGAACGCGAGGGACGATTTGCCGCTGCCGGAAAGGCCCGTGATGACGGTCAGCGCGTCGCGGGGAATTTCGACGTCGATGTTCTTGAGATTATTTTCTCTTGCGCCTTTGACAAAAATCTTACTTGGCATGAATCGATAACTCCTGTTGCTCATTTTGCAGCTGCAAAATGAGCGTACTCTTCTGAATTTTTTATGTCAACTGTTTTCTGCGCATTTTCCTCCGCAGTATGCCTGCGCGAAGCGCAGCGCGCCCTCGCGCAGCAGGTCGATGTTGCGTTCGTCGAACATCCGGTCGCGGCAGGTATGTATCCTGTCCATGTACCAGCCGAAAAGTCTGCTCCTTTTCAGCGCACATACGCCCACGCCGCGCGCAAAGCACGCCTGATCGCTGGGGTAAAAGCCGAACGAGCGCACGACCTCGCTCGTCTTATCGCCGGCCGCGGCAAAGCATTTTTCCAGCAGCGCGAGCGCCGCTTCGTCCCTTTTCAGCGCCTTCGTGGGGAAGAACTGAAGCGAATCGCCGTCCGACACGCAGTCAAAATTGATGACGAGCGCATTTTTCCGCGCGGCCCCGCAGCGCTTGGCCAGCGCGCGCGAGCCGAGCAGGCCCTTCTCCTCGTTGTCGAAATAAATACCGCAGACGCTGCCGCGCAGTTCCTCAGGCAGCGCGAGCAGAATTTCCGTCAGCGTGACGGTACCGCTCGTGTTATCGTTGGCGGTGTGCTTATTTGCCCTGCCGTCGAGCATCTGCCAGATGACAAGCGCCAGCACCAGATACACCACGCCGAGCGCCGCGGCGAGCGGCGCCTCCGGCCACAGCCACAGCAGCGCAAATTCCGCAAGGAATCCCGGCAGCACGAGCAGCAGCATCAAAATCAGCTGATAGAGCCCGTACCAGAGCATATTGCGCGGCGTAATGAAATTCGGGAGGGGCAGCACGGCGCAGGTGTCGTAATGCGCGGTGAAGATGAGCTTCGCCGTTTCCGGATCGCCGACAATGATGTTGCGGCTTTTGCCCAGTCCCTTTTCCCGCTTCACCTCCGGCTCATAGCCGTTTTCGCGCAGCAGGGGACAGAGGTAAGCCCGGAAGGCCTCCTTCTGCTTCAGGGACTTGCGGACTTCAAACTGCTCCGGAATGACTCTTGCTTCCTCGGTCATAGGATGCCCCTCCTTACACGATGATATCGGCAAAATCCGCGCGCACGAGCGCGGCGAGGTCCTGGGGCGCAAGCTCGACCTGATAGCCGATCCTGCCCGCCGAGACGATCATCGCGGGCAAGTCCTCCGCCGAGCTGTGGATCACCGTGGGGAAGAGCTTTTTCATCCCCACGGGCGAGCAGCCGCCGTGGACATAGCCCGTGAGCGGCAGGAGCTCTTTCTGGTGGATCATTTCGATGGACTTTTCACCCACGGCCTTCGCGGCCTTTTTGAGGTCAAGGTTTTCCGCGACCGGCACGTCGAAAACGTAATACTGCCCCTTCGCGCCGCGCGCAACGAGGGTCTTGAAGACGATCGCGGGATCAAAGCCCATGGACTTTGCCACCGTGACGCCGTCGACCGCAACGCCTTCTTCATGGGGATAGGAATGAGGCGTATAGGCGATCTTCTTCTGCTCGAGCACGCGCATGACGTTGGTCTTTTCTTCTTTATTCTTTGCCATTGGAGCTTTCTCCTTTGCAGGTCATTTCAGGATGTATACGCAGGCCAGGATGCACGCAAGGCCGAGGTAGACAGCAGCGCCGGCCGGCTCGCCGAAGACGAACGTACCGATCAGCGAGGCCACGACCGGTTCGATGCTCGCCATGATGCTGGCCTTGCCGCTTTCAACATTGGTAAGCCCCCTGGTGTAGAGGATATACGGCGCGACGGTGGAGAGCAGCACGAGTCCCGCGGCGAGGAGCGCGTTTTGCGGCACGCTCAGAACCGTTACGAGGTTGCCCCAATCGGCGACGAACAGCGCGCCGAGCGCGGCGAAGACAAATGTCCAGAACACGACCGTCATCGCGCGGTAATGCCGCAGGCCGAAGGGCGCGAAGATGGAATAGAGCGCGTAGAAGAACGCGCTGCCGAGGCCGAAGAGAAGGCCTCTGACGGTCAGCGTCAGCTCACCGGTAAAGGCGCCCGCTGCCAGCGCGCAGCCGAGGAAGGCCAGTATAAGGGCAAGCAGCTTTTTCCCCGTGATCTTCTCATGGAAGACGAGCGCGCTCATGACGACGACCATCGCGGGCGCGGTATAGAGCAAAATCGCGCTGACGGAAAGCGAGCAGAGCTGCTGCGCGTTGAAGTAGCAGAGCGTGAAGAGCACGACGCTGACGACGCCCGTGCCGCAGAAGATGGGCAGATGCTTCG
This sequence comes from uncultured Oscillospiraceae bacterium, assembly GCA_934572445.1. Taxonomy (GTDB): domain Bacteria; phylum Bacillota; class Clostridia; order Oscillospirales; family Oscillospiraceae; genus Hominicoprocola. The sequence goes on from CAKTLD010000111.1 coordinate 4,587, forward strand.
GTTTCACATGAAACACCTCACGGTCGGTACACAGGAAAATGAGTGCGAGCGCAAGGAAGCCGCCGACGTTGCGGACGACCACCAGATTTTCCGGTGACAGGCCCGCCGTGAGCAGCGGGCGGTTGAATAGGCCGATGCAGCCCCAGCAGGCGGCGGCCGCTAAAATACAGGCGTAGGAAGCGTATTTTTTCACAGGCTTTGTCTCTTTCTCGTCATTTCGTGTTCTCTTTGCGCAGCTCGATGATGCGGTCGCGCAGGATGGCGGCGTACTCGAATTCGAGCATACGGCTCGCCTCCTGCATCTGCTTTTCGAGCTTTCTGATCTCCTCGTCCCGCTCGCGCTCGCTGAGCTTGCGCTTGCCGCGGCGGCGGGCAGATTCCTCGTCCTTTTTCGAGATCTCGATGATCTCGCGCACGTCCTTTCGGATGGTCTGCGGGATGATGCCGTGCGCCTTGTTATAGTCGTCCTGGATCTGGCGGCGGCGCTCGGTCTCGTCCATCGCGCGGCGCATCGAGGGGGTGATGGTGTCGGCGTAGAGCACGACGAGGCCGTCGGCGTTTCGCGCGGCGCGGCCGATGGTCTGGATCAAACTCGTCTCGCTGCGGAGGAAGCCCTCCTTATCCGCATCGAGGATCGCGACCATCGAGACCTCGGGCAGGTCGAGGCCCTCGCGCAGGAGGTTGATGCCGACGAGCACGTCGAACTCGCCGAGGCGCAGCCCGCGGATGAGCTCCATGCGCTCGATGGTCTCGACGTCCGCGTGCATGTAGCGCACGCGGATGCCGACGCCGGTCAGATACTGCGTCAGGTCCTCGGCCATTTTCTTTGTCAGCGTGGTGACGAGCACGCGCTCGTTGCGCGCCGATCTCGCGTTGATCTCGCCGACGAGGTCGTCGATCTGGTTTTCGACAGGGCGCACCTCGACCTTCGGGTCGAGCAGGCCCGTCGGGCGGATGACCTGCTCGACGATCTGGCCCGCGCGGTCTTTTTCATAGTCGCCGGGCGTGGCCGAAACGTAGATGCGCTGGTGGACGCGCTGCTCAAATTCGTCGAATTTGAGCGGGCGGTTGTCGAACGCGCAGGGCAGGCGGAAGCCGTACTCAACAAGGCTCTCTTTTCGCGCGCGGTCGCCGTTGTACATCGCGCGCACCTGCGGCAGCGTGACGTGCGATTCATCCACAAAGAGCAGGAAATCCTTGGGGAAGTAGTCGATGAGCGTCAGCGGCGGCGAGCCGACGGGCCGCCCGCTGATGACGCGGGAATAGTTCTCGATGCCCGTGCAGTAGCC
>CAKTLD010000112.1 GCA_934572445.1 uncultured Oscillospiraceae bacterium
CGCACTCCTGGGGCCGCTGCCGCGACTTCAACCTCATGCTCCGCAAGGGCAAGTGCGAGGGCAAGATGCGCGGCGAGACCCTCGCCGCCGGTGAGAGCAAGACCGTTCACGGCAGCGAGGGCATGATGCTCATCTACTGCGGTGCGGGCGAGGTCAACGTCATTGTCGGCGAGGAGAGCATCGCGCTCAAGGCTGACGAGGCCGTGCGCCTTGATGGTTTTGCGGGCGAGGTGAAGCTCTGCTCCAAGAGCGGGGCAAAGCTGATGCTCGCCAAGGCGAAGGCGATCTGAGAGAAGATCAAAAAAGGGAGAGGTAAAGCGCCTCTCCCTTTTTTAACATTCAAAATCGTTGGAGTCCTTGTCCAGCGGCTTGCAGAAGTGATTAAGGGCAACGAAAACGGCGGCTGCCGCCGCGAGAACGGCAAGAACGGTGATGAAAAGGGAGATGCACTTTTTCATGATGATTCCTCCTGTTGAAAATAAAATGTGGGGTGTTACGGTTCAGAAGAGATGACGTTGTAGACCTGCTGTAAAAATGCGTCCTGATCTTGCGCGGTGCAGCGGAAGGACTTACCGTCGTAAGCGCGGAAGAGCTGCACTTTTCCGAAAAAGTTCCTGCACTGGACGAACACGCCTTTTCCGGTGCTGCCGTCAGGGAAATCGGTCAGGTCGAAGCAGAAGCCGACCTCCCAGCGGAAGTCGCCGTCCTGCGTGCGGTGGGTCGTGCCGTCCTGCGGCAGAAGATTGGCGAGCGAGCGGCGGAATTTCTGCTGGGCAAAAAGCGCGGTAAGCTGTGCGCAGCGCGCGTCGTCCGCAGGGAATTCAAAGCGCGTGTCTTCCGCCTGCGGCGCGCGGAAATGATTGCCGAAAACGGACTGACACTGTGTGATGTCCGCCTCGCAGAGTGCTTCGAGCGTCATCGGCCGCGTGTAGATCAAGGCTGCGAGGACGAGAACAGCGAGAATACCGAGGAAGAGAAGCCGTTTTTTCTTCATGGGGAGACCTCCTCAAAAGTTCTTCTACTCTCTTAGACGCAGAAAACGCAAAAAAGTGTCACGCTTTTGCAAATTTTTGAAGGAAGCATAAAAGGGGGCTATGCACAACATAACATGAAAGGCTGCGCTTTGCAAGTTTGCAAACGCAGCCTTTCAGAAAATTTAAGATAAGAAGTGAGTCATCCCCGCCCGCGCCCAATCAGGCAGCAGAGGAGAAATGCCGCGAGGTCGCAGACGACGACCGTCGCGCCCACGGGGGTGGAGAGCAGATACGACCCCGTGAGGCCGAGGCAGAAGCACACGACCGAGAGCCCCGCGGCGAAGCACACAACAGAGCGGAAGCTCTTGAACACCCGCATCGCCGAGAGCGCGGGGAAAATGATGAGGCTTGAGAGCAGCATCGCGCCCATCATGCGCATGCCGAGCACAACCGCGAGCGCCGTCAGAACGGACAGGATCGTCTTGTACGTTCCCACGCGCACGCCCGTCGCGCGGGCGAAGGACTCGTCGAACGTGACGGAAAAGAGCTTGTGGTAGAAGAGAACATAGAGCGCGAGCACGCAGAGCGCGAGCGTGACGCTCAAAATGACGTCCGAGCGCGACATCGCGAGGATGCTGCCGAACATATAGCTGTCCACGTCCGTGGTCATGCCCGTCGTGAGCGAGGTGACGATGACGCCGATGGCGAGCGCCGAGGCGGAGAACACCGCGATCATTGCGTCCGCGCTGACGCGGCTCTTTTCCGCGACGTGCATCAGAATAAATGCCGCGATGACGACGATGGGGATGGAGAACCACAGCGGCGCGAAGCCGCACGCCACCGCGACCGACAGCGCGCCGAACGACACATGGCTCAGTCCGTCGCCGATCATGGAGTAGCGCTTCAAGACGAGCGGCACGCCGAGCAGTGACGCGCACAGCGAGACCAAGATACCGACGACGAACGCGCGCACGATGAAGGGGTAGGCGAACATCGAGAGAAGCAGCTTCATGCCCTGTCACCTCCAAACCGTTTTCCGGCGGGCGAAGACAAGAACTCGTTCACCGTACCGTAAAAGCAGCCCGCGCGGTCGACGCAGAGGATGTGCTTGGCCTCGCGCAGGGCGTTTTCGATGTCGTGCGTGACCATGATGATGGCCATGCCCTCGCGCTCGTTGAGGTAGCGCAGCGTTTTGTAGAGGTCCTGCATGCTTGCGGGATCGAGGCCCGTGACCGGCTCGTCGAGGATGAGCAGGTCGTTTGCCGCGCACAGGGCGCGCGCGAGCAGCACGCGCTGCTGCTGCCCGCCCGAGAGCTCGCGGTAGCACTTGTCCTTGAGCTCCAGCACGCCGAGCTTGCCGAGGTTCATCAGCGCCGTTGAGCGTTCCTCCGCCGTGTAGAAAAAGCGCGCGCGGCGGTTCGAAAAGCCCGAGAGCACGACCTCTGTGACCGTTGCGGGAAAGTCGCGCTGCGTGGGCGTCTGCTGGGGCAGATACCCGAGCCGCCCTTCGCGCTGGGCGGGGCAGTCGATCCTGCCCGCAAGGGGCGAGAGAAGCCCCAAAAGAGACCGCAGCAGCGTCGATTTGCCGCTGCCGTTCTCGCCGACGATGCAGAGGTAGTCCCCCGCGCGGACGGTGAGGGTCAGGTGCTCCAAAAGCGGTTTATGCTCGTAGCCGAGCGTGACGTCCTCGCACGCGAGGACGATGGGCGTTTCGTTCATTCGTTGAGCCCCTTTCTGAGCGCGTCATAGTTGCGCTCCATGAGCGTGAGGTAGGTCTCGCCCGCGTCAAAATCCGCGCGAGAGACGGTCTGCATCGAGTACAAGGTTTCGACCGCCGCACCGGTGCACTCGCTCACCACGGCGGCGACCTTTTTCGTGCCGAAGTCGATGGTGTAGACCACGGGGATGTCCTCGTCCTCCACCTTGTCGATGAGGTACTTGATGGTGGCGAGCGACGGCTCGGTGTCGCCCGAGCAGCCGTGGAACGCCGCGCGGTAGTCAAGGCCGAATTCGCGGCAGAAGTAGAGCATCGGGAAGCGGTCAGCGAAGACTAAAAGCTTGCGCGGCGCGCTTTCGCAGAGCGAGGCAAAGCGTGCGTCCAGCGCTTCAAGCTGCGCGCAGTAATCATCGCAGTTCGCGCGGTAGAAGTCCTCGTTTGCGGGATCGGTCTTGCAGATCGCGTCGCAGACGGCGCGGCAGAGGACAATGGCGTTTTTCGGCGAGGTCCAGATGTGCTCGTCGTATTCGACCTCGTCGCTGTCGCGCTCGTCCTCCCCGTGGTCGTGGTCATCATGGCTGTCGTGGTCGTGATCGTCCGCGCCCTGCATGCCCTCGACATATTCCTCGCCGAGCGCGTCGACATAGTCCATCATGCGCACAGTGACAGAGATATTTTCACCCGCTGCGGCGAGCATTTCATCGACCCAATACTCCCCCTCACCGCCGTTGTAGAGGAAGACGTCGGCTTCGGAGATCGTCACAGCGTCGAGCGGCGTGGGCTCAAAGCTGTGCGCCTCGCGCCCCGGCGAGAGCAGGAGCGTCACGTCCGCGCGGTCGCCGACGATGGCGCGGGCGAAGTCATAATAGGGGAAAAGCGTCGCGACGATCTGGATTTTGCTGTCGTCCGCCTTTTCCACAGGCGCGGCGCAGGCGGCGAGGGAAAGGATAAGCGCGAACGCGGCGAGCAGAGCGTACAGCCGCCTCATGTGCGCGCCTCCCGCGCCTGCTTCAGGCAGTGCGCGCAGGTGCCGTAGAGCATCGTGCGCCGCGGGTCCACGGTGAAGCCGTGTTCCCACTCAAGGTGCTCGTACAGCGGCATGAGCTGCTCGCAGTCGATGTGCTCGATGCGGCCGCACTGCTCGCACTTCAAGAGGAAACACTCACCGCAGGACTCGTGCTCGCAGTAGCGGTAGAACGCGCCCTCCTCGGTCACGGCCTTGTGGACGTGGCCCTGGTGCTCCAGCTTTTCCAGCTGCCGGTAGACGGTGGCGAGGCCGACGCTCTCACCGCCGCGGCGCAGCTCGTCGAGCAGCGTGTTCGCGCTCACACATTCGCCGTGGTGCGCGGCGATGCACTGGAGCACAGCCTTCTGCTGCTTGGTGATATAGGTTGCCATAAGGACCTCCCGAAAGCGAAAATGGCGCCCGACGCGCGGGCAGAAAATGGAAATTGAAAATGAAAATCAATTTCAAATTATAGCCGAAAATTTTTGTGTGTCAACCCTTTTACCGGAGCAAATCTTGCCTTTTGCCGTCAAAAATGGTAGAGTAAGAGGCGAAAAACGCCGTTTTGCGAAAGTGCGTGCCCAAAGATTTTGGGCGGCGGCGGAGATGAATGATCCTGCGTGCGATCAGAACAAAGGAGAAAACGCAATTTATGGATAATTTTTACTATCACGTTCCGACCGATATCTACTTTGGCAGGGGCCAGATCAAAAACCTCGGCAGCCGCATGGCGGCGCTGAGCAAAAACGTGCTGCTCGTTTACGGCGGCGGCAGCATCAAGCGCAGCGGACTTTACGACGAGGTCACCGCGCAGCTCACGGGTGCGGGCGTTGAGTGGGCGGAGCTCTCCGGCGTGGAGCCGAACCCGCGTATCCAGTCGGTGCGCCGCGGCGTGGCGCTCTGCCGCGAGAAGGGGCTGACGGCGGTGCTCGCCGTGGGCGGCGGCAGCACGATCGACTGCGCGAAGATGGTGGCGGCCGGCGCGTGCTACGACGGTGACGCGTGGGACCTTGTGCTCGACCGCAGGAAGCTGACGGCGGCGCTGCCCATTGCGGCGGTGCTGACGAACGCGGCCACCGGGTCGGAAATGGACGGTTTTGCCGTGATCTCGGATATGGAAAAGAACGAAAAGTGGGGCACGGGCAACGACCACACCAAGCCGGTGTTCTCCATCCTTGACCCGACGTACAGCATGTCCCTGCCCGCCTACCAGACCGCGAGCGGCGCATCGGATATCATGAGCCACACGTTTGAAAATTATTTCAACCGCACGAAGGGCGCGTATCTTCAGTCGCGCCTTGCCGAAGGCGTGCTGAAGACCTGCATCCACTATACGCCCATCGCCCTCGCCGAGCCGGATCACTACGAGGCGCGCGCCAATCTGATGTGGGCCTCGAGCCTTGCGATCAACGGCCTGCTGGACTGCGGCGAGAGCACGGCCTGGTCCGTGCATGCGATCGAGCATGAGCTGAGCGCCTTCTACGATATCACGCATGGCGCGGGTCTTGCACTGCTCACGCCCTACTGGATGGAGTATGTCCTGCGCGAGGAGACGGTGTGGAAATTCGTGGAGTACGGTGTGAATGTCTGGGGCATCGACGCGCAGCGCGAGCCCATGGAGATCGCCCGCGCGGCCATCGACAAAACGCGCGCATTTTTCACCAGCATCGGGATGCCCGCGCATCTGCGCGAGCTCGATATCGACGACACACACTTCGACGTCATGGCCGAAAAGGCCGCGAACGGTGGGCTTGCAAACGGCTTCGTGCCGCTCAAGAAGCAGGATGTGCTGAACATCCTGCGCATGGCGCTGTAAAATAAAGCTGTGAAACAGGAAAGGAGATCCGACATGAACTGCCCCTGCTGTGCAAAAGAGATGGAGACCGGCTACCTGCGCGGCGGCAGCGGCTACGAGCTCCTGTGGACCGAAGAGCCGTTCAAGCTGACCTCCCTCCCGACCGGAGACGACTTTTTCATCTGCAAAGCATCGGACGTCTGCCGCCCCATCGCCTACCTCTGCCGCGCCTGCGGCAAGATCGTCATGGATATTAAGAGATAAAGAAAGCACCGCAGGCCCAAAGGTGAACCGCACCCCATTTGTTAGACGAGTATGATAAAATACTTGTACTAAGAAATGGGGTGTTTTCTATGCCAAAGGG
>CAKTLD010000113.1 GCA_934572445.1 uncultured Oscillospiraceae bacterium
TCCTCCTTGCCGAACTTGAAGATGCGGTCCTCGGGGATGCCGATCTCCTCGTGCCAGATGCGGAACGCCTCGTCATCGGCGGGCGTGGTTTCGTTGCCGGCGAAGACGGATGGATAGAGGCGGTTCGGGTCAAGGCCGACCCACTCGGGGCTCGTCAAAAATTCCCACGCCCAGTGGATCGCCTCGGTCTTGAAATAGTCGCCGAACGAGAAGTTGCCGAGCATTTCAAAGTACGTGCCGTGGCGGGCGGTGTGGCCGATGTTCTCAATGTCGCCGGTGCGGATACACTTCTGGCAGGTGGTCACGCGGTGGCGCGGCGGCTCCTGCTCGCCGGTGAAGAAGGGCTTCATCGGCGCCATGCCGGAGTTGATGAGCAGCAGCGACGCGTCGTTCTGCGGGATCAGGGAAAAGCTGGGCAGGCGCAGGTGGCCTTTCGTCTCAAAGAAGTGCAGGAACATTTCCCGCAGCTCGTTGAGACCGTAATACTTGGGCTGAGACATGGTTGGTTTCTCCTTTTATTGTATAATTTCAAGTCATTTTTGCCGCTGCAAGAATGGTTTCATGCAGCTTATTAAAATCACAGCTTTGCGCACCCAGTAAGCGGATCGTCGAAAGTGTGATTGTTTTCTGATGCGGTACTTTTTCGTTCAAAACCGCTGTTGGCAGGACATAAAACTCCCATTGCGTCAAATCAAGTGGGTCCAAAGTATTTTGCTCGGTGTGCCTGTGCAGACAGAAGACATACACATCTGCCTGCCGCCGCTGTTCTTTTTCAAACTCCCCCGCCGCGCTGTTCCATCCATACGTCTCAGATATCCCGAATATCGGACGGGAAAGAATTTTCTGTCCCCACGCCTGCAAATAAGCCGACGCTTTTACTTCCACCGCGATCCCCTCTCCGGAAAGGAGGTCATATTCTGCCCACGATTGCCTTGGCAATTCCTGCACACCGAGCGCACAGGCGACAAAATACTCCGCGAGCTTTCCTCGCACCGTGTTATCTGTCAGATTAGAGTATGCCCACTGCCAGAAATCTTTTATCGTGCCGATCACCGTGCCGTGTTCCGCCTTGATCAGCGTATCCTCCGCCAGAATCCGAGGCGCAATTTCCGGGTAACGGACCGCTTTATTGGAACGATCCTTCGTCATTCTTTTGTCCATCAGACCGGCGTGCTTTTCAGGTATTCGCTTAATTCCGCAAGCTCGTACTCGAGATTGCGGTAGAACTGCGTGACGTGCCAGCCGTCGCACAGCGCGTGGTTGATAAAAAGCGACATCGGCAGCATCATACGGCCGTTTTCCTCACGGTATTTTCCCCAGGCGAAGCGCGGATTGCTGTCGTCCGCACCGCCGGCGGGCTCTTTGATCTGTGTGTAGTGGAGCCACGGTACGCACGAAACAAAGAAGTTTGCCAGCACATCGCCGTCCTCGGTCAGCGTGCCGCGTTCAAGTGTTTCCCTCTGGCATCTCTTGCCCTCGGCGACGAACTTTTCATAAGACGACAGGTCGTCTTCAAGCAGGCAGTAAACGTAAACGCCCGTGCCGTCGGGTTTCATCACGGTGTACGACGGGTCGCAGTGGTCGTACTCGACGACCTGCCCGTCTGGCAGCAATCTCCGCCGCAGCTCGGGAACGGCGTTTGCCGCGCGCATGACAGCGTAGAGATAGCTGAGAAAAAACGGCCGTCCGCGGAGCGAAGCAAGCAGGTCCGTGATATCCACCGGGACGGTAATGCCCGCCCAGGGGTCAGGCATCGTACGGAAGTATTCAAACTGTCCGCTTCTCGGGTCGTTTGTCATGTCGATCACTTTTCGTGCCATACTCTCACTTCCTTTTGATCTCAAGTCCAATCAACTCCAGCTCCGTGTCGAACGCGATCCGGAAGTAAATGGACTTTTTGTCGTATTTCGCGCGGATGACGGCGATACCATGCGGCTCAATGCCCTCTTTCGTCACGCCGGTCGCCATGGTGTCGGTCACCTTCCGGTAGTTCCCGAGCCCGTCGGCGGCCGTCTCCATCATTTCACGGATCGCGTCCGTGCTCGTCTTTGCGCGTACATCCTCACGGAGCGCAGCATAGACCGCATCATATTCGCCGCCGACCAACTCGTTCATCATCGAGAGTCCCGCGCTGACGACCGCATCCTCATCCATGCCGTCTGGCAGAGGATTGCCCTTGCAGCCGCTCAGCACGAACGTCAACGACAGGGTCAGTGCCAGAAAAAAGCACAGTTTTCTGTTCATGCCCCGAGTCCTTTCCAAAAAATAAAGCCCCCGTCCCTATCCATAGGGGCGAAGACTTGACACTTCACGGTACCACCCTAATTATCCTTTCCCATCGGAAAGGCATCTTAGCCGTCCGGTAACGGGGACGAGACGTTCCGCTCCTCGCGGACGGCTCCAAAGCGGCTGCTGCGCACCGGTCGCCGAGGGCTTTCACCGTTTCCCTCTCGCTTTGGGCCCGTTTGCGGAGCTGACTTTTTCATTGCGTTTAGCTTGAGTTATTATATCTCAAATTTGATTTTTGTCAAGCATCGCTTGCGTTCCGGCGAAAAATGGCATATACTGCTCTCGTTTGAATGAAAAGGGGGCCTTTTGCCATGAACCGTTCCCGCTCCGGCTATGTCTATATCGTACTCTGCGCCGTGATTTTCAGCACGATGGAGGTCATGCTTAAAACCGTGCATGGCGTATTTGCGCCCATGCAGATCACCTGCCTGCGTTTTTTGATCGGCGGCGTGCTGCTCATTCCCTTTGCCCTGCGTTCCATGAAGAGCAAGGGGACGTCCTTTACGCGTGCCGATGCGCGCTTTTTCGCGCTTACAGGCTTTCTGTGTGTCGTGGTCGCCATGTCATTCTATCAGATGTCCGTGACCTATACGCGCGCGTCAGTCGTAGCAGTCATCTTCTCCTGCAATCCGATCTTTGTAACGGTGTTGGCGCATCTGCTGCTGCATGAGGAGATCCACCGCAACCACATCCTTGCTTTGATCCTTGAGCTCCTGGCAGCGCTTATTATCATTGATCCGCTGCACGCTACGCTGGACCCCACGGGCGCACTGCTGGCCATCGCAGCGGCCGCCATGTTTGCGCTCTACAGCGTAACCGGCAAAAAGCGCACGGCGCGCTTCGGCGGCATTGCGGTCACTTGTATGAGTTTTCTCTTCGGCGCATCGGAACTGCTTGCGCTGCTGCTTTTCGGACGAACGTCCGCGGGCGCATCGTTCTACGGTGCGATCGGGCTCGGCATCTTCGCGGATGTGCCGCTGTTTGAAAACATTCCTGCCTCCGCGCTGCCGGCTTTTCTTTATATCTGTGTGGTCGTATCTGCAGGCGGCTTTGTCTGCCACATGATGGCGATGGAGAAAACATCTGCACAGGAGGCCTCGCTGGTCTTTTTTCTCAAGCCCATCTTAGCGCCGCTCTTCGCGCTCGTTTTCCTCAAGGAGGAGATCCCGCTCAACATGGTCCTTGGCATTGTGTGCTTCCTGATCGGCTCGCTGTGCGCGATCCTGCCGGGAATCCTTGCCCAGCGCAGAGCGCTGACGGCGCAGAAGTGAACCTTTCCCCGTACCATTCCGGGAATGAAAAATAAAAAGGGACTCCTCGTTTCAAAGGGGAGTCCCTTTTTATGCCTTTTATAGGGCGAGGAAAAGATCCGCATTTACAGCATGGAGAGCTGTGCATCCTCCGCGGATTTGTTTCTCTCTCCGTTTGGCCCGCCAAACTGAGCAACAAACTCCTCTTCGGTGAGAACCGGAACCCCCAGCTCCTTTGCCTTTTTCGTCTTCGACGAATTCGATTCCCCGTCGTTGCTGACGAGGTACGACGTCTTCCCAGAGACGCTGCCGGTCACTGCGCCGCCCTGCTGTTCGACGTAGGCTTTGAACGCGCTGCGGTTTTTGAAGATGTGTACATCGCCCGTGATGACGAAGCTCAGGCCCTTGCAGGTGCCGTCAACCTCTTCCTTGGGCGCGACGTCCTCAAGTGTGAGCTCTGCCATCAGGCGGTCAAAGAGATTTTTGTTTTCATCGTCGGCGAACCAGTTCAGGATCGCGTTCGAACGCTCCACGCCGATGCCGTCCACGTCCTCAAAGCCCTCGCCGCTCTCGATGCGCGATAAAAAGCCCCTTGTGCCGAGCGCCGCGATGAGCTTCTTGCCCGCGTCCGCGCCGATGTTCGAGATGCAGAGGGCGAAGATCAGGTGGACGGGGTCGACCCTGCGGCTCTTTTCGATGGCCGCCATCAGATTCGCGCAGGACTTTTCACCAAAGCCCTCGAGCTTTACGATCTCGTCCGCGTGCGCGTCCAGATGGTAGAGATCGGCAAAGTCGCGCAGATACCCGCGGTTGACGAATTCGTGCAGCGTCTGCACGGAGAGGCCGTCGATGTCGAGGCCGCCCTTGCTCGCAAAGCGGACAAAGCGCTTCAAGTGCTTGGCGGGGCAGTTCGGGTCGGTGCAGCGCAGCGTCTTGACGCCGCTCACCGGGCTGATGCGCACCTCGGTCGCCGCGCCGCAGACGGGACAGGCCGTCGGGACTTCATAGCTGCCCTCAGCCCTGACGACCGCGATGCACTTCGGGATGATCTTGTTGGCCTTGATGATGCGAAGCTCGGTCTTTCGGTCCTTGCCGATGCCAAGGCGCTCGAGCTCACTGACGTTGCAGAGGCTTGCGCGCGTGACGGTCGTGCCCTCGAGCTGCACAGGGTCAAAGACCGCGACCGGCGTGATGGTCGAGGCCGCGCACGACCATTCGATGTGGTCGAGCACCGTATCGGCGGAGACGTCCGCCCACTTGTAGGCAAGGCCCGCGCGCGTCGCATGGTGGCCCGTCACGCTGCCGGTCGCGGCATAGTCCGTGTCGTCATAGGTGATGACAAGGCCGTCGACAGGAATGCCCATCTCGCCGGAATCGACCTTTTTCGTCCAGCGCGCGATGGCGTCGGGCAGATTTTTCGCATCCGTGTGCTCGCGCTCGACCGTGATGAAGCCGAGCTTTTCCAGATAGTCCATGCGCGCGCCCCAGGAGCGGATCACTTCATCTGTGTGCACAAGCGTAAAGGCGTTGAACGTCACGTTGCGCTCTTTTACCTTATCGAGATTCGTCTTGTCGAGCGCCAGCGTACCGGCAGCGAGGTTGCGGGGGTTCGCGTAGCGGTCGTCCGCATCCTCGAGCGTATCGTTGATGGCCTCGAAATCCGCGTAGGAGATGGTCGCCTCGCCGCGCACGACGAGGTGGCCTTTATCGCTGATCTTCGCGGGAATGCCGCGGATGGCGGAGGCCATATAGGTGATGTTCGTGCCGACGGTGCCGTTGCCGCGCGTCAAAACGCGCGTCAGCGCGCCGCCGTCATACGTTGCAACGAGCGTCGAGCCGTCGAGCTTCCACGAAAGCCAAATGTCGCGCTCGCCCGCCCAATCCTGCAATTCCTCGACCTTTTTCGTCTTGGCGAGCGAGAGCGCGGGGTACTCGTGCGTCTCCTTCTCCCCCTCGCCTTCCATTTCGTTGCCCGAATGGCTCGTCACCTGCGTGGGGCTGTCGGGGCGGACATAGCCGGTCTCCTTTTCGAGAGCGGTCAGCTCGTCGAACAGAGCGTCCCACTCGTAGTTCGTCATCTGCTCCTCCTGCCCGCCGTA
>CAKTLD010000114.1 GCA_934572445.1 uncultured Oscillospiraceae bacterium
TCGTCGCGCGTCGCACCGAGAAGGGCGAAGTCCGTATAGTCGCGCACATCGACGATGAGCGTGTTGCCGCCGGACATACAAAGCGCTAAAAACGGCGGCTCGAGCTCAGGGAAGGCTAAGTAATTCGCGGCGATGTGACCGCGGATGTGATGCACGGGGATGAGCGGCACGTTCAGCGCATAGGCCGCGCTTTTGGCAAAGTTCAGCCCCACGAGCACCGCGCCGATCAGGCCCGGCGCGTAGGTCGCGGCCACGGCGTCGACGTCCTTTTTGGCAACGCCTGCCTCCTTGAGCGCCTGATCGGTCAGCGCGGCAATGGCCTCAATATGCTTGCGCGACGCGATCTCCGGCACAACGCCGCCGTAGAGCGCGTGCAGGTCGGCCTGCGACGCGATGGCGTCGGAGAGGAGCTTGCGCCCATCCTCGACGACCGCAACAGCGGTCTCATCGCAGGAGGATTCAAAAGCGAGGATCTTCATGCCTGAGACGCCTCCTTTTCGCCGAATTCGCGCGTCATGATGATGGCATCCTCCCTCGGGTGCTCGTAATAATTCTTGCGCCGTCCCACGCCGCGGAAGCCGCGGCTGCCGTAGAGCGCGATGGCGGGGTAGTTGCTCGCGCGCACCTCCAGCGTCAAAAACGCGAGGCCGCTGCCCTCGGCAAAGCGGATGAATACGTCGAGAAGCTGCCCCGCCACGCCGCCGCGGCGGCTCTCGGGCCGGACGGCGACGTTGGTGATGTAGCCCTCGCCCGCGATGGCGAGCAGCCCCGCGTAGCCGACGACGCTGCCGTCGTCCGCGTCCAGCGCGACGAGAAAGGCCGAGCACGCGTTTTCCAGCTCCTCTGCGAGCATATTGCGCGACCAGGGCGTAGAGAAACACTCGCGCTCCAGCGCCGCGACTTCGTCAAGGTGCTCCGTCGTCATCGGGACGATGCGCACCTGCTTTTTCAAATGTTCCATGATATTTCCTCCGCGCGTTACTTGGCCTCCAGCCAGTTTTTGCCCCAGTGGGCCTCCGCCGTCAGCGGGACGGAGAGCTGCATCGCGCCCTCCATCTCCTCAGTGAGAAGGCGTGCGACCGTCTCCTTTTCCGCCTCGGGACACTCGACGATCAGTTCGTCGTGGACCTGCAAAATGAGTCTTGCCTGTAGGTTTTCTTTGCGCAGCCGTTCATCGACGCGCACCATCGCGAGCTTGATCACGTCCGCCGCCGTGCCCTGAATGGGCATGTTGCGCGCTACGCGCTCGCCGAATGAGCGGGTGTTGAAGTTGCTCGCCGTCAGCTCGGGCAGGGCGCGGCGGCGGTGCAGCAGCGTTTCAACATAGCCGAGCTCCTTCGCCTGCTCAACGACCTCGTCCATATAGCGGCGGATGCCGGGGAAACGCTCAAAATAGGTCTCGATATACGCCTTCGCCTCGGACACGGGCACGCCGATATCCTGTGCGAGCGAAAAGGCGGAAATGCCGTACACGATGCCGAAGTTGACGGCCTTCGCGTGCGAGCGCATCTGCTTGGTGACCTGATCGGCCGGCACGCCGAAGACCTGCGAGGCCGTGACGGTGTGGATATCCTCGCCGGTCAGAAACGCCTGCTTCATCGCCTCGTCGTCTGCGATGTGCGCGAGCAGCCGCAGCTCGATCTGGCTGTAATCCGCATCGACGAGCACGCAGCCGTCTGCGGGGACGAACATGCGGCGGAATTCGCTGCCGAGCTGCGTGCGCGTGGGAATGTTCTGCAAATTCGGCTCGGTCGAGCTCAGTCGTCCCGTCGCCGTGACGGTCATCTGGAAGCTTGTGTGGATGCGCCCGTCGGGCGCAATGACCTTCAAAAGACCGTCACAGTAGGTCGAGCGGAACTTCGAGTACTGGCGGTACTGTAAGACTTCTTCCACGATGGGATTTTCCCACCGCAGCCTCTCAAGCACGTCCGCGTTCGTCGACCAGCCGGTCTTCGTCTTCTTGCCGTGCGGGAGCTGCAGGCGCTCAAAGAGCACCTCGCCGAGCTGCTTGGGGGAGTTGATGTTGAACGGTCCGCCGGCCTCTTCATAGATGTGCTGCTCAAGCGTTTTGAGCTGCGCCTCCATCTCGCTGCCGAACGCCGCGAGGGCGTTCGCATCGACGCGCATGCCCGCGTGCTCCATGCGCGCGAGCACGGCGCAGAGGGGCAGCTCTACCTGATAATAGAGCTCGTGCAGCCCGCGCTTTTCGATTTCGGGGGCAAAGGCCTCATACAGCGCGTCGACGGCGGAGGTGTAAATGTGGAACGCCGTCTCGGCTTCGATCGTGTCGCCGAGCATCGAGAAAGCGTCGGGGGCAAGATGCTTCGGCTCGGCGAGCGTCTGGTGGAAGTATGCGGCGAAAAGCGACGCAATGTCGTATTTGCCCGCTGTCGCGTCGAGCAGATACCCCGCGAGCGCGACGTCGAAGACGAAGCCTTCAATGGGAAGGCTGTTTTCCAGCAGCGTGCGCTGCAGATCCTTGACGTTGTGGCTGACTTTTTTGATGTCGCCCGAGAACAGGGCGCGCAGCAGCGCGTTCCAGTCGCCCTCGTAGCGGCTGAAGTAGAACTCGGCGGAGACGGCGGAATTTTCGCCCATATCGCAGTCGACGATCACGCCGGAGAGGTCGGGCAGCGCCAGGAGCGTGACGTGTTCCGCCTTGCGGAAGAGGGCGAGATATTCCCCGGCCTTTTCCGCTGTGATCACGACCTCCGCGGTCACGGCGCAGCTGGCCGGTTCGGCATCGGCAGGAGGATCGGCGGGCGGCTTGAGGCCGTATTTGTCGATAAGCTTCGTGAACTCCAGCTTCATAAAGAGCGGATAGAGCGCGTCCGACGGTGCCTTGCGCAGGTTGTCCTGCGGGGCAAATTCCAGCGGCGCATCCGTCATGATGGTCGCAAGGTGGAAGCTCTGATGCGCGCTCGCCTCGCCCTCGGTGAGCTTTTTGATAACGTTGGGCTTTGCTTCAATATCTGGGAGAAGCCGATAAATCTCATCGATGCTCTGGTATTTCTGGATGAGCGCCATGGCCGTCTTTTCGCCGACACCCGGCACGCCGGGGATGTTGTCGCTCGCGTCGCCCATCAGGGCCTTGAGATCGACGATGTGGATGGGCGCGAAGCCATAGCTTTCGAAAAACGTCTCGGGCGTCATGTCCTTCGTCGTGGTCTGACCCATGCGTGTGGAGATGAGCTTGACGGTCGTATGCTCGGTCACGAGCTGGAGGGAATCCTTGTCTCCCGTGGCGACGACGCAGTCCCAGCCTGATGCTTCGCACTTGCGCGAGATCGTGCCGATCAGGTCGTCGGCTTCAAAGCCCGCGAGCTCGTAGCGCGGGATGTTCATCGCGTCGAGCACATCCTTGAGCACCGGCATCTGCATGGCGAGCTCTTCGGGCATGGCGTGGCGCGTTGCTTTGTAGCCCTCATATTCAAGATGCCGGAATGTCGGCTCGCGGCGGTCGAAGGCGACGCACAGCGCTTCGGGTTTCTCCTCGTCGAGCAAGCGCCCGAGCATCGTCAGAAAGCCGAAGATCGCGTGGGTGAAAAAGCCGTCGCGCGTGGTGAGCGGACGGACGCCGTAATAGGCGCGGTTGATAATGGAGTTGCCGTCGAGTACCATGAGCTTCATGGGCAGTACCCTCCCGAAAAGCAAAATTTTTACTTCTTACAGTATACCGCAAAGCCGCACAAAACACAACAGCAAGTGGGACGCATCCTGCGGCAGGACGAAGAAATTGCGGCAAATATCGACGGGATACTTGCTTTTTCTTGGCAGAGCCTTTATAATATTATTGCAAATTTGTTTTGCCTCCTGAAAATTTTTTAGGAGAATGCACAAAAACGCATCAAAACAAAGAAAGGGAGAAACTATGGAAAAACTGTTTAAGCTCAAGGCCAACGGTACTACCGTGAGAACGGAACTGCTGGCCGGCCTGACCACGTTCATGACGATGGCCTACATCATCGCCCTGAACCCCAACCTCCTTACCGGCTTTGCTGTCGGTACCCCGCTGTGGAACGGTGTGTTCCTTGCCACCTGCATCGCCTCCGCCATCGGCACGATCTGCATGGCCTTCATGGCCAACAAGCCCTTCGTTATGGCGCCGGGCATGGGACTCAACAGCTTCTTTGCTGTGGTCGTGTCCAACATCGCGGTCATCAATAACTGCGAGTATGAGAACGCCTTCCAGGCCGGTCTCGTCATCATTCTGGTCGAGGGCATCGTGTTCCTCATTCTCACGCTCTTAAAGGTGCGCGAGAAGATCGTGGAGGCCATCCCCCTCGGCGTGCGTTACGGCATCGCTCCCGCCATCGGCCTGATGCTGATGAACATCGGCCTTGGCTCCAACGTCGGCATCTATGCCGAGGGCAACGGCTTCGCCAGCCCCTTCTACATCATGCGCGACTTCTTCGGTGCCCTGACGCCCAGCATCATCAAGGGCAGCATGGGCGATGTGGGCTACCACACCATGGTTCTGACCGCTGTCACCGCCTTCCTCGGCGTTTTCGTGATGGTCGTTCTGGCCAAGAAGGGCATCAAGGCTGCGGTTCTGCTCGGCATGCTCTTCTCCTCCGTCCTCTACTGGGCGGGCAGCGCCATCTTCCTGCATGTCAATCCGTTTGCGTCCCTCGCCACGGCGAGCTTCGTGCCCCCCTTCGCCGACATGGTCTCCACGACGCTCTTCAAGTTTGACTTCGCCGGCTTTGTGAACATCGGCTGGTTCACCGCCGTCACGCTGATCATCACCTTCTGCATGATCGACATGTTCGACACCATCGGCACCCTCGTCGGCACGGCCTCCCGCGCCGGTATGGTCGATGAAGAGGGCAACATGCCCCAGATGAAGGAAGCTCTGCTCTCCGACGCCATTGGTACGGTCGCGGGCGCCTGCACCGGTACCTCCACCGTTACTACCTTCATTGAGTCTGCCTCCGGTGTTGAGGCAGGCGGCCGCACCGGTCTCACTGCTCTGACCACCGCGGTGCTCTTCCTCGCCTGCATGTTCCTCGCCCCCATCGCCGCCATCATCCCGGGTGCTGCGACCTCCGCGGCCCTGATCTATGTCGGCGTGCTGATGCTCCAGGGCCTCAAGAACGTCAACTTCGAGGATATGGATCAGATGCTCCCCGTGTCCATCATGCTGATCGGTATGCCCATTTCCGGCTCTATCGGCCATGCCATCGGTCTGGGTCTGATCTCCTACACCTTCGTTAAGGTCTTCTCCGGCAAGGCCAAGGAAGTCAGCGTACTGACCTATGTCATCTCCGCGCTGTTCCTCATCAAGTTCTTTGCTGTTGTGTAAGTGTTTTCAACAAAATGAAAAAGAGAGCGCCGAAGGGAGCGGCTCAATAAAACAGTATAATGTTTTCGGGGAGGCGGCATGAGTAATCATGCCGCTTTTCCGTTCATAACGTCATAGAGTAAATTGGCGGGAAGTATGCCGATATAGT
>CAKTLD010000115.1 GCA_934572445.1 uncultured Oscillospiraceae bacterium
ATGCAGGCGATAACGGCTTCGGAGGTCATGCTGCCGATCAGAAAGCCGCAGATCGACATGATCGCGCCCGAGGTGATGATCGTCGGGAAGGCGAAATTCAGCGTTTCGATGATGGCTGTGCGGTGATCTATTTTGGATTTGAGCTCCTGATAGCGGCTGGCAATGACGATGGCATAGTCGATATTCGCGCCCATCTGGATGGAGCTCACGATCAGATATCCCAGGAAGAAGACGTATTTGCCCGTGATCGTGGGAATGGAGAAGTTGATCCAGATGCAGCCCTGAATGACCAGGATCAGCAGCACCGGCATACCGGCGGAATTGAACGTGAACAGCAGCACCACCATGACGATCAGGATGGACACGATGCTCACGACCTTGTTATCGACCGCGAAGGACTTTTCAAAGTCGTATTCGTTCGTCGAGTTGCCCGCAAGGTAGACCTTTTCATCCGGGTAGTGCTTCTGGGCAATCTCAAGGATCTTATCGGTGAAGGCGTAGGTCTCTTCGCCGCTTTCCGGCAGCGTGAGATAGAGAAGCATGCGGTCGTAATCTGTGCCCTGCAGCTGCGCCTTGGCGCTCTTCATCTGCGTCTGCGCCTCCTTGAGCATCTTCGTCTGGTCGCTGCTGAGCGTCACCAGGCCGGAATCCACCTGGTCGCAGACGAAGAGAAACATGTCGATCAGCGGGACCTTATAGGACGAGAGGTTGCCCACCAGCTGCCCATATTCGGACTGCTGTGCGGCGTAGGCCGCGTAGACGACCTGCGCAGCCTCGTAATCAAGGCCCGCAAGCTCGGCAAACTGGCGTGGCGTCAGCCTGTCGGCCAGCATATAGCCGTCCAGCGCTTCAATGTTGGAAAGACCCATGGTGGAGTCCACCTCGTCATACTGCTCCAGCTCCTCGAGAATGGCGGCCTCCTTGTCATAGTCACCCGTCGGCACGATCAGCGCCAGCATATTGCTGGAGGTAAAGGTGTCGTCGATCATCTGCTCGGCGATCTGTGTGTCATTGAGCTTGGGCGTGGTGAGCGGGCCGTAGCCGTAGGCGTAGGGACAATCGGACGAGAGACGGTAGCCGATCACGGCCAGCACCACGAAGAGGATGGGCACGACGTGGCGCGTGGCATAGTCGAAGCTGCCGACAAACGGGATCTTGGGCACGAAGCTCTTGTGCTGCGTGCGGTCGATCAGCGGGCCGAAGAGCATCAGAAGCCCCGGCATCACGATGAACGCCGCAAGCAGCGCAAAGAGAATGGATTTGATAAGGCACATGGCCATATCGGGACCGAGCTTGAACTGCATGAACATCATGGCGATCAGGCCACCCACAGTCGTCAGACTGCTCGCGCCGATCTCGGGGATGGATTTGCTCAGCGCCACAATGACGGCTTCGCGCAGGGGCAGGAGCTTGTGCTCCTCCTTGAAGCGGTTGCAGAAGATGATGGCGTAGTCGATCGACAGTGCCAGCTGTAAAATACTCGTCACCGAGTTCGAGATGAACGAAATCTTGCCCATCAGGAAGTTCGTGCCCTGATTGAGAACCAGTGCCACGACGAATGTGAGGATCAGTACAGGCACCTCGCCATAGGTCTCGGAGGTGAACAGCAGCACGATGACGATGACGATGGCAACATAGACCATGATGACGCTGATCTCGTGGTCGATAGTCTCCTGCTGCGTATTGCCGAGGTCGGTCTCTATGTAGAGGTCATAGCCCGCGAGCTCGTTTTTCACGGCCTCGAGCGAGTCGAGGCAGGCGTCGTCATTCTCGCTGTAGGCAAAGGTGACGGAGTAGAGCGCGGAGAGGTCGTTGTAGTGGGCGCTCGTTTCGTCGTAGTCGACGCTCTGCACGCCCTTGATATCCTTGATCCTCGGTTCGAGCGCGGCCGCTTGGTCGGGTGTGACGTTCACCACCATGATCTTGGCCGTGCCGTAGGTGATGAACTGCTCGTCCATGATGTTCAGACCCTGCTTGGTCTCGGAATCATCCGGCAGGTAGGCTGTCAGGTCGCTCTCGACCTCGACCCAACTGCGGGAAAAGACAGAAAAGATCAGCAGTATGATCGTCAGCAGGAAGATCAGGTTCCGCTTGTCCACGATGAACGTTGCAACCTTTTCCATAAAGGTGGCGTCGTTTTGCTTGGGCTTACTCATGGCTGTCTGCACTGCCTCCTTCCGATATGCGCGGCTTGAGCTGTTTCATCCGGTCCAGTCCGCCGCGGATCGTCGTGGGCGGGTCAGGCGGCAGGATCTGCACGACATCGCTGAGCGTGCAGTCCAGCTTGCGGCAGATGCGCACCAGTACCTCCAGCGATACAAATTCGTTTTTTGACAGCTTTGCCAGCGTGTTGGAGCTGATGCCCACCTCGTGGGCAAATTCTGTTTTGTTCCAGCCCCGGTCGATCAGGAGCTTGAAGAGATTGTTATAGCAAATGTGCATTGCTGCACCTCCTTGTGAACTGTCCTTATTATATCCATAAGTGCGCTGAAAGCAAGAAAATATTTGTGAACGCAGATATTTTGTGCAAGTAAACAAAAGAACCGCAGCGCGGCTGCGGCCTTTTTGCCTGCTTTACGGTGCTTTGCGGCGCAGCCGCTGGAGCGTGACCTGATGGAACACGGTGGATACCAGCAGAATCGCTGCGGCGATGCTGCCTGCGATGCCGGCAGTTTCGATGCCTTTGTGCAGGGCAAGCTGCATGCTGCCCTCGAGCGCAAGACTCATCGTGTAATAGATGCCCGCGCCCGGCAGCAGCGGAACGATGGAGATGACGAGGTACGACGTGACCGGATATTTGCGCGAGCGCGCAAGAGTTTCGGCATAGACGGCGGCAGCGACCGCGGCGAAAAAGTTCATGGCAAAGATATCGCAGCCCAATGCGCCGCACCAGAGGTAGACGAGCCAGGTGAGCATCCCGCCTGCGGCGCAGAGAAGGCTGCCCCAGTCATGTACATTGAAGAGAATGAAAAAGCCTGTGCAGGCGATGAACACGGCAATGCCCTGCGCCCAGAAAGGATAGCGCGAGGCCTGCGCCGCATCCGTCAGTCCGTAGAGCGGCTCGGTCACATGCCAGGCCGCTGCGGTGCCCATAGCGATGGCCAGCGCCGAGAGCAGCACCTGTACCACGCGGTTGATGCCTGAATTCGTGTCGCCGTAGATGATGTCACGCATGGAATTCGTGATGAGCAGCCCGGGCACCAGGATCATCAGCGAGCCGATGATCACCGCGTCCACATCGCCCAGCAGGTGCAGTCCCGCAGCGGCGTAAGCACCCAGCGCCATCGTGAATGACGCGGCAATGGTGCTGAAGAACGGGTTGGTCTCCAGCCTGTCGAGGTGCCGCGTGACAAAACCGATGACAAGGCCGAAAAGTCCTGCCCACAGGCTGTCGCTCAGCGTGCCGCCAAACACGGGGCAGAAGCCTGCCGCGGCAAGAAAGCTGCCGAGATAATAGACGGGGACGGAGTAGCTGCGTCGTGTGCGCAGTGCTTCCTCCAGCCACTGCGCAGCCGTCTCCACATCCGGCGTTTCGGCGCAGATGCGGCGTGAAAGCGCGTTCAGCTTTTCCACGGATTCCAGATCGTTGCCGTGAAAACCCACGCGCTTCATGATCATCAGCGGCTTGCCGTTCGCGGCCTCAAGGCTGACCATCACGCAGTTCGGGATGGCGAAGGCCTGACATTCCACGCCGTAGGCGCCGAGCACGCGGTGCATCGTCTCCTCGATGCGGAAGGTCTCCGCACCGCTTTGGGCCAGCTCATAGCCGATGCGCGCGGCCAGATCGGTGAGAAGATAATAGTCCATTAAGATGCTTCCCTCCCCGTTCAGGCATTTTCCGCCATCGCCGCGGCGGCAAGCACGGCGGCCTTGCCGTCCGCCTTGCGGATGCCGAGGACATAGCCCGTCTCCGTGCGCTTTTTGTAGACCGACAGCGCTTCGCCCTCAAGGCAGGGCGCGCAGTAATGGATCTCAAAGGAGCGGATCGCGCCGCTTGCAAGCTCGCGCGCGGCGAAGCAGTCGAGCAGCGTGCGGACGTAGGCGACATTGTTCATGTGCCGCCCGAAGTCGATATCCGTGGAGCGCACGGTACACTGCGCGCAGAGGTCGGCATCCTCAAACGTGTCACGGAAGCGCTGCGGCCGCGCGCCGATGGCGCTCTCGGGCGGGAAGGCGTAGTCCCTGGGGAAGTTCGAACTGCCGAACGGTACCAGCTTTTTGTCGGGGCCTAAAATGGTCCATTCGGTCTTTCCTGCAGCGATGCGTGTCCCGGCACGGTCGAGCGTATAGCTGCGGTAGCAGCGGATATCGCGGGGGTCGCAGTTCTCGGCCCAGGTGCGCGCGGTCAGTTCGTCCATCAGATGCGCGGGAGCAAAAAAGTCCACACGCGTGTGAACCGTCAGCCAGAATTCGCCGAGGCGCGCCATCGCATCGCCGCCGACACCGAGCATTTCCGCGTGCTGCGAGGCCATGGCCTGAAAGATCGTGAACGCCGCCAGCGGCGACAGACCGAAGTGCATGTCGCAGTAGTCGGGCGTGACGGTAAAGTGCTTTTCAAAGATGCTGTCCATCATTGACCTCCTGTATTGCCTGCCGCCGGAGCGGCGCAACTTGCCGCAAGGCAGTATAGCATGGATCGCGCCGCAGTTCAACACTGCAAAAGAGGTCAGAATGTACGAGAAAATGAAAAATGCCGCGGCGCTGCCGCAGCATTTTTGAATAAAAGGGATGATTTATTCCGACAGCAGGATGCGGTCGTTATCCAGTGCGCGGGCTGCGCCTGCGCGGAAGCGCGCGATGAGATCGTCCACGCCCATTTCCGCGCGTTCACCGCCCGCGACATCCAGTACGATGCGCCCGTCGGCCATCATCAGCGTCCGGTTGCCAAGCTCGAGCGCCTGGTGCATGTTGTGTGTGACCATCAGGCAGGTGATGTGGCTCTCCGCCACGACACGGCGGGTGAGATCCAGCACCTTTTCCGCTGTCGCGGGATCGAGCGCCGCGGTGTGCTCGTCGAGGAGGAGCAGCTGCGGCGGCACCATCGTTGCCATCAGCAGCGTGAGCGCCTGACGCTGACCGCCGGAGAGCAGGCCCACGGGGTTCTTCATGCGGTCCTCAAGGCCCATGTCGAGCTGCTTGAGCTGCTCGGCAAAGAACTCCTTGTCTTTTTTGCTGATGCGGCTGAACGGATTGCCGTGCGCCGCGCGCAGATACGCGAGCGCGAGGTTTTCTTCGATCGTCATGCTCGGCGCGGTGCCGCGCAGGGGGTCCTGGAAGAGCCGCCCGATGCGGCGGGAGCGCTCGTGCTCGGGCATGAAGGTGATGTCCTTGCCCGCGAGCGAAATGCTGCCCTCGTCGGCATAAAAGCTGCCCGCGATGGCGTTGAA
>CAKTLD010000116.1 GCA_934572445.1 uncultured Oscillospiraceae bacterium
ACGCCGTAGCCGTCCACGAACACCTCGCCCGCGGGCGCGTAGCCGGGCACGCACTTCATCGAGCGCGCGCCGATCTCGACGGCGTCGCCGTTGTCGCAGATGACGATGTTCTTGCGGTCCATACCCATCTGGAGGGCCAGGTCTTTATGGATCTGAAGCATGCGCTGCTCGCCATGCACAGGGATAAAGTACTTGGGCTTTGTCAGCGCGTGGATGATCTTGAGCTCCTCCTGACAGGCGTGACCCGAAACGTGCAGCATGTCCGCGCGGTCGTAGATGACCTCGACGCCCTTGCGGAACAGCTCGTTGATGACGCGCGAGACGGTATTTTCGTTGCCGGGGATGGCGCTCGCCGAGATGATGACACGGTCGCCGGGGCCGACCTCGATCTGCTTGTGCTGGGAGAACGCCATGCGGTACAGGGCGGACATCTCCTCGCCCTGCGAGCCGGTGGTGACGATGACCTGCTTTTCCAGCGGCATCGACTTGATCTTGTTGATATCCACCACGGTGTTTTTCGGCGGCTTCATATAGCCAAGATCCGTCGCGACCTTCGTGACGTTTTCCATGCTACGGCCCGTGACGGCGACCTTGCGCCCGCACTCCGCCGCGGCGTCCATGATCTGCTGGATGCGGTGGACGTTGGAGGCGAACGTCGTGACGATGATGCGCTGCTTGCAGCCCTGGAACAAGCGGTTGAAGGTCCTGCCCACCGTGCGTTCACTCATCGTGTAGCCCGGGCGCTCGACGTTCGTTGAGTCAGCCAGCAGCGCCAGAACGCCCTGCTTGCCGAGCTCGCCGAAGCGGGCAAGGTCGATGACCTCCCCGTCGATGGGCGTCGAGTCGATCTTGAAGTCGCCCGTGTGGACGACGGTGCCGAGCCCCGTATGGATGGCGAAAGCCACGCTATCCGCGATGGAATGATTGACGTGGATGAACTCCACGCTGAACTTGCCTGCCTTGACGGTCATGCCGCTTTCCACCGTGACGATCTTCGTCGTTTTGAGAAGGCCGTGCTCTTCGAGTTTCAGGCGGATGAGACCCGCGGTGAGGCGCGTGCAGTAAATAGGGATATTCACCTTTTTGAGGATGTAGGGCACGGCGCCGATGTGGTCCTCGTGCCCGTGCGTGATGAACATGCCGCGGATACGGTTCTTGTGCTTGACAAGATAGCTCACATCGGGGATGACGCAGTCGATGCCG
Organism: uncultured Oscillospiraceae bacterium; assembly: GCA_934572445.1. Classification (GTDB taxonomy): domain Bacteria; phylum Bacillota; class Clostridia; order Oscillospirales; family Oscillospiraceae; genus Hominicoprocola. The sequence goes on from CAKTLD010000116.1 coordinate 1,204, forward strand.
TACATGTCGTCGCCGGGGAACGCCATGCCGCAGTCGACCACGATGATCTCGCCGCCGTATTCGTAAACGGTCATATTCTTGCCGATCTCATTGAGACCGCCGAGGGGGATGATTTTTAACTGTTCAGCCAATGCTGGATCAACTCCTTTGATTCGTAAAATATCATGTGTGTCCGGATCAAAGAGCGCAAAGCAGAAGAGACGTCCGTGCCCGCGCTTCGCCCTGCATCACGAAGCGGCCTGCACCTGCGGCGCCTTTTTGATCGTATGGACTTTTTGAATGTATCTCTCATATTCTTACATATGCGCAAGAATATTATTCATTTATCACTGTGTCACAGCATCAGAATACTGTAATAAATCGCGGAATTTTCTGAAAAAAGCAAAAAACGATGACCATCTGCCGAATTTTTTTCGGTAAAATATTCAAATTAGGCTCTTGCGTTAACGTTAAAAGTAAGTTAAAATAATACCTAACAAAATCAACACGCAGGTGTCCTCCGGCGAGTTGCCGCTCACCGGAGGACCGCGCGGAATGATGCGACCATTCCACACAACAGTATTTTTCTGTACCAGCAGAAGTATTATACACATATTTTATGAAAAATCAAGCAAAAAAATGTGTGTTTTACTGTAATTGCTCTGGAAGGCCAGACAGTGTGGCGGAATTGTATCAATTTCGCCGCGCTGTCTTTTGTTGTTCTTGGGAGGATACCGCACCGGAGGGCAGAGGGGAACCCCCCGCCGGCATCCACAGCGCAGTTCCGTGCGGAGGATCTCGGGCAAAGTCCTCCGCTCCGTCCTCTCCCGCCGCCCTCCCCTGACGGTCGGAGCGCCGGAGACCCCACGGGCCGAAATTTCTTGCACCGCACCTACCAACCATGAACAAGAAAGAAAGGAAACAAAGATGAAACACTTGAAGCGTCTTCTCTGCCTCTGCCTTTCCATCGTGATCGTGCTTGGCCTCACCGCCTGCGGCGAGACCCCCGCCCCCAGCAACACCTCCACCGCCAAGGCGGAGCTTCTGTCGATGGACATTCGTCCCGATATGCCCGCTGAGATCCCCGAGGGCCTTGATATCGACTGGAACCACCGCTACACCTATGCCGAGCTGGAAGCTCAGATGGCCAAGATCGCCGAGACCTATCCTGATGTCGTTGACCGCTATGCCATCGGCTCTACCTGGCAGGAGCGCAGCCTCTGGTGCCTTGAATTCACCAACAGAAACATCCCCGCCGAGGATAAGATCGGCATCGGCGTGTTCGGCAACATCCACGGCGGCGAGCGCGAGACCGCTTCCTCCACCATGTATATGGCCTGGTGACTGGCGCTCTGCTCCGGCGATGATTACGTCAAGAGCCTGCTCGACAACTACATTATCTACGTCATTCCCTCCATCAACCCCGATGGCTATGAGCAGTCCTTCGTTCTCAAGACCCGCCCGAACCTGCGTCCCCAGGACGCCAACGGCGACAACATTCCTTTCAGCGATCCCTACACCGACATTGACGGTGACGGCTTCATCGCTCAGATCTACCGCGGCACTGCCGAGGACGAACCCGCGCCCGGCTACTTCCATGACTTCGGCTGGGGCGATCCCGGCAACCTCACCTACTTCGGCATGGAGAGCCCCGACTGGGACGGCAACGGCATCCTGGGCGATGACCCGCGCAACAGCGGCATCGACATGAACCGCACCTTCGACTACCAGTGGAACCGTTTCGACATCGAGACCACCGGCACTGACAACCCGATCGGCAGCAACGCCTGGTCCTCCGCCGGTCCTGCCGCCGCTTCCGAGCCCGAGATTCAGGCGGTGCAGCAGTTCATCGACGAGCACAATATGGCCGCTCTCACCTCGTTGCACACCGGTATCCAGTGCGTCCTCTATCCCTGGTGCTACCGTCCCTACGATGCCAACGACCCCAAGGATGCCGAGATTCCCTTCATGAAGGAAACTGCCGCGAAGATGGCCCAGACCTATCAGGATTACACCGGCCGCGGCTTCTACACCATGAGCTCCAACGAGGACTACCCCACCGCCGCCGAGATGATCGACTATGCCTACGGCCGCTACAACATCCACTCCTACACCATCGAGGTCTATGACCCCGGCAAGTCCGAGACCGGCGACATCAGCGAATGTAAGTGGGAGAACAACATCCCCGATCCGAAGTGGGTCTTCTATGCCTACGATGAGATTCAGGACAAGCTCGGCCTTGATCCCGCCGCCATCACCGGCGTGGACGGCTCCAAGCTCTCCGAGAACGAGGGTCTGTGGTTCTTCACCAACTCCGAGGACCAGATGGTCAACGACGCTCCCGAGGAGCAGGATGTTATGGTTCGCGGCTGCCGCGACGCCATCCTGACCATGATCCACTCCGAGCCCAACGGCACCGGCTACCAGAACCCCGGCTTCTACAAATAAATCAAAGTTATTTCATTCCACGCTGAATAAAAGGCATGACCGACGGGAGACCGTCGGTCATGCCTTTTTTGCGCCGCCGCGCCTTGTGAGCAACAGCGCGGCAGCAGCAGGAGTGAAAAATGAAACTTTATGCAGTCATTATGCTATCGCTCTACCACGGTAACACAATATTTTGTGCTTAATAAAGCACTATAAACAAGATATGCAGCTCTTGCGAGCTGCATATTGCGAAAAATATTCAAAATAAAGCTTGCTTTTTCCTGAACCTTGCGTTAGAATGATCACAACAAGTTCAACAGCAGGCATCCTCTGGCAAGTTGGCGCTTGCCAGAGGATCATGTGAAATGATGCGACCATTCCACACAACAGGGATTTCTGTACCAGCAGAAATATTATACACATATTTTGTTAAAAATCAAGCCAAACGACGGCTGATTTTGTAAAATATATGTTAACTGTGTTTGCTCCCGAAAAGAAGCAGTGTAGCGGAATTGTCAGATTCTCGCTGCGCTGCTTTTGTTGTTCTTGGAGGGCGATGCTCTGAAAAGGAGGGGAACTTTTCTGAACTCCGCCCACAGCGCACAAAAGCGTCGCTTCACCTTTTGTGCTTCTCCCGCCCGCACTCCCCTTGCGGCTGAGAGATGTTTTTTCAGCAATTTCTCCGCACACCCCACTCAAGCGCTGCCCCGCTAATAAACAGGAAGAAAGGACACTCAAAATGAAAGCTCTCTTAAAGCGCGTTCTCTGTCTCAGCCTTTCCCTCGTCATCGTGCTCGGGCTCACCGCCTGCGGCAACGATGCCGGCACCAGCAGCAAGAAGGCTGAGCTCCTCTCCATGGAAGTTCGCCCCGACGCCCCCGAAGAGATTCCCGACGGTCTTGACATTGACTGGAACCATCGCTACACCTACGCCGAGCTTGAGTCCCAGCTCGCCAAGATGAACGAGACCTACCCCGACATCACCGACCTCTACCCCATCGGTTCCTCCTGGCAGGAGCGCAACCTCTGGTGCCTCGAGATCACCAACAAGAACATCCCCGCCGAAGATAAGACCGGCATCGGCGTGTTCGCCAACATCCACGGCGGCGAGCGCGAAAGCGCCTCCTCCGCCATGTACACCGCATGGTGGCTGACCGTCTGCTCCGGCGACGATTACGTCAAGGGCCTGCTCGATAACTACATCATCTATGTCATCCCCGTCATCAACCCCGACGGCTATGAGCAGTCCTTCATCAACAACAACCGTCCCAACCTGCGCCCCCGCGACCTCAACGGTGACGGCGTTCCCTTCAGCGATCCCTATGCCGATATCGACGGCGACGGCTTCATCGCCACCCTCTATCGCGGCAAGGCCGGCGACGAGCCCTCGAGAAAGCTCCCCTACTTCGGTATGGAAAGCCCCGACTGGGACGGCAACGGCATCCTCGGTGACGATCCGCGCAACGGCGGCATCGACATGAACCGCACCTTCGACTACCAGTGGAACCGTTTCGACATCGAGACCACCGGCACTGACAACCCG
>CAKTLD010000117.1 GCA_934572445.1 uncultured Oscillospiraceae bacterium
CGGGGACCACGGGCGGCGTTCTTGCGAGCGTCGCGGCAGGCCTTGCAGCGCTGGGGCTCGTTCTGGAAGCCGCGCTCAGCGTAGAACTCCTGCTCACCAGCGGTGAACACGAACTCGTTGCCGCACTCTTTGCAAACTAAAGTCTTGTCTTCGTACATGATTTTACCCTCTCTTTGAATAAGAAAAAAATATATGCGCTCAGCGTTTGCTGATATCGCCGGAAGAAATGTGCCGCGCGGCCTTGCGTCGGACACGCTGCACGGCGTTGTCCACCGATTTCGGAGACTTGCCGACGGCCTTTGCAATCTCGTGACAGGAAAGGCCTTCCAAATAGTACCCTAAGATCTTCGCCTCGAACTCGGACAACTGCTTGCGGGTGCTCTCCAACAGGTCGGCCACATGGTCGCGGTCCACGATCAGAAGCTCGGGATCGGTGTGGCTGGGGTCTAAAGCACCGGAGGTGTAAGAAGTACTGTCAAAGAAAGGGGTATCAAGGGATATGGATTCGTTCAGCGGATAATGCTTGCCGCGTCCAGCGGCACGGAGTGCGGATACAAGGCGGCTGCGGATGCAGATCTCCGCATAGGTACGGAATGACGCCTCCTTACCGGCCTGATATTCGCGGATCGCCTGAATGAGACCGAACATCCCCTCCTGAATCAGATCCTCCCCGTCACCGCCGACGAGGAAGAGAGGACGCGCACAGGCGCGCACCAAGCCGTAATAGCGCGTGACAAGAAGCTCTTCTGCTTCTCTGTCACCCGCGGCAGCCATGGTGCAAAGCTGCTCGTCCGTGCAGATAGCGAGACCTGCATGGTCATTCTCATTCTGATGATACATCATGTATTATACCCGCCGAGTGTTTGATTTGTCAAGTATTTATGGAAAGTTCATTAAAAAGAACAAGGGAGTCAGAGAGATTTGATCACATTTACCAAATTCTCGGCGACTAACTGCGCGATCTGCTCCGTTCTGGCTTCGACCATCACGCGGATCAGCGACTCTGTGCCGCTCGCGCGCACAAGGACACGCCCCTCCCCTGCAAGATTTGCTTCCTCCGCCGCAACTGCCGCAGAAAGCACTTCGGATGCCATGATAGCTTCCTTGACGCCGCGTTCGTGCGATACCGCGACATTGAGCAGTACCTGCGGATACTGCGGGCAGACAGATGCGAGCTCGGACGCCTTTTTGCCGCTGCGTGCGAGCACATCAAGAAACTGCAGCGCCGTGAGCTGTCCATCGCCGGTGGTGGCGAATTCTGTGAAGATCGTGTGTCCCGACTGCTCTCCGCCAATGCGGTAGCCGCACTCATTCATCTTTTCAAGCACATTGCGGTCGCCAACGCTCGTGCAGATGAGCCCCACGCCGTTTTCACGGCAGAACTCATGGAGACCCAGGTTGGACATCACAGTCGCAACGATGGTATTGCCGCCGAGCCTGCCGCGGCGCTTCATGTCCGCGCCGCAGACAGCCAGAACCTTGTCGCCGTCGATCACACCGCCGGTCTCATCGACCATCAGGCAGCGGTCGGCGTCGCCGTCAAACGCCACGCCGATATCGTAGCCGCCCGCGGTGACCTGCGCAGCGAGGTCGTCAAGATGCGTCGAGCCGCAGCGGTCGTTGATGTTTACACCGTCCGGTTCGCGGTGGATAAAGTCGCAGAAGCAGCGGAAGCGTCCAAAGAGCTCCGGCGCCGTAGCGGATGCCGCGCCGTTGGAGCAGTCGACCAGGATGCGCAGACCGGAAAGGTCCCCCTCGATGGTGCCGGCCAGATGATCGATATATGCTTCGCGCGACTGACGCAGCCCGTGGCGCAGCACACCGATTCCGCTGCGTGTGGCAGCGGGAAACACGTCGGCGAGGATCTTCTCCTCCACCCATTCCTCGGTCTCATCGGGCAGCTTGTATCCCTTTTCATTGAAGACTTTGATGCCGTTGTGCTCATAAGGGTTATGCGAAGCGGAGATGACGATGCCCGCGTCCGCGCCCTTGAGCACGGTCAGGTACGCGACCGCCGGGGTCGGCAGCACACCGAAGGGCATCACATCGCCACCGACGGAGCAGATACCCGCGATGAGCGCGCTTTCGAGCATATCGGATGAAATGCGCGTGTCCTTGCCGATGGTGATGAGGGGCTTTCTCCCCTTTTCCTCCTTCAAAACGGCGGCGATCGCCTTGCCTGTGCGAAATGCGAGGTCTACCGTCAGATTTTCGCCCACCACGCCGCGAATACCGTCAGTACCAAACAGTTTTCCCATTTTTCAAACCTCTGATCCTCAAGATTGTTGTAATGCTGTTTTCCTTTACAGACTGAGCTGTTCCGGGATATCCTCCATGCTCTTGGGCACGGAGAGTCCGAGATGCTCGTATGCCTTGCGCGTCACGCAGCGCCCCCTCGGCGTGCGCTGCAAAAAGCCGAGCTGCATCAGATACGGCTCGTAAACGTCCAGCAGCGTGACCGCTTCCTCGCCGATGGTCGCGGCCAATGTCTCGATACCGACCGGGCCGCCGCCATAATTTTCGATGATGGCGTGCATCATGCGGTGGTCGATAGGGTCTAATCCGAGGTCGTCGATCTCGAGCGCGCGGAGCGCCTCATCTGCGACCTCCTTCGTGATGACGCCGTCGGCCCGCACATCCGCAAAATCGCGCACGCGGCGCAGCATGCGGTTGGCGATACGCGGCGTGCCGCGCGAGCGGCGCGCAATCTCCAGCGCGCCCGTCGGGTCGATGTCGACATTCAGGATGCTCGCCGAGCGCGTGACGATCTTCGAGAGCTCCTGCGGCGTGTAAAGCTCCAGGCGCAGCGTAACGCCGAAGCGGTCACGCAGCGGCGCGGACAGCTGGCCCGCGCGCGTCGTCGCGCCGATGAGCGTGAAGTGCGGCAGATCGAGGCGGATGGAGTTCGCGCTCGGCCCCTTGCCGACGATGATGTCGATGGCGTAGTCCTCCATCGCGGGGTACAGGATCTCCTCCACACTGCGGTTCAGACGGTGGATCTCATCGACGAACAGGATATCCCCCTCGCTCAGGTTCGTGAGGAGCGCCGCAAGGTCACCTGCCTTTTCAATGGCGGGGCCGGACGTGATGCGGATGTTCACGCCCATTTCCTGGGCAATAATACCCGCGAGCGTCGTCTTACCGAGGCCCGGAGGGCCGTGCAGCAGCACATGGTCGAGCGATTCGCCGCGCTTTTTCGCCGCCGCGATGAAGACGGCGAGGTTGCCCTTCGCCTTCTCCTGCCCGATGTATTCCGAGAGCGTCTTCGGGCGCAGAGAGCCCTCCTGCGCGTCCTCGCTCAGGAAAGTCTTGGCCACGATAGGCTCTTCATAAATGTCGGTCCCGAAATCAATGCTCAAAAAATCACTTCCTCTAATCAAGCATCGCAGATTTTGCGCCGCGCACAGCGCAAACCAAATTTGATCGTGATTTGCCGCGACAGAAGGTGAATTGCCGCAGAGCGGCAAGAGAGGCCGCCCTGGGGCGTGCGCGCGGCAAATCACACCTTGCGCAAAGCGAGTGTCGAATGAGCCGCCCACGGCGGCTCACTGAGGTGCAGAGCGGCGCGTATCCCTCTTCGTCAAAGGTCCTTTGGACTTTTGACGAAATTACTTTACCATTTTTTTCAGGCTCTGGCGTACGATCTCTTCGAGCGGCAGATTTTCTACGTCCACGCCCTTCATCGCGACTGCGATGTCCTGCTGCGTGTAGCCGAGCACTGCGAGCGCGGCGGCGGCTTCGACGGCCTTGCTCTTTTCGCCCGCCATGATGCCGGGGGCGGTCGGCATGCCAATCTCCTGCTGCTCCCTGGCGAGCTTGTCCTTGAGCTCCAAAATGATGCGCTGGGCGATCTTCTTGCCGATACCCTGCGCGGCGATGAGCGCCTTTTCGTCGCCCGTGATGACGGCCATCGCAAGCCCCTGCGGCGTACAGACCGACAAAATGGCGAGCGCCGCCTTCGGTCCCACGCCCGAAACGCCGATGAGCTGCTTGAAGCTCCCGAGCTCGCCCTGCGTGGCAAAGCCGTAAAGGTCGAAGATGCCTTCACCCACATGTAAGTAAGTGTAAAGCTTACCCGCTTTACCGATTTGAAGCTGTGAGATCGTCGTGCTGGTGGTCTTACAGGCGTAGCCCACGCCGCCGCAGTCGATCACGGCAAGGTACGGCTCCACATGGGCGACCGTACCGCTGACATAATAAAACATACCGCTTTCCTCCTGCTCAGATGGTCTGCTTGACGTCGCTGCCGCTCACACGGCTCAAAAGCGACGTGGCGCTGCGCGCGTGACAGATGGCAATGGCCAGCGCGTCGGCTGCATCGTCGGGCTGCGGCACGGCCTTGAGCTTTAAAAGCCGCTTGACCATATCCATGACCTGCCGCTTTTCGGCAAGACCGTAGCCGACGACAGCCTGCTTGACCTGCATGGGCGTATATTCATAGAGCGGCACACCGCTCTTTTCCGCGGTGCACAAAATGATGCCGCGGCCGTGCGCCACGGCGATACCGGTCGTGATGTTGTTCGAAAAGAACAGCTCTTCAACGGCGATGGCGTCAGGCTTCAGCTGCGCGATAAGCTCCTCCATATCCTGCTCGATCTGCACAAGGCGGCGCGCCAGCGGTAATCCTGCGGGCGTGGTGATCGCACCGTAATTGAGAAGCTTCGTTTGTCCGCGCTCCGCCTCGATCATGCCGAAACCGACGATAGCGATACCGGGGTCAATGCCGAGGATCCGCATGCGCATCACCTCCCATGATAGATATTTAAAAAATTATATCAAACATCTGTCCGAAATGCAACGAAAAATATGCCGTACGGATAGATGAAAGACCGCCCCTGCTGTCGGGGGACGGTCTTTTTTTTAGTCCAGTATGTATCACGCCCGCGGATGCGCCTTCTGATAGACATCCTTGAGGTGCTTTTTGACGACATGCGTGTAGATCTGCGTGGAGGAAATGTCCGCATGGCCCAGCATTTCCTGAATGGAACGCAGGTCAGCACCGTTTTCCAGCAGGTGTACGGCGAACGAGTGGCGCAGCGTGTGCGGCGTGATGTCCTTCGAGATACCGGCGGTCTCCTGATAGTGCTTGACGATCTTCCAGAAGCCCTGGCGGCTCATGCGCTCGCCGTTCATGTTGACGAA
>CAKTLD010000118.1 GCA_934572445.1 uncultured Oscillospiraceae bacterium
GCCTACGTCGTTATCATTGCAGAGAGCAGGGCCATTGACATCCTGCGCAGCCGGAAGCGGCTCGTTTCCGCCGAGGACTGCGCAGAGCTGCCCGCACCGGAAATTCTGATGGACAGCGGCAGCGATCTTGCCCGCGCAATGGCACGGCTGCCCGCGCGTTACCGCGAAGCGCTGCTGCTGCGCTTTGACATGGGCTATACGACGAAGGAGCTTTCAGCGCTTTTTGGCATGAACCGCGCCGCCGTACAAAAGCTTTTATGGCGGGCGAAGGACGCGCTGCGGCAGGAGCTTGAAAAGGAGGGGGACTGAATGAACGCAAAAAGAAATGCCGTCTTCACAGACGCCGAGCTGAAGCTCGCCGCCGCTGAGGTACGCGGCGCGATGCTGGACACCATGCCGTCTCCCGCCGAGTGCGAGCACGAGTTCTCTCCCGAGTTTGAGGAAAAGATGCGCGCCGTCCTTGCGCGCGAGGAAAAGCGCCGCGTGAGGAAAAAATGGCTCGGCCGCGCGGCGGGCTTCCTGCTTGCGCTGGTGCTGGGCAGCGGGGTGTGGCTCGCCAGCGACCAAAGTGCCCGCGCAGGCTTTCGCGCATGGGTACAGGAGACCTATGAAAACGTCTTTGTGCTGCGCTTCCGCGGCACGGACACGCAAGCCTCCTATCCCCGCTTCCGTCTCACCTGGCTGCCCGAGGACTGCACCGCCGTCTATGACACCTACACCGGCGAAAGCTCCTACGGCGCGAGCATCACAAATCGCAATGCCCCTGAACGCGGCGCGTATCTGCGCTGCTATGTGAACGATGACACGCTCACACTCGATCTGAACGTGATGTATGATGAAACCTACACCGTTCGCCCCACCGAGGTGAACGGCGCGGGCGCAACGCTCTGCCTTGCGCCGGACGACATGCACACAAGCCTTCTCGTCTGGCAGGACGAGACCGGTGAGCTGATCTACGTTCTCGACGGCTATCTCACCGAGGACGCGCTGCTGCGCATCGCCGAGGGCGTGGAGCCCTACGGCTTCGACAATACGCGCTCTGCGGTGTCGGATTGAAAAAGTTTCCTCCTTCCTGTCCGCTTTTGCCCCGTTTCTCCGTTCTATGGACAGAACAGAGAAACGGGGTGTTTTTATGCGGCCAAATATTTTCCTTATCTCCGCCCTTCGCCGCCCGCTGCGCACGCTGGGGCTGATGCTGCTCTGTGCGGCGGTGAGCTTCGCGCTGCTGACGCAGCTTTTGCAGGCATCCGTGCTCGCGCGGGCCGTGGACGAGATTAGCGGGTACTACCGCGCCGTGGGCAGCTTTTCGCCGCTCTCCGGCGATCCGAACGAATTCGACTGCACAGCCTGCGTCGCCGCCGTCGCGGACGATCCGCGCGTCAGGTTCGTCGATGTGCGCCGCCGCGCGACCTATACGATGGCGGAGCACGAAACGGCGGAGCTGACCGATCCGTCATGGAATCCCGCGGTCTCGATGTACTATGTGCGTGGTGTGTGCGGCGCACCGTCCATCACTGAGGGCGATTATGATGCCCTTTACTTTATGCGTCTCAGCGCGGAGGGCAACTACTGCGAACCGGAGCTGAGCAACGTGAGCCGCCGCTATCGTCTTGCCGTCACGATCGGTCCCTATGAGCTGCTCGCAGGCTATGCGGGCCGCTACTTTGAGGGCCGAACGCTGACCGCCTACTACTACAGCGACGACCGCGAGGAGCTTGCACGCATCGCCGGTGGCCTTCAAAGCGGACAGGAGATGCTGTTCAAGCTCTACAACACCTCGATCTTCGCAAACAGTCAGTTCTGGCTGCAGCCGCTTGACGGGCGGGACTGCTGGGCCTATCCCATCCCCGCAGGCGGGCAGATCGACTACGCCGATGCACGGCTCGCGGGCGTGCGGGAGGACATGTCGCTGCTCGATGTCAACCTGCGCTCAGCGCAGCTCACCACCACGCGGGACATGGGCGCTATCGCAGATCTGGAGGAAAAATACGCGCTGCTCGATGGGCGGCTTCTGAATCTCGGCGACTATGAAAGCGCAAATCCCGTCTGCGTCATACGGCAGGAGCTGGCGCTCAGCGCGGGGCTCGCGGTCGGCGACACGCTGCGCGTGACGCTCTGGGATCTCGACGCCCCCGGCAGCGCCGTGCGGCCTGACCTTGAGGGAAAAACGCTCTCCGCACTGCCAAACCGCGAGGTCAGGCTGACGGTCGTTGGCATCCTGCTGCATCTAAACGACGGTTCGTATGAGCTTTCGGAGCGGTATGGCGACATCTTTCTGCCCGACAGCGTGCTGCCGCAGGGTTGGGGCAGCACGGCATGGGAGGGGCGCTGCGCCTCTCCGCTCACGTCCGTGGTGCTCAGCAGTATGCAGGACACCCAGGCCTTCCTTGCGGACTATGAGGAAACGTTCCGCACGCTGGGCTGGTCGTTCCGCTTTGCCCCCAACGGCTGGACAGACTTTGCTGCCGCAGCGGAGCCGCTGCGCCAGTCGGCGCGCAGCACAGCGCTTCTCTTTGCCCTCGCAGCGGCGCTGGCGCTGGGGTCGGCGGCATTTCTCCATCTGCTCTTTACCCGCCGCGAGGCCGCCATTCTCCGTGCACTGGGTTTTCCCGCGCGGCGCGTGCTCCGCGCGGCGCTTCGGCCGCTGCTGATGATTGGCTTTTCCGGCATCCTGCTCGGCGGCGCGGCGGCGAGCGTTCACGGGATGCAGAAGGCTGCGGCCTCGCTTCAGGGCATTGCGGGCGGGACGGCGCTCAGCATCGTTTATCCGTGGGGGACGATGCTTGCGGGCTGCGGCGCGCTGGCTTTGGGACTGCTTCTGCTCGCTTACTCCGTGCTGCGGCGGCAGGTCAGTCTTCCTGTTCTGGCACAGCTGCAAGGCGCAGCGGGTACGGTGCGGACACGCAAATCCGCGCCGCAGCCCCGGCCCGCCGTGAGCGCCCCCACAAGCACAGTCTCCATCTGCACGGACAGCGCGCCGCAGGACCTTCTGCTTACAAGCAGCACCGTGCGCGGCACGATCAGCCGCCAATGGACGCTTTCTTTTGTCTGCAAACGCCTGCGGCGGCAGGTGAGCAAAACTGCGTTATCCGCACTCCTGACAGCGGCGCTGCTGCTCGGCCTCTGCTGTCTCTCATTGAGCGTGCGCCGCGGCGAAGCGCGCATCGACGCGCTGTACGATTCCCTCACCGTCACCGGTGAGATACTGCGCACGGATACCTCCTATCGCGCGGGCGGCGGCTTTTTGCCGTCCGCGGCGGCAAACACATTGGAAGCTTTGGGATACTTCTCCGAAGTCCATAAGGTTATCGGCGGCGAGGTGACCGCCGTGATCGACGGCGGCGTCCCGGCGGCACAGGCCGTCCGCAAGCCGAACGGCACAAAAGCATCCGCCGTGCCTGAACCCACACAGCGCGAAATCATCTCCGCAGACGCACTGTTCTGTGCGTGTTTTTCCTCTGAGGACTGCATAGAACTCCAAACCGGTGATCTCACCGTTACATGGGTGGATGGCTGGGAGGAATCATCGTTTTTTGCCGCCGATCACCCCGCAGCTATCGTTGCCCGCTCGCTGCTGCGGGAGCTTTCCTGGCAGGTGGGTGATGAGCTCGTGCTCGCTTTCCCGAACACCGCCTTCAGCGTAACGATCGCGGGCAGCTTTTTTGACGAGGAAGACGCGCCTTACCGCCTGCTGCTGAGTGCCGCGCCGCTGACTGCGGCGCTGGACGGTATGGGACAGCCCTACGCATACGCATCATACTCGTTCACCATTGACCGTGCGCAAAACCGCGCGCTGCCTGCCTTCCGCGCGGCAGCGGAAAGCCTGCTGCAGGATGCACCGTCAGACAGCTCGCTCTTTCTGCTGCTGCGTGACAGTGAGCTGACACAGGCCGTCGAGCCGCTGGAGCGCAATGTGACTCTGCTGCGCGTGCTCCGCCCCGCAATGCTGGTCCTTGCCGCGCTGCTCACGGCAGGCGTCTCTGCACTGCTGACGGCGCAGAGTGTAAGCGAGCTGGCGCTGCTGCGGGTCATGGGTATCTGCGCGCGGCATACCTCGCGCATAGCCGTATGGAGCCAGCTTCTGCCTGTGCTTATTGGTCTTCTTGTGGGAGGATGCACCATGCTCACACTGGGTCTTGCTTCCATCGCATTGGTGTCTGGCGGACTGCTGCTCACGCTCGGCGGCACCGCTGGAGGTCTTATCACAGCGCGCACATACCTGCGGAAAAATCCACTGGAGCTGCTGCAAGTAAAGGAATGAGGAGGATATTTTATAATGAAACTCAAATTGGAACAGCTTGGCTATCAATACGAGGGCGCAAAAAAAGCGGCGCTCACAAACGTAAACGCCGTATTCTCTACAGGAACTCTGAGCGCGATTATCGGGCCCTCCGGCAGCGGCAAAACGACGCTGCTCTCGCTGCTTGCCGCACTTGACCACCCAAGCACGGGCCGCATCCTGCTCGACGGACAGGATATTGCGGAAATCAATGCTGACAAGTATCGCCGTGAGCGCGTAGCCGTGATTTTTCAGTCGTTCCAGCTCTTTCCGCTGCTCACCGCGCTGGAAAATGCAGCCTGCCCAATGGAGCTGCGCGGCATAAAGCACACAGAGGCCAGCACACAGGCAGAGCGGCTCCTGCGCACGGTGGGCATCACGGCAGAGCAGCAGGCGCGCTATCCCACTCGCCTTTCCGGCGGCGAGCAACAGCGCGTGGCAATCGCCCGCGCGCTCGCGAGCGGCGCACAGCTTCTCCTTGCCGACGAGCCGACCGGCAATCTCGATGAGGAAAACAGCCGCAGCATTGTTTCCCTTCTTCGCTCTCTCGCCCATAATGCGGACCGCTGCGTTATCGTCGTGACGCACGACCTTGCCATCGCCCGCGGTGCAGACGCGGCGTATGAGCTGCGCGACGGCACACTGCGCCTGATATGATGGCCACACCGGCGCTACACCGGGCGTAGATATGTAAAGATCGGCGCAGGAGCCCCGTGCGGCGGAACATAACAAAAGAGGACATCCTTTCGGATGTCCTCTTTCGTGTTGGCGCTACCTATCTTCCCGGGCCGTCTCCAGCCAAGTATTGTCGGCAGAAGCGAGCTTAACTTCCGTGTTCG
>CAKTLD010000119.1 GCA_934572445.1 uncultured Oscillospiraceae bacterium
CCAGCAGACACAGCGGCAGAAAGCATTGCAGAAACGTCAGGCTGGAGAAGACCATGATTTAGCCGCCGATGACAGGCTCGCCGCCCGTGCCCTCAAGGTCGCCCTCCATGTTGAAGCCGCTATTGCCGTCATCCTCGGGGATGACGATGCTGTTGTCAGCGGAACCGAAGATGCCGCTCCACACGTCGTCGACCTTTGCGGCCTCATCGGCGGCGAACTTGGCCTGCTCCTCATCGCTCGCCTCCCAGTCGCTCTGTGCGCCGAGGATCAGGAGAGCGACATAGTTGCCATTCACGAACAGACGAGCCTGCAAAACCTTCTGCAGGTCCATGTTGTACATGCGGGAGTAGCTGAGCACCTGTTCATAGCTCGTCTGCAAAAGCGCGGCGGCATCCTCCGCGTAGCCGTCCTTGACCTTGACGATAACGGCGGTGCTGGGGTTGGGGCTCGAATTGGAATTGCTCATCGCCGCCCAATCCTCGATCTTGTCCATGTTGAAGCCCCAGTAGCCGCTCATGCGGGCCTCGTCCTCGGTCACGTCGCAGTCGAAGCTGTCGCCGAGCTCTTCTTTCAGGGTGTCCATGATCTGCTGCGCAGTCATGTCTACGTCGGTCTTGTTGTCATCGGTCTTGCCGCCGCAGGCGGCGAGGGAAAGCACCATCGCGAGCGCCAGTACAAAAGACAGAATGTGTTTCATGTTGATTTAACTCCTTTGAAGCTCAAAATTTATTTTATAGACGGCAGAGCGTTGTCTCCGGAAACGCCGCTCTCTTGCCTGTCCATACATCCATACGAGGGAGCGGCGCGAAATGTCGGACGAAAAATAAAAAAATTTCGGAGAGTTTTTCACTCTCCGAAATTCCATGCGATTCAGTTGCTTTCCATCAGCGTATCGGCGACGCCGGTGATGGCCGATTCCTCCGCGTCGTCGAAATTCGTCAGGTAATAGCTGACGCCGTCCTTGCTCCAATGTGCGCGCCAGGTGTCGGGCGAGAGACGGTCGAGCGTCGCATCGTATTCCGCGTTCAGCGACACGCTGCCGACGGCCTCGCCGTCCGCGCGGGAGAAGTTGCCGTCCAGCTGGGCGGCCTCATAGGTGTATTCATGACCGCTCAGCGTGAAGTCCACGCGGGCGATCGCGCCGTCGTAAATGCAATAGGATATATTTTCCGCGCCCGCCGGTGCATCGATGACAAAGCCGAGCGGTTCAAACTCCTCCGCGCTCTGCACATCCTCGAACGGGGAGCCGACCATGACCGGCGGGTCACTGGCTTCGCTGCCGCGGTTCAAAAACGGGGACAAAAAACCGAGCGTGACCGTCACCACCAGCGCAAGGCACGCGGCCATCGCGCTGTAGCGCTTCCACATCGGCGTCGGACGGCGGGTGGGAAGCGGGACGACGGTTGCAGACGCATCACTTTCCGGTGCGGGCGCAGTCGCTTTCTGTGCCGCCGCTTTTTTCAGAATGTTGGCATACATCCGCTCCTGTGCCCCGCTTTCCGGTTCGATCTCGTCAAAGGCGGTCCTCACTTCGTTTTCATTCATGCGTCCTCACCTCCCAATGTAAGCTTTAACTTTGTGCGGGCATCGCGCAGCTGGTTTCGCACCGTGGATGGCGGACGGCCCAGCATCGCCGCGATCTCATCGGTCTGGTAGCCCTCGTAATAGTGCAGCCAGACGACCTCTTTATATTTGACCGGCAGCGCCATAACGGCCTCCGCGACCTCACTCTTTTCATCCGGCTCCGCGGCGGCCTGCTCGGACTCTTCGTCGATGGGCTCGGCCTTCTGCCGCCACCAGTGTTTGAGCCTGTCCTTGCAGAGGTTCATGGCCGTGGTCGTGAGCCATGAGCGCTCGTGCCGCTCGTTTTCAAAGGAGACGCCGCTCGTCATCGCCTTGACGAAGGTATCCTCCGTGCAGTCCTCGGCGTCCTGTGCGTTTTTCATGAAAGCATAGCAAACGCGATAGATGGCCTTAAAGTGCCGCAGATAAAACGCCTCAAAATCTCCCTGCATGGCTTCGCCTCCCTCTCTCCATAGAATAATACGATGTAAGCGTACAAATTGTCGGGCGGAATGTCAAAACAAGCGAAACAGCCAGAATCATTGTATCTTCTTTTCCCCGCGCGGCAAGCCTGCGTTCAGCATTTTCCTGCAAAAGCCGCGAGATCACCGCCGCCACAGGGATAAAGGACTCGATGCCAATGGTGCCGCGAAAGGCTTTCCGCCAGACAGCGCGGCCAGCGCCGCATATTGGTCATCGCAGAAAAAGTACCGCGCCGAAAAAAATCGGCAGCCACTGCTTGATCCGTCTACTCCTGAAGGATTTTCTTTGTCAGCGTGCAGCCGCTGCGATCCGGCGCGGTAAAATCATGACCGCGGAAGCTCACCGCTCCTGCACTTCCTTCCCGCTCAGGTGCTCGACGGTGATCTCGTACATCTGCACGGCCTTGCCGGAGGCGGCGATCTCCTCGTCCGCCAGGCGCTCGTCGGGAAAGTACTTCATCGCAAGTCTCTTGATGAGCGCCAGCGCCTCCGGCCCGCTCTCGAGCAGACGACAGCGGCCGAACACGACCACGCTCTGCATATACGGCGCCCACGGCTCGTCGCGGATGATCTCATCGCCCAGAACGGTGAAGCACACCTTGTCGCAGGCCCTGAGCGCATCGACCTTGTGTCCCGCGCGTGCGCCGTGGAAATAGATCTTCTGCGCCTGCTCATCGTAGAGATAGTTGACCGGTATGGCGTAGGGGTAGCCCTCGTCCCCATGCACTGCCAGCACGCCGCGCCGCGCATGATGCAGAAGCGTCTTCGCCGCTTCCGCGCTGATCTCATTTTTCTTCTTTCGGATAGGTCTGAACATCGTCGTTCCTCCTCATATTTTATTATTTCAACGCAGGATGGCCTCAGACACCCTGCCAAATAAACGAAGCGCCGTCATCATCCCAAGATCCGCCGGATCTCTTCAAGATTCTCCGCGAAATAGATCCCCGTCTGCCGCTCCTTTGAGGACAGGCCCTTTTCGATCATGTGCCGCAAAAGCGCTTTCAGGCCGCTATAATAGCCGTTCAAGTCATAGAGGATACAGGGGGCGTCCAACTGTTTCAGGGATACCTTTGACATTACCTCCGTGATCTCCTCCAGCGTCCCCGTCCCGCCCGGAAAGGCAATGAAGGCGTCGCCCAGCTCGATCATCTTGCTTTTGCGCTCGGTCATATCCCCTGTCACGATCAGTCTGGTCAGCCCGTCGTGCTGAAGCTCATTTTCGACGAAGAACTGCGGCTCAACGCCGGTCACCTCGCCGCCCGCGTGCAGAACGCTGTCCGCAAGCTTCCCCATCAGGCCGGACCTGGAGCCGCCGTAGACCAGCGCATGACCGCTCTCCCCGATCCATGTGCCAAGCTCCTGCACAGCCTTCCGCAGACTCGGATCATTTCCCTCATTCGCGCCAAGATAGACGGTGATATTCATTCGCGTTTCCCTCCCGTTTCAAATCCGTTTGCACCAGCATACCTGAAAGGCCGCCGCAAATCAAGTGGCTTTCCTGCGCGCATGAAATATAAGCGGACACCGAAGGCCCGCCGTTTGACGCTGCCGCAGGCCAGTGCGGCCATTACGGCCGCAGCAAAGCGCGCCCCGATCAGGCCGATACCGCAAAAGTGGTCACACAGTCCTGCGTTATGGCAAAACATCCCCTGCCGCAATATGAATAGGCAAACAGCCGCACCGAAAATCAGGTGCGGCCCTCTGCCTGCATAGGAAGGGTTGGTTATAGGAGAAGATCTTTACTGATCTGGTCTGCCGAAAACAGCTCGCTACTGCTGTTTGGGGCCGTTTTCTTTCTGCGGCATCCGGTGCATCACATTCCACACCTGCACCGCGATCTCCGGCAGGAGACCGTAGGCGACCATCAGGTCGCCGTTTTTCATTTTCAGCGTGTCCGGCGTGATGGGGATATAGGTGAGGTCATGGTCGCCGCGCTTATGATCCGTGCAGCGCACGGCGACCTCCCAAGCAGCCTTTTCGAGCGCTTTTTCTTCCGAAAGACAATGATACTGATCGCGTCGCTGCCGATTTTCCTTTGCCGTGCTTGCGATGCCGAGGATACCGACGAGCAGCGTGGTCGTCAGGTTCTTCATCACAAACTGGAACCACTGGTAGCAGGCGACCTCAATGTTTTCCGGCAGGAGGTTGAATATCTTGCAGATGGCTACGGTGATGATCATCCAGGCGTAGGCATGGATACTGACGCTCGGGACAAGCTTCGACCATATCTTGGCCACGATGAAGCCCCAGGCGAAGAACGAGTTCGAAACGAACAGGCCGATGCCGAGGTTCTTCACGTCGATCTTGTCACGCTTGGCCTGCATCTCGGGGCTGATCTCCAGCTCCTTGGGGTCGACCGTACCTGCCTGCATCAGCGCGCCCTGGCCGTTCCAGCTCTGATAATAGGCTCAATAATCCGCAATATACTTTCGGCATTTCAGACACAAATAAGCAATGTTCCAGTTCTCTTCGCAGGATACACCTATGGCGTCGGTCGATACAGGGATTGCCCCCGCGCTCACGATACTTTTTTTCGTATAAAGCATCGGTGTCTTGCAGCCATCAGGGACGAAATAGTTTTCTCCGCGGGTGCGCAATTTCCCCTGCTGCATTTCTTCACCACAAAATGGGCATTTCATTAAAACCACCTCCATCAATTTAATTGTAGCAAATAAAGGCGAAAGAAACAAGGGCAGGAACGAATTCCTACCCTTGCTCAATTCATAGAACATTTTCAATAGAAATGATAAATCCGAACACATTACCCACCTGGATAATGTAGTTCGGATTATCATTACTTGGTCGGAGTGTAATTATAGGATTTCAGAAAACGCAGATATATCAACGGTTTGCTGGCAGTCGGCAAGAGGTATTTATTCTAAAAATTCAAAATGACGAGAACAACGCCGCCCAACAGGACAACGGGCGGCGTTTTCATATATAAAACCACGAAGGGAGGTCACTTCCACCCGGCCAGTCTGCGGACTGGCTTTTTTCATGCCAT
>CAKTLD010000120.1 GCA_934572445.1 uncultured Oscillospiraceae bacterium
CTGGACCTGCAGCACGATTCGCTCACGGGCTTTTACGAGCTCTGCCGCGCGGTGCTCGTCAAGTCCGAGGCGGATTATGACAAGTTCGACCAGATATTCCTCGAATACTTTGACGGCGTGCCCTACGAGGGTGACCTGCCCGAGGAGCTGCTGCGCTGGCTCGACCATCCGGAAAACGCGCTGGAGGAGCTGCGCCGCTTTTTGCAGACGCAAGGATACGAGCAAAAGACCATTGAGGAGATCCTCAAGGCGTTTGAAGAGCGCCTGAAGGAGCAGACCGAGGAGCACAACGGCGGCTCATACTGGATCGGCACGAACGGCTATTCGAATTTTGGCAACAGCGGCCACAGTCCGCAGGGCATCCGTGTGGGAGGGCAGAGCATGCACCGCCGCGCCTTTCAGGTGGCAGGAGAGCGCAAATTCCGCGATTTCCGGAAAGACAATGTGCTCGATATCCGTCAGTTTCAGATGGCCTTTCGCCTGCTGCGGCAATACTCGGCGCAGACGATGGGGGAAAAGACGGAATTCGACGTGGACGGCACCATCCGCGAGACCTGCGACAATGCCGGTACGCTCACCGTCTGCTATAAGCGCCCGCGGCGCAACAGCGTCAAGGTGTTGATGCTGATGGACTCCGGCGGCTCGATGGAGTATTATTCCCGTTTGTGCTCCATGCTCTTTCAGGCGGCAAAGCAGTCCAACCATTTCAAGGAGCTGCACGTCTACTACTTCCACAACTGCATTTATTCAAGCGTTTACACAGATCCGCGCATGTGGCGCGAGCACGCCGTGGCGACGGACTGGATCTTGCAGAACTATGGCAGTGACTATAAGGTTATCCTGGTCGGCGACGCGCTGATGGACATGTATGAGCTGATGGAAAAGCGCTACGATTCGCGTACCGGAGAGTCGCGCTGGTCGGGTATGGACCAGCTCAAGCGCTTCCGCGAGCACTACGACCATTTGATCTGGCTCAATCCCGAGGAACCGCCGCGCTGGGGCGGCTACTGGGGCGAGAGCTACGGCTACATTGCCAAGGTCGTGGATATGTACCCGCTGACGGTGGACGGCCTTGAGCGAGGCATGAAAAAACTGCTGGTCAACCGTTGATTATTCGGCATAGCATTTGACAGTTGTTTTCGGCATTTTTGCCGAAAATGAGGAAAGACGGAAACAAAGTGCGATGTTCTGCGTCTAAAGAGAAAAGGGACCGGACCGGGGAAAGGAGACGCGGCATGGCAGACGAAAGAAACAGCGGCGGTCGAATGATCGGCAAGCTCCTGCTTGCGGCGCTGATCGTATCGGCGCTTGCCGCCGCGGCGGTGCTGTCGCGGTCGTCGAACGACTGCCGTGACCATACCGATATCGTACAGACAAAAAGCTTTGACGAGGTGCGGAAAAATGCGGCGGCGGGGAAGTACTGGCTGCCGGAAACGGACGAGTGGGCGGACGACGGCTTTCACGCAGTCGTAAGCTTTTCGGATGAGACGCATGAAGCGCTGACGCAGATCACAATGGAGAGCAGGCTGACAGGAGAGCGCACTCTGAAGTATACTGCGAGCGCGCAGCCGCCGCACGGTATCGGAAAGGAGCGGGAGATCCTGAACGCGCAGTGCGGCGGACGCGAGGTGAGCTATGTGCTCATGGGAGGACAGAGCTGCTCGGAGGCGGTCGCGTTCTTCGTTGAGGACGGCGTGTACTACACGCTCGACCTTGTGTGCGCCGGACGGACAAGCAGGGAGGACGAAGAGACGGCCGCATGGCTGCTGACGCTTTGCGGAGCGGAAAAATGAAAAAGAGGCGGCTGCGGCCGTCTCTTTTTTGCGCCTTTCCCTTGATTTCGCGGCGCGCAGGGAGTATAATTTTTCCCTGATTATGTATCCCATTGAGTCGGGAGGTTTATGGTATGGACAAGGAAAAGAATAATAGCATCATCCGCGCTGCGGCGCAGCGCGTGGCGGAGAATTACCGCAGCTCCGAGATCCCTATGTACGGCGACGCGCTGCGTATGCCCTCGCGCGATGCCGTCATCGAGATCATCCGCGACTGCCAGAAGCTGCTGTTCCCCGTTTATTACGGCAACCGCGACCTGCTCAAGCTGCCGCCTGAACAGTACAGCGCGCTGCTGATGGAGCACATCCATGAAAAGCTGACGCACCAGATCGCGCTGACGATGGCGGAAAGCGAGCAGAACTATGAGCGTGCCTGTGAGATCAGCAATGCTTTCATCGAGCGCATGCCCGCCATTCAGGAACTTTTGATGAAGGATCTTGCCGCGAACTTTGACGGCGATCCCGCGGCCTACAGCATGGAGGAGGTCATTCTGTCCTATCCGGGTCTGTTTGCCATCTTTATCTACCGTATTGCGCATGAGCTTTATGCGCGCAAAGTGGCCATGATCCCGCGCATGATGACCGAGTATGCCCACTCCCAGACCGGTATTGACATCAACCCCGGCGCAAGGATCGGCGAATACTTCTTCATTGACCATGGCACGGGCATCGTCGTCGGCGAGACGACCGTGATCGGCGACAACGTCAAGATGTATCAGGGGGCAACGCTCGGTGCGCTCTCGCCCGTTGGCATGCCGACAAACCCGGACGAACGCCGTCACCCGAAGATCGGCAGCAACGTTGTCATTTACGCCAATTCTACCCTGCTCGGCGGCGCAACAGAGGTCGGCGACAATGTGGTCATCGGCGGTAATGTATTTCTGAGCTCGTCGGTGGAGAGCAATACCATCGTGAGCATCAAAGCGCCTGAACTGACCTTCCGCGGCAAGCGGCGCAGAGAATGATCCTGACGGAGGGGCCGCGCGTCCGCCTGCGGACGATGCGGCGCGGGGATCTGGATGAATTACATGCCCTGCTCTCAGATGAGGCGGTGATGCGCTGGCTGGAGCCGCCCTTCACCCGCGCGCAGACGGAGACTTTTCTGCGGCAGGCGGGGCTCTGCGAGCCGCCGCTCGTTTACGCCGCGGAAAGCCTTGCGGGGGAATTTCTCGGCTATGCGATCTATCACGACTATGATGCGCGCAGCTGCGAGCTTGGCTGGGTGCTCGCGCCCGTCTTTTGGCACAAGGGCTATGCGGACGAGATGACCGGCCTTTTGACCGCGCTTGCGCAGCGGGAGGGGAAGGACGCGGTGATCGAGTGTGCGCCCGGACAGACGGTGAGCGCGCATATCGCACGCCGGCACGGCTTTTCCTATGAGGGCCGCGCGGACGGCTGCGACGTTTACCGCCTGCGCTGTAAAGAATAGAAAAGAGAGCGTTTCCCGGCATCGGGAAACGCTCTTCTGCTGCTGCGGCCCGCTTTCGCGCCCGCGGGCACGAAGCAACGCGGGCTTATCAAAAAAGAGAGGTTTTCCAGAAGGAAAACCTCTCTTTTTTGAAATTACAGCAACAGTACGCCTGCATCCTCGCAGACCTTGTGCGTGTCCTCGTCCCAGAGGGAGACCTGCACCTCGCCGATGTGCGCCGTGCCAATGAGCAGCATGCACAGGCGGCTCTGGCCGATGCCGCCGCCCATCGTCAGGGGCAGCTCGCCGGCAAGCAGCATCTTGTGGAAGGGCAGGGCGCGGCGGTCGTCACAGCCGGAAATGGTCAGCTGTGCGTCGAGCGACTTGGGATCGACGCGGATGCCCATGGAGGATACCTCGAAGGCGTGGCCCAGAACCTCGTTCCAGTAGAGAATATCGCCGTTGAGCTCCCAGTCGTCGTAGTCAGGGGCGCGGCCATCGTGCTTGATGCCGGACTTCAGGACCTTGCCGATCTGCATGACGAAGACAACGCCCTTCTGCTTGCAGATCTCATCCTCGCGCTGCTTGGGGGTCAGGTCGGGATAAAGGTCCTCGAGCTCCTGCGTCGTGATGAAGTACACATCGCGCGCAAGCTTGGTGTGCAGGGAGGGGAAAGCGATGTTCAGCGCGTCGCTCGTCTCGCTGATGGCGGAGACGATATCGCGCACGGTGCGCTTGAGATAGTCGACATTACGGTCGTCCGCGGAGATGACCTTTTCCCAGTCCCACTGGTCCACATAGACGGAGTGGAGGTTATCGACCTCTTCGTCGCGGCGGATGGCGTTCATATCGGTGAACAGACCCTTGCCCACATTGAACTGGTAGCGCTTGAGCGCCAGACGCTTCCACTTGGCCAGCGACTGCACGACCTGCGCGTTCGCGCCGACATCAGGGATATCAAAGCCGACCGGACGCTCCACGCCGTTGAGGTTGTCGTTCAGACCGGAGTTCTCCTCCACAAACAGCGGAGCGGATACCCGGCGAAGATTGAGGGCATTGCTCAAATTGACCTGAAAATTACTCTTGATGAATTCGATGGCGCGCTGCATCTCATAGACAGACAGCGGGGTATGGTAGCCTTGCGGGATATAGGATCTGCTCATGCCGGTTTCACTCCTTTGAAAAAATATGCGCTTATTATAATCATATATATTAACGATTTCAATAGTGAAATTTTAAGGAAATCAACTTGCAAAATGGGAAATTTTTGTTGACACGAACAGCATGCGGCCGCAAAGCACCGTTTTTCACCGTTGCAATCCGGCTGCGCGCGTGATACACTTTATCCTGAGTTATCATGTGATAAAGGAGGACTGTCTTCCGTGAGAACACTGTTATCCGGCGCCGATATCCTGCTGCGCGGCGCGAACGGTTATGAAACACTGCACGGCGCGTATCTTGGCATCGACGGGCAATTCATTGACTATATTGGTGTCCAACGCCCCGCGGCGGCCTATGAGCAGGAAAAGGACCTGCGCGGCAGGCTCCTGATGCCGGGGGTGATCAACTGCCACAGCCACATCGCCATGACGCTCATGCGCGGCATCGGCAGCGGGCTTCCCCTGCAGGACTGGCTCTTCAAGGCCATCTTCCCGATCGAGGACAGGCTCGTGCGCGAGGATATCGCTGCGGCGAGCCGCTTTGCCCTGCTTGAAATGATCGCGGGCGGCACCACGAGCTTTTCCGA
>CAKTLD010000121.1 GCA_934572445.1 uncultured Oscillospiraceae bacterium
TTCCAGGAAGAGCTCATCACGCGCAGAACGCAGTATGACCTCAAAAAGGCGCGCGAGCGCGAGCACCTGCTGCAAGGCCTTCTCATCGCGCAGGACAACATCGACGAGGTCATCCACATCATCCGCACGAGCTACGACGACGCGAAGGAAAAGCTCATGGAGCGCTTTTCCCTCTCCGATATTCAGGCGCAGGCCATTCTCGATATGCGCCTGAAGGCCTTGCAGGGACTTGACCGCGAGAAGCTCCAGAACGAGTTCGACGAACTGGAAAAGAAGATCGCCTACTTTGTCGAACTTCTCTCCAACGAGACGATGCTCAAGGGTGTTTTGAAGGACGAGCTTCTTGAGATCCGCGACAAGTACGGCGACGAGCGCAAAACAGAGATCCAGGAGGTCGAGGACGAGATCGACATCGAAGACCTCATCGAAGAGGAGGAGTGCGTCTTCACGCTCACGCGCAACGGCTATATCAAGCGCACGAGCGCGAGCGAGTACACCGCGCAGAGTAAGGGCGGCATGGGCAAAAAGGGCATCACCACGCGCGAAGAGGACAGCGTGGTGGACGTTTTCACCGCCTCGACCCACGACTATATCCTCTTCTTTACCGATACTGGCAAGGTATACCGCAAGAAGGGCTATCAGATCCCCGAGAGCGGCAAGGCCGCCAAGGGTACGAACATCATCAATATCATTCAGGTGGAGACGGGCGAGCGCGTGCAGGCGATGATCCACTTCCGCGACCTCAGCGCGGAGAATCTCTTCCTCACGATGGTCACGCGCAACGGCACGGTGAAGCGTCTCCCGGTCGAGACGCTCAAGAACCTGCGCAACAACGGTATCCGCGCGCTGAACCTCGACGAGGGCGACGAGCTGGTGAGCGTGCGCGAGACGGACGGCGAGCAGAAGATCCTCATCGCCACGCACGACGGCATGGCGGTTGTCTTTGACGAAAACGACGTCCGTCCGATGGGCCGCACGGCGGTCGGCGTGCGCGGCATCAAGCTGCGCGAGGGCGACTATGTTGTAGGCGCTGCGCGCGCCCAGGAGGGCAAGGAAGTCCTAACCATCACCGAAAAGGGCTACGGCAAGAAGACACCGGTAGAGGAATACCGCATCACGAACCGCGGCGGACTCGGCATCAAAAACTACATGGTCACCGAGAAGACCGGCGGCATCGTCGGCGTCAAGGTCGTGGACGGCAGCGAGGATCTGCTGCTCGTCACGCGCGCGGGCATTCTCATCCGCACACCGGTGGAGGCCATCCGCACGACGGGCCGCGCCACGCAGGGCGTGATCGTCATGCGCTTTAAGGAAGAGGGCGACAGCGTGATCTCCATGGCGCTCACCGAGCACGAGGAGAGCGAGGAGTAAACTCCTCGAGGAAATGTCCTATTGCATAGGACTGCGCAAATCAAAGGGGATATTCTCTCCGTGAGAGAATACCCCCTTTGGAACCCCCAGAGAACGCAAGGGGCCTTGCCCCTTGACCCCGCACATTGCCGGATTGCAGCTTGAAGAACTGCACGCGCTGCGCAATCGGGTGCGGTGTACATGGCTTCGCCATGAATCCCTGCAAGTCGCGACCTGACAGCAACCGCGCCTTACTATCGTGAGGCGCGAGTGACGTTACCTCGGCGGCAGACTGCGTGCGAAATAGCGGCATTGCTTCGCTCGCCGCATTGATTAGAGCAGAAGAGAAGAAAGACTGCCGAGCTTTAGGCCGACACACAGGCCGCAGCGAAAGGAAGCGTCGCGTTCAAGACCGATAATGTCAGAGCGATTGTCCTGTAACTTTTTGAAGAGAACGGACTGTTCGGTGTTAAGCATGGCGAGCAATTCAAGATACTGTGAATTGTAATAAGATAAGGATGCCTGATGATCGTCAAGTTCATCCTTTGACAAAAAGCGTTCCGGATGTTCTCCATATCCGGCACGAAACAGGGATTCGTAAAGATGCAGCATACAATAACCTCAACAATAAACGAAGTTTTCTTCACGTTTGTTTTATTGTAACACGAAGAAAACTTCATGTCAATAGGAAACAGAAATGAATTTTCCCGAATATATCTTAAAACTGAGACAGGAGCGCGGGCTAAAACAAAGCGATGTTGCGTTGTCGATCGGTGTGACCGTCCGCGCTTATCAGGCGTATGAATACGGAAAAAGTGAACCGCGGATGTCGACGCTCATTGCGCTGGCCGATTTTTATGATCTTTCACTGGACGAATTGGTCTGCCGGAAGGCAGAACACGGTGTGTAACACCAAACTTGCGGAAAAACTCTGCATGTAAACTTGAATTTGCTGGAAAGAAACGCTTCTGTCCACTATAATGAAGTACAGTAGTATATCCGAAGTAAACGGAAATTGATGAAGACTGCCAACACGCAGGCAGAGCGGCACCCGCAAGGGGTGTGCCGCATCCGTAAGGCAGCAAAGCTGCCAACGGCTGCGCAACAGCGGATAATAGAAGCAAACCAAGTCGTTTAGATACGACACTTGGCAGGCAGTGCAATCCGCAGGCAAAAAGGCTGTTCAAGGGAAGACATACAATGCAGACGCCTTTCTTTTGGACGGTCACACCGCCCGTTTTCTTTCTCGGGAAAGAAAATGGGGGGTGTGCTATGCAGCAGCGTGACGCGCTGCATTTCCTTTGAAAGAGAAAGAAAATAAAGGGAGGGTCACCATGAAAAGAAACATCCACTATAAGCCCAGCAAAAGCGCGAGCATCTTGTCGGGCGTCATCGCCTGCGCGATGGGCGTGTTCGGCCTGCTTACGATCCCGAGCATCGGCGCGATGATCGGCTTCAAAGCCATCTGGTGCCTGATGACGTTCGGCATGGGCATCTACAATTTCCTGCTCGCGGCGGGCGTTGTGAAGTACAACGGCGGCTACGAGATCACCGACGAGTCCGACGACGGCGCAAGAGGCGGTAAGTCCGACGCCGAAGCGCGGCTCGAGGAATTGCAGACGCTTTACGACCGCAGATTCATTACGGAAGAGGAGTATCAGGAAAAGCGCAAGGACATTCTGGACCGGCTGTAAAGGGAAGGAGCGCGGATATGGAGATATTAGGACTGATCATCATTGCGCTCGTCTGGTTCTTCAAGGCGATGACGGAGCGTGAGGACAGCAAAGGCGGCACGAAAAAGGACCCGGATGGCTTCGGTAAGGCGGCGATCGATTCGCTGCCGGTGAGCGAGGCGGCGCGCGCCAGTCTGCACGGGGTGCGCAGCGGGGTGAACCGCGCGCTGGACGGTCTGGATGCAAAGCGCGCGCAGGAGCACGAGGGCGCGAAGCGCCGCCTGGGCGGCAAGCGTCCGAGTCCCACGGAGATCAAGGAGTTCCACGAGCAGCGCCGCGCCGACGAATGGGAGCGGAGCGAGCAGCGCCATGCGGCGGAGCGCGCAAGCAGCGAGAAGCGCTGGGCGGCGGCGCGGAAGCAGCAGGCGGACGCCGCGCTGGTGCATGGCGTCCACATCGATAGCTGTGAGGGTCGCCTGGAGAGTTTGAAGGTCTTATATGACGCGGGCATTTTGGACCGTGAGGAATACGCTCAGCGCGTCGCGCGCGTCAGACGTCAGCACACGCAGAGCGGCAGTTATTGAGCAAAAAAGGAAGCGAACACACGATGTATGACGAACTGACACAGGTCGATATTGACAAAATGAAGGCGGAGCTCGAGCACCGCCGCCTGGAGCTGCGCCCGAAGCTCATCGAGGATGTGCAGACGGCGCGGGCGTTCGGCGACTTGAGCGAAAACTACGAGTACAAGGTCGCCAAGCAGGAGAAAAACCGCAACGAGAGCCGCATCCGGTACTTAGAGCGCATGATCGCGACCGCGAAGGTCATCGAAGTGAACGAAAAGGCGGGTACGGTCGGCCTTTTCGACCATGTGGTGCTTTTCAACGAAAAGCTGGGGAAAGAGCAGAGCATCCAGCTCGTGACCACCCTGCGGCAGAACGCGCTCAAGGGCCTCATCAGCAAGGAATCGCCCGTCGGCAAGGCCATCCTGGGGAAAAAGGCGGGCGAGCGGGTCGAGATCGCCGTCTCGCCGGAAATGAAGTACACGGTCGAGATCCGTTCCATCACGCCGGGGGAGGATGATTCCTCGCTCGAGATCAGCTCTTACTGAGGAAGCACATGAAAAAAGTCATCATATATACCGACGGTGCGTGCTCGGGCAATCCCGGCCCCGGCGGCTGGGGCGCGGTGCTCAAATACGGCGCGCACGAGCGCGAGCTCTCCGGCGGCGAGGCGAGCACGACCAACAACCGCATGGAGCTCACCGCCGTCATCGAGGCGCTGCGGCTCTTAAAAGAGCCGTGCATTGTAGAGCTCTATTCCGACTCGCGCTACGTCATCGACGCGCTTGAAAAGCGCTGGGTCTACGGCTGGAAACAGCGCGGTTGGGTCAAAAGCGACAAAAAGCCCGCGCTGAACGTCGATCTGTGGGAACAACTGCTCGACCTCATCGCCCGGCACGAAATGCACTACCACTGGGTCAAAGGCCACGCGGAGAACGAGTATAATAACCGCTGCGACGAGATGGCCGTGGCAGAGTGGCATAAGTTTAAGTGAGGGACAGCGCGGCCTTTCGCCGGAGGTCCGGCGGCGCGAGCGGCGAATTCATTTCGCCGCCGCAAGACATGCAACAAAACAGGGCTCCCGCGCGGCCTGCCGCGAGGGAATGAGTGAGGACTTTCTCAAAAAATGGCTTTTCCGTTTTTTGAAGTAATATGAAGGAGCGAAGACTATGGTAGAATTCAATGCGAAAGAACAGCTCGAAGGCCTGATCGACTGGATGCGCGCGCAGATGAAGGCCTGCGGCGGTAAGACCGCCGTCATCGGCATTTCCGGCGGCAAGGACAGCTCCGTCACGGCGGCGCTGAGCGTGGCCGCCTACGGGCGCGAGAATGTCGTCGGCGTGCTGATGCCCGACGGCGTGCAGCCGGACATCGACTATTCCAACGGCCTTGTCGACGT
>CAKTLD010000122.1 GCA_934572445.1 uncultured Oscillospiraceae bacterium
CCGAAGTCCGTCACCGCGCCGAAGAAGACGCCGCCGAGCAGCACCCACAGCAGCACCGGCAGCCAGCCGAACGCGGCAGCCTGGATTGCGCCGGTGACAGGGCCCGCGCCCGCAATGGAGGAGAACTGGTGGCTGAAGACGGTCCAGCCGTTGGTGGGGACAAAGTCCTTGCCGTCGTTATACTTGACGGCGGGCGTTTTTGCGTTCGGGTCGATGCCCCACTTGTTTGCCAGCCAGCGCCCATAGAGCGTGTAGGCGGTGACAAGTGCCGCGGCGGCGATCAACACGATAACGAGTGTGTTCATGATGGCTTCCTTTCTTTCGTGTTCCGTAGGGGTTGAAGTGAGCGTCCATTGCGCCAAATGAGAGAGGAAAAAAGAAGACCTTCGGCTCTGCGCAGTATTCCCCCGGGGGAATACCATGCAAAGACGAAGGTCGATCCGCTGGCGCTCTGTGCGCCGGCGGCGTAACTTCCGCGATACCACTTTGCTTGCCGAAAGATCCGGCCGCTCATCCGCCGCCCGGCAGCGTTTGTTTCCGCGCCGGAGGGCGTTCCCGTATAACGGCGGGGGCCGGCCATGGCTACTGAGGCGGCGTCCCGCCCTTCACCGCGGCTGCTCACAGGGGATGACCGGCCCGGGCCTTGCTGCCGTTTTGCACCACCAGCGGCTCTCTGAAAGCGGTGATCCGGGAAAGTCGTGTCCTGCTCAAAGCATTTGACGAATGAATGACCATAAAATAGACGGTTTATGCCCGCTTGTCAATCCCTTTTCGCTGCTGTGAACACGATTTCGGCAGAGAAAACAGACGGCTCCCGCCGCCGCGGCCGTTTCTTGGACGATTTGTAAATGTATTTTTATGCCGCGGCCTTTCAATCTGCGTGTCAGTTCACCAGGCTCGCAAGGCCGCCGCTTTCCAGCTCGCTGCGGTAATAGTCGAGCTCGCCGCCGATCAGCTCGTCGAGCACCTTCATGCCCAGCACCTCGACGGGAGCTTTATCGTCCGTCAGGATGCGGTTCCCGCCCTCATAAGGCGTGAGTTTAGAGTACACCGTGCGCATCATGTCGGCGTAGTCGCTGTCTTTGAGGTTCGCGATGCTGCGCAGGAACGTCTCCTCCCAGTTGTCCGCGTTCGTGCAGAAAACCTCGGTATTCGTGTTGCCCTTCACCGGCGCGGTGACGGTGTGCTTAAAGACGCTCGCCATCGTGTCGCAGAGGTATTCGTTGATGGAGCCGTTCTCCGCCGACGTCATGTTGAGGTTCACGACCATCACGCCGTTCGGCTTCAAATGCGAGCGTACCTCGTTGAAAAACTCGACGCTCGAGAGCTGAAAGGGAATGGTGATGTCCTGATAGGCGTCCACCATGATGACGTCGAACTTCTCGTCGCTCGCCGCTAAGTACGCGCGCCCGTCCTCGACCGCGACGGTCACGCTGTCGGGTAGTCCGAAGTAGTCCGTTGCGATGTCGGCGATCTTTTTGTCGATCTCCGCGCCCTGCACGCCCGCGCCGGGGAAATAGCGCGTGCAGTAGCTTGCGTATGTTCCGGAACCCATGCCAAGGATCATCACGCTGCGGCCTTCGTTGTCCGTGCCGTCCATGCCCGCCATGCAGGGCGCGGCGAGCGCGTAGTCGTAGTACATGCCCGTCAGCGCGTCGCCCTTGACCTGCACGCTCTGCACGCCGAAGAGCACATTGGTGGAGAGCACGGTGCGCTTCGCGCTGTCCTTTACCTGCAGGTAGTTGTAGATGGATTCATCCTCAAGCGTCAGGTCGTTTTCCCAGAAGGCGAAGCTGTAGCCGGGCAGGGCGAAGCACAGCGCGCCGATGATCATGACGGCGATCAGGCTGATGACGTTCCGGCGCTTTTTGGCGGCGAAGTAGGCGATGCCGATGGCCGCGAGCACGCCGGCAAAAATAAGAAATGTGGCCGCCGTGCCGACGGCGGGGATCGTGACAAATGTGGGCAGGAATGTGCCGATGATGCTGCCGATGGTGTTCAGCGCGCCGAGACGTCCCACGGTCTTGCCCGTGTCGTCCAGAGTGTCCACGGCAAATTTCGTCAGCGAGGGCGTGACTGTGCCGAGCAGCACGCACGGGAACGCGAAGATGACAAGGCACGCCGCGAGCGCCGCCCAGACGAGGAAGTTCTTCGTCACGAAAAGCGCCAGCAGCAGCGAGATGCCCGCGATCAGATAACGGCCCACGAATGGAATGAGCGCGATCCAGATGGCCGCGATAATAAGGCGGCGGTAAAGCCGGTCGGGCGTCGCGCTCCTGTCGGCGAGCATGCCGCCCCAGACGTTGCCGATCGCCATGGCGATCATGATGACGCCGATGATGACGGTCCACACGATCTGAGACGAGCTGAAGTACGGGGCCATGAGCCTGCTTGCGCCGAGCTCGACCGCCATGACGGACATACCGGCAAAGAATTCCGTGAGATAGAGAAAGTATTTGCTGCGCATCAGTCTGCTTTCCATAGGGGCTTCTCTCCTTTTTCGTTTTCCCGATTTATGCGGGGTAGTAGTTGATGATCGTAAAGCGCACGGTCTCATCCTGCGCATTTTCATAGGTGTGGCGGACGGAGGAGTCGAACATCATCGCATCGCCCGAATTCATCACATAGGTGCCGCTGTCAAGGTGCAGCCGGAGCTGCCCGCCGATGACGTAGAGATATTCCTGCGCACGGGCGGGGTGACCGATGGAAGTGCTGGAGCGTCCACCGTCCAGCTCGGCGTAAAAGACCTCGAAATTGCGCGTGGGGGAGGTTTTGAAATAACAGTAGATACGGTAGTGCTCTGCTGCCTCGGACTGCATCTCAGCCTCCTCGCGCCGCACCACGGCGGCCTCGTTTTCCACCTTTTCCAGAAGGCGCGTGTAAGGCACGTTCAGTCCGTTGGCGATTTTGAGCAGCGTATTGATCGTGGGGTTGCTGCCGCCCTTTTCTATCTCACCGAGCATCGCCTTGCTGATGCCTGAGACCTGCGCGAGCTGCCCAAGCGTCAGATTTCGCTCCGTGCGCAGCGCCTTGAGATTCATGGCGATCGTTTTTCCCGTCTCCATGCGGATTCTCCTCTTGACAAATATATTTTACAGTCGTATGATTTGCTGGACGAACGAAAATATATTGAACATTCGTCAATTAAATTATACTTTGTTTACTCCGGAAGTCAAGAGAAAGGAAAATAAAATGAAGCGCAAGGCATTCCGCGCGGCGCTGCCGTACTCGCTGCCGATCTGCATCGGCTTTCTGTTCATCGCCATGTCGTATGGGTTTCTCATGCGCAGCAAGGGCTTTTCCATCGTGTATCCGGCGGTGATGAGCGCCTGCATTTTCGCGGGCTCGATGGAGTTTGTCACGGTGGAGCTGCTGCTTTCGGCTTTTGATCCGCTGCACGCCTTCTTCCTCACGCTGATGGTCAACGCGCGCCATCTGTTTTACGGTATTTCGATGCTTGATAAGTACCGCGGCACGGGCTGGAAAAAGCCCTATCTCATCTTCGGCATGTGTGATGAGACGTTTTCCGTCAACTGTACCGTTACGCCGCCCGCAGATGTAGACCGCGGCTGGTTTATGTTTTTTGTCACGCTGCTCAACCAGAGCTATTGGGTCGGCGGCGCGGTCCTGGGCGCGCTGATCGGTTCGTTTGTCCGCTTCAACAGCGAGGGCATCGAGTTCGTGATGACGGCGCTGTTTGTGGTGATGCTCGTCAACCAGTGGGAGGAGGCAAAGGACCACCGGCCTGCGCTCACAGGCCTTGGCTGTACGCTTTTATGCCTGCTGCTGTTCGGCGCGGATCGCTTTATGATCCCGTCGATGCTGGCGATCATCGCCGTGCTCACGCTGCAGGGAAAAAGAGAGGGGGAGATCGGATGATCATGACCGTCGGACAGAGCGCCGTCACCATCGCGGTCGTTGTGCTGGGAACGATGCTCACGCGCTTTCTGCCATTTTTCATCTTTCCGGAGGGAAAGGAGCCGCCGAAGTATGTGCTGTATCTCGGCAGGGTGCTGCCCTATGCTGTGATCGGGCTTCTGGTGGTCTACTGTCTCAAGGATGCGGTGTTTACCGCATACCGCGGTCTGCCGGAACTCATCGCCATGGCGGCGGTGGCGGGGCTGCAGAAGTGGAAAAAGAATATGCTGCTCAGCATGTTTGCCGGCACCGCACTTTATATGCTGCTGGTGCAGGCGGTGCTCTGAAACAAAAACGCGGCGGGGAGGTTCCCGCCGCGTTCGTTTTTTGCCAAGGAAAAACGTCCGAAGGGGGGACCCTTCGGACGCTTTGCTGTTCTTTTATTTGCTGAGCTTCAGGCGGAAGTCCTCGCCCTCGGCAGCGTAGTTGACCTGATAGCCCTGGGATTGGGCGTAGCGCGTCACGTTTTCCACGCAGGTCATGCTGTCGACCAGCACCTCAAGCGCCGCAGGCGCATTTTTCTTTACCTCGTTCTGCACCATGACAACGGGCATGGGGCAGGAATATCCTCTTGCGTCGATCATGCCTTGGCCTCCTCTTTCTTCGGCAGATTCAGCAGTACGATGACCAGCATCACGACAAAGCCGAGAATAACGGCTGCCTTACCGGCGTTGGAGATGCCGCCAATGACCAGCTCGCCGGCCTCGTTCTTGGAATCAGGATTGCCGGCAAGGCCGAAATTGTGCGCGAACGCTGCGCCCACGATCATGCCGAACACGGTGACGGCGCTGTCGCCGTTGCCCTGGGCGGCCAGGATGAGCTGGCGCAGCGGGCAGCCGCCGAGCAGCACGCTGCCCCAGCCGACGAGCACCATGCCGAGCAGGTTCCACAG
>CAKTLD010000123.1 GCA_934572445.1 uncultured Oscillospiraceae bacterium
CACGATGCCGGACAGCGCCGAGAGCAGCACGAACCACACCGGCGAAACGCTCAGCAGCATATTCCCCAGCAGCACGAGCGCAAAGATGACCGCCGTGCGCTTGTCCACGACAGACTTTTTCAGCAGCTTGAGCACGGCGTTCAGGATGAGCACGCACACGCACACCTGAATGCCCGCAAAAGCGTTCTGCACCCAGGCCAGATGGGCAAAGTTCGTGATGAGTCCCGCCAGGATCGTGATGATGACGAGCGAGGGGAACACCACGCCGAGCGTCGCGGTGATGCCGCCGATCGCGCCCTTTCTCTTCTGCCCGACAAATGTCGCGGTGTTGACGGCGATGATGCCCGGCGTGCACTGGCCGATGGCAAAATAGTCCACCAGTTCCTCTTCCGTGGCCCAGTGCTTATTCTGCACCACCTCGCGCTCGAGGATCGGCAGCATCGCCATGCCTCCGCCGAAGGTCATCACACCGACCTTGGCAAAGGTAAGAAACAGTTCCCAAAGTTCTTTCAAAATAGTTCCTCCTTATTCCACATAGCCGTACAGACCGCGCACGGACACCTCGCCTGTGCGGATGGTCTCGACCGACCCGTTTTCACGGCGCACAACAAGGCCGAATTCCTCGTCCACGTCCAGTGCGCGCACCTTTTCCTTCGTATCCTGCCACAATAGCTGCACCTCGCGCCCGATGGTCACACAGCGTCGGCGGTACTCGGCAAGATAATCGCCTGTGCGCCCCGCCCCGAGCGCCGCATAGAGCGCGTCAAGCTCCTCGATCATCGCCGCGGCGAGCGCCGCGCGCGGGACATTTTTCCCCGTCTCGCGCAGAAGCGAGGTGGCAATCTGTGCGACCTCGCCGTCAAAGTCCTGCTCGCTCTGGCTGACGTTCACGCCGATGCCGACAACGACATACTGCAGCGCGCCGCTCTCCCCCTCAAGGCTCAGCTCGGTGAGGATGCCGCAGAGCTTCTTCCCGTTCAGGACCAGATCGTTCGTCCACTTGATCTGCACGTCCGCACCGCTCACGCGCTCTACCGCGCGGCAGATCGCGGCGGCGGCAAGGCCCGTCAGCGGCAGAAGCTGCCCGGGTGCGAAACGCGGGCGCAGCAGGACAGACAGATACACACCTTTCCCCGCCGCACTCTGGAAGCTGCGGCCGCGGCGGCCGCGTCCGCTCGTCTGCTCCGCCGCGACGGCGACGGTACCGTCCGGCGCGCCGTCGAGCGCGATGCGCTTCAGGTAGGCGTTGGTCGAGTCGATCGAATCGAAACAGTCGATGCGTGCGCCGACTGTCTCCACATGCCCGAGATAACTGCGCACGGTCTGCTCCGTCAGCACGTCGGGCAGTGCGCGCAGGCGGTAGCCCCGCCCCGTCACGGCCTCGATCTCATAGCCCTGCGCGCGCAGGGCCGAAATGCTCTTCCAGATGGCGGCGCGCGTGATGCCAAGCTGCGCGCTGATAGCCTCGCCGGAGACGAAGGCTCCCCTCTCGCGCAGCAGCAACGCAAGGACCGTCTCTTTTCCCATGGCGACCTCCGTTACAAATTGTAACTGAAATTGTTACTCTTTTGAAATTGACAGGCCCCAATAAACAGTTTATGATTGACATAACGCCGTTTCGCCCCGTCGTCACCGGATTGTAACACAAGCCGCGGCGTATGTAAACCCTGATCGCTCCGGCGCTTTCCTGATTTTCCCATTGCAGAACGCCGCCGTTTCTGTGTAAAATCATCACAGCACAACAAATTCTGACAGGAGGCTCCCTCCGTGAGCTTTGCCGACCTCCAATTCTTGTTTTACTTTCTGCCCGCATTTCTCGCGGTCTATTATATCGCCCCCCGCGCGCTGAAAAACGCCGTGCTCACGCTGGGCAGCCTCGCGTTTTATTTCTTCGGTGCGGGGATGCGCGACACACTGCTGCTGCTCGCCGCGGTGGTGTTTCACTATGCCCTCGCGCGCATGATGGACGGACGCGGACGCGGACTGCGCGGTTTTCTGCTGCTGCTCGCGCTCGCATCGGATCTCTACTGCCTTGTCTTCTTCAAGTATGCCGGTTTCATTCTGGAAAACGTGGGCATACTGACGGGAAGAGAATTTTCCGTCACCGCGCTCGTGCTGCCGCTGGGCATCAGCTTCTACCTCTTCCAGAGCGCCGGCTACCTCATCGATGTCTATCGCGGCGCGGCGGCGGAAACGAACCTGATCCGCTACGCGGCCTTCACCATGGCTTTCCCGCAGCTGATCATGGGACCTATTCTGCGCTATGACAGCTGGCGCGCGCCGCTCAGGGCGCGCACACTGCACCGCACAGAGGTCGAGCGCGGTTTCGAGCTGTTTGTCGTGGGTCTGTGCCTCAAGGTGCTGCTGGCCGACCAGCTCGCGCCGCTGTGGGCCTCGATCGAGCGCATTGGATACGAATATCTTTCCACCCCGCTGGCGTGGCTCGGCGCGGTGAGCTACAGCTTGCAGCTCTACTTTGATTTTCAGGGTTACTCGCTCATGGCGATGGGTCTGGGGCAAATGCTGGGACTTCCCGTGGCGCGGAATTTCGACCTGCCTTACACCGCGCGCTCCGTGAGCGAATTCTATCGCCGCTGGCATATCACGCTGGGTGCATGGTTCCGCGACTATCTCTACATCCCGCTCGGCGGCAGCCGAAACGGAACTGCCCGCACGGTGCTTTCCCTCACGGTCGTGTGGTTCTTCACGAGTCTCTGGCACGGGGCGAGCTGGAACTTCGTCCTCTGGGGCGTGGTGCTGCTCGCATTCATCCTGCTCGAAAAATTCTGCATCGGCAATTTCCTCAAGGAGCATAAAGTGCTCTCGCACGTCTATCTGCTCTTCGTCATTCCGCAGACGTGGGTCATCTTCCGCATCACACGCCTAAAGGACGTCGGCGCGTATTTTTCTCGCCTGTTCCCGTTTTTCGGTGCGCACAGCGCCGTGTCCGCGCAGGATGCGCTCAAGCTGCTCTCTTCTTACTGGTGGCTGCTGCTCCTCGGTATTCTCTTCTGTCTACCGCAGCCCCGCCGCTTTTTTGAAAAGCACCGCGGCACGCCGCTCATCGATCTGTCTCTCTTTGTCCTCTTCTGGGTGTGCGTGTACTTCATCGCCACGTCGACGGGCAATGCCTTCCTCTATTCTCGTTTTTAAGGAGATCGTTCATGTCCTCCCGAATCCCTTCCCTTCTGCTGCCGCTGTGCCTGTTGAGCGCGGTCGCGCTCAATGTCTACCCGCTGCTTGATCCCACGGGCGTGTACGGCGGCTATCTATCAAAGCTCGACAAGAAAACGCCGCCCGTCGCGGCGGTGGCGCTTGCGGCTGCCGACGGGGTGTACCCGTGGAGCGAGCCGAAAGCGCCTGAGCCGCCCCCCGCACCTGAGCCGCTGCCAGAACCCGAACCGGAGCCGGAACCCGAAGAGCCCGCCTCCCCCTTCACCACCGTGGACGCAAGCTACTTTGACGACGCCCTTTTCATCGGTGACTCGCACACCGACGGCTTCAAGGACTACGCAGGTCTCCCCAACGCCGACTACCTCTGCCACAATGGTCTGACCGTCTGGTCGGCGGTGGAAAAGGCGGAGTTCCCCGGCAAGCAGACGCTCGCCCAGGCGCTCCGCGGCAAGCATTACGGCAAGATCTACCTGATGCTCGGCATCAACGAGCTTGGCGCCGGCACGGCGGAGAGCTGGGCCGCGCAGTACAAGGTGCTGCTCGACGAGGTACGCGAGTTACAGCCTGACGCCATCATTTTCCTGCAAGCCATCTTCCACACGACGCAGGAAAAATCGGATACAACATTCTTCAAAAATTCGACCATTGACGCGCGCAACGCGGAGATACAGAAATTTGCTGACAATGAGACGGTCTTCTACATCGACTGTAACCCCGTCTTTGACGACGGCACCGGCGCGCTGACAGCAGAATATTCCGGCGACGGCGTACATGTCAAGGCCGCGTACTACACGATGTGGCGAGACTATCTCTTCCAGTTCGGCGTAGTGAGATAGCTTCAAAAAAGCGGCTGCCGCTTTTTTGAGAAGGTCTCGCTGCGCTTCGTGCCTTGCCGCCCGTATGGCGGCCGCAGCATCATACCGTCGCGGCATTACGATTCCCGCGCCCTTTCAGGCGCGCCGATTGTGCCGCTTCCTCGAAAACGGTTCGCCGTTTCCGCCGCAGGCGGCGCTTCACCGTTTTCCGCTCTGTGCAAAGTGTTTTTCACCACACCCCTCAGGGTGGCTTCTCTCGCCGTTTTGCGGCAATTCACCTTCTGTCGCGGCGAAAAACGGATTTGAATTGATTTCGCGCCGTGTGCGGCACGAAACTCTGCGAAGCTCTTTACGCAAAAAAGGAACCGCTCTTCGAGCGGTTCCTTTTTACGTTTCTTAATGCTTGACCTTATAGCCGCGGTTCAGGCGCATTTCGAGCGCGTCGAGCTCCTCGTAGAGCTCCTCGGGCACCTTGCCGATCTTCTCGTAATAGGCGCGGGCATCCTCGCACTCCTTGAGCCACAGCTCGCGGTCCACAGACAGAAGACGGCGCATATCGTACATGGACATCTCAAGGCCCTCCATGTCGATATCGTGCGTGTTGGGCTCGTAGCCGAGCGCCGTTTCCGCCGCGCCGATCTCATCGTCCGCGCGGGAGATGATCCACTGCAGCACGCGCATATTGTCGCCGAAGCCGGGCCAGGCGAAGTG
>CAKTLD010000124.1 GCA_934572445.1 uncultured Oscillospiraceae bacterium
CTCGTGAGGTCGTGGACGATCAGGCCGACCGTGAGGCCTAAGAAGCGGTGGACTTTGCCCATCCACTCGCTGTCTCGCTTGGCGAGGTAGTCGTTCACGGTGACGATGTGGACGCCGCTGCCGGTCAGGGCGTTCAGGTAAGCGGGCAGCGTTGCCACCAACGTTTTGCCTTCACCGGTCTTCATCTCGGCGATGCGGCCCTGATGCAGCACGATGCCGCCGACGAGCTGCACGCGGTAGGGGTACAGCCCCAGCACGCGGCCTGCGGCCTCGCGCACGGTGGCGAACGCCTCGGGCAGAATATCGTCGAGCGTTTCACCGTTTGCAAGACGCTGCTTGAATTCCGGCGTTTTGGCCTGAAGCTCGGCGTCGCTCATCGCCCTGTACTCGTCCGCCATCGCTTCGATCTTATCGACGACGGGATAGATGCTTTTGAGCTCGCGGTCGGAATAGGAGCCGAACATTTTGCTAAAAAGACCCATATTGAAAAACTTCCTTTCGTAGAAGCGTAATTGCACAACTGACAGTATATCATCCCGTCCCGTGATATGCAAAGGAAATTTGCCAATAACGATGAACGGAGTGTAAATATTTGCATCAGGTACCGGCCGTGCCTTTGCGGCGCCCCTCCCCTGACGCCGCTGCGGCCCGAGGTGCAGCGGGGACAGGAAAAGCGGTCCCGCTTCAGGACCGCTTTTTTCTTTCTTATTACTGCTTTTATTGCTGTGAGACGGTGAACAGGGCGTAGAAGTAGCCCCTCCGGGCCATCAGCGCGTCGAAGCTGCCGGCTTCGGCGATCCTGCCGTTTTTGAGAACAAGGATGCCGTCGTAGCGGCGCAGCAGGGCTTCGTCCAGCGTGTGCGTCACGACGATGCGGGTCATGCCGGCCAGATCCAGAATATCGCCGGAGACCTGATGGGCCGTTTCAGCGTCCAGTGCGGCCGTCACCTCGTCCGCCAGCAGGACCGTGGACCTTTTCAGCAGGCTGCGGGCGATGGAGACGCGCTGCTTTTCACCGCCGGACAGACCGCACCCGTTTTCGCCGCAGAGGTAACCGCTCCCGCGCGCGGCGATCAGATCGTTGAGATGCGCGCGGCGGATGGCCTGCTCCAGATCCTCCTGCGGGAAGGAGCGGAACATGGACACATTGTCGCGTATCGAGGCGTTGAAAACGAATACGTTCTGCTGGATCACCGACATCAGCTCATACAGGGACTCGGGCGCGGCGTCGCGCAGCTCGGTGTCGTCCATCAGGATCCTGCCGCGGTAATCCGCCGTGCCGGCCATCAGCAGATGCAGCAGTGTGGATTTCCCGCTGCCGCTGCCGCCGACGATTGCATAGGCCTTTCCCGCCTGAAACTCTGCGGAAAGGCCGTGCAGGACGTCCTTCCCGCTTTCGTAGCCGAAGGAGACGTTTTCCAGCCGGATTCCGCGCGTGAGCCCGTTCAGCGTTACGGTGCCCTCACGCTCCGCATTTTTTTCCAGAGCCTCCGCCAGCTTGTCGATGAGGCCGCGCGCGGCCCTGCGTCCGGCCAGCAGCGCCGGCAGCTCCGCGATCGGCTCGATCATCAGGTTCATCAGGTTGACAAACAGGATGACCGTGCCCGCAGTGAGCCCACGGTCCGCCAGCGCGAGCCATGTGCCGACCAGAAATACGCCGAGCTGGGCGACGATGCCGGTCACGGCACCGATCATGCCGACCAGGACCTTGAGCTTCCGCCGGCTGAATTTTTCCTCCTCCAGGGCGCGGTTGTTCTGCGCGAAAAGCCGGAAGATCTCCTTTTCCGCTTTGAACGTCTTGACCACGGTGAAGCCGCTGAGACAGTCTGTCAGCGCGGCGGTGAAGTCGCGGCTGCGGTCGGAGACCCGTCTCTCTGACGCCTGGAGCTGGTTTCCCGTCAGCAGGGAGGCTGCGAGCGGCAGGAGCGTGACGCCGACGGCCACGGCGGTCAGCGGCGGCGAATACCAGAGCATCATCAAAAGCGCGCCGAAAAATGCCACGGCCTTGGTGATGAGCGAAAGCTGCTGGGCGAGATAATCCGCCTCGATGCTGGCGGCATCGTTGGTCAGCGCGGACAGATAGGTCGCCGTGCTTTCATCGCGGAAGGACGAGATGCTTTTTTGCATCAGCTTCTGAAAGGCGAAATCCCTGTACTGCTGCATGGCACGCGCGATAAAGCGCGGCTCGGAGAGATATTTGAGCAGAAACAGCGCCACGCACAGCAGCACAAACGCGCAGGAGATCCGGGCGAGCACAGGCAGGGGGAGTGCCTCCGGCGCGCCGGAGGCCGCGTCGATAAGCTGCTGGAGCAGCCACGAGAGGATCAGGTTCAGGGTGCCGCCCGCCAGCGCGGCGAACACCGCCAGCGCAAAGACCGGCAGATTCCCGCGGTAGAACTGCGCGGAGAGCTGCTTGTTCAGCGGTTTATTCATGGTCGTTCACGTCCTTCCACATGGCGTGCAGCGCGTCGTCATCGAAGGCACGCAGGATATTCAGGATGCCCTCCTCCGCCGTTGCGCCGATGTCATCATAGGCGCTGGCGTGTTCTGCGGGCGCGGTGAAGCGGACTGTCCGCAGACGATAGCAGGGCGCGGTGTCGAATTGCCTGGACAGCTCCCGTGCGCGCAGCAGGGCGCGGCGGGCGGAGACGCTGTCGCCGGAGAGGAGCTCCGTTTCGGCGAGACAGACCAGCAGCACACAGTTCATCTTGTCAAAAAAGCTGGCCGCGTCATGATCCTTCAGGCCGGAAAGCATCGCGATCTCCCATTGCAGGATCTCTTTTGCGGAGCGGTAGTCCTTTTTCTCGAGGAACACGTTGAGATAGCCGAGCACGGTCTGGATGAGCGAGACGGTGTGGCTGAGAAGCGATTCGGAAAGGTACGGCAGCGCCTCGTCCGGACGCTTGCAGTCCGCGGCCAGCGTCAGACCGATCAGCGCATCATACAGCCCGCCCGCATTGTGCTTTTGCAGCAGAGCAACGGCCTGCTCCGTGTCGCCCAGCCCCAGCAGGATGGACGCCATGTTCCCGTAGATGGTGGCCTCGCTGATCTTGGGGTCTGTGTTCTGGGCAAGCTGCAGGCGGCTGCATTCCATCAGCTCCAGCGCGCGGTGCAGCAGAGGCTTTTCCTTGCTTTCCAGGCCGAACACGGTGTAGAGAACGGCGCTGTAGTATACAACATCGAAGGAGTTGGGATATTTCTTCAGCGCCTTTTCCGCTTCAGCAAAGCCGGAGCGGTCCTTTTCATCGCGGTACCGCTTCAGGCGCTCGACCGTCACCTGCAGGCGGTTGTCCTTCATTTCATAGCCGAGCAGCGCATCTACCGAGGTGTCGAAAAAGTCGGCCAGCTCCATGATCGTCTTCAATTCCGGCTGGGACAGGCCCGCCTCCCATTTATAGACCGCGCCGACCGTGACGCGCAGCACCTCGGCAAGCTGTTCCTGCGTCAGCCTTTTCTGCTTTCTGAGTGCGCGGATATTTTCCGCAAGCTTCATTTCCATCGGATCGCCTCCCCGTTTTCTTTACCTTTGATTATAGCAGGGGCGTGGACGGAAGGGAACACACGGGGCGTACTGATTGGAAAAAACTTTTTATACTTGTGGTATGTATTTTGGGAGGCGGACAGCGGACGCAGCTTTGCAGCAACAATTTTTTATACGGCTTGCGCTTTGCCGTGCCGCTGTGGTAAAATAACAATGATCGATACCGGCATACCTTTCCGGCGGGGCAGACCCGCCGTGCGATTCAGGAAGAAGCGAACGCTCAGCAAGGAGGAAACTGCGAATGAAACTGCATTTTTACGGGGCAGACCGCTGCGTGACCGGCTCCTGCCACGGCCTTGAGATCAACGGCAAGAAGATCCTCGTCGACTGCGGCCTGCAGCAGGGGCGCGACGAGATGGACAACCGCTACCTCGCCTTTGCGCCTGGCAGCGTCGATATTCTGCTTGTTACCCACGCGCACATCGACCACACGGGCCGCATCCCGATGCTGGTGAAAAACGGCTTCCACGGCCGCATCCTGACCACGCGCCTGACGGCGGATCTTATGAAGATCATGCTGCTCGACTCTGCCCACATTCAGGAGAGCGACGCCGAGTATGAGAACCGCAAGGGCGAGCGCGCGGGCCGCGACCCCGTGGAACCGCTCTACACCGAGCAGGACGCGCTGGACGTGTTCAAATACGTTACGACCTGTGAGTACGGCGAGACGGTCGAGCTCTGCGAAGGCGTGAGCGCGGTCTTTACCGACGCGGGCCATCTGCTGGGCTCTGCGTCCATCACACTGGAGCTTGAGGAAGCGGGCGTGCGCAAGACGCTCGTCTTCTCCGGCGATATCGGCAACGTTGATCAGCCCATCATCCGCGACCCGCAGCTCTTGAAAAAGGCCGACTACGTCGTGATGGAGTCGACCTACGGCGACCGCAACCACACCGAGGTGTGGAGCTATACCGAAGAGCTTGCGCAGATCATCGACGAAACGCTTGGCAAGGGCGGCAACGTCGTCATCCCGTCGTTCGCCGTGGGCCGTACACAGGAGCTTTTGTACTTCATCCGTGAGATCAAGGACCAGAAGCTCGTCAAGTCGACGCCGAATTTCCCCGTGTACATCGACTCGCCCCTTGCCAAGGCGGCGACGACCGT
>CAKTLD010000125.1 GCA_934572445.1 uncultured Oscillospiraceae bacterium
ATCTGCTGGGCGTCGAGCTTTTTCTGCTGCTTGCGCAGCGCGTCCAGCTCGCGGAAGGTCTCGTCCGCGGCGGACTTGGCCTCGGCCAGCAGGCGCTTGGCCTCGGCTTCACCGCGGCTTCTGGCGTTCTCCTTTGCCTTTTCCATCTGCGTGCGGAACTCGCGCGCCTTGCGCGCGTCCTCTTCGCGCTGGGCATAAAGGCGGTCGACCTCGGCCTTCTCCTTCTCTAATTGCTGACGCTTTTGCTCCAGCTGCGTCAGCACATCCTCAAAGCGGATGCTCTCGCTGTCCATCTGCGCCTTCGCCCTGTCGATCACCGTCTCGGAAAGGCCCAGCCGCTTGGAGATGGCAAAGGCGTTCGACTTGCCCGGGATACCAATAAGCAGCTTATAGGTCGGGCAGAGGGTCTCCACGTCGAACTCGCAGCTCGCGTTTTCCACGCCCGCGGTCGTCATGGCGAAGGTCTTGAGCTCGGCGTAGTGCGTCGTCGCGGCGATCTTCGCACCCTGTGAACGCGCCTGCTCGATGACGGCGATGGCCAGTGCCGCACCCTCGACGGGATCGGTGCCTGCGCCCAGCTCATCGAAGAGGATCAGGCAGTGCTCATCCGCCTCGTCCAGGATCTGCACGATGTTTTT
The DNA here is from genome assembly GCA_934572445.1 of uncultured Oscillospiraceae bacterium. Lineage (GTDB taxonomy): Bacteria > Bacillota > Clostridia > Oscillospirales > Oscillospiraceae > Hominicoprocola. The sequence goes on from CAKTLD010000125.1 coordinate 639, forward strand.
CATATGCGCCGAGAAGGTCGACAAACTCTGCTCGATGCTCTGCTCGTCGCCGATGTCGGCCAGCACCGAGGAAAAGACGCTCACGGCGCTGCGGTCGTCGCAGGGGATGTGCAGCCCGCACTGCGCCATCAGGCAGAGAAGGCCCAACGTTTTGAGGCTCACCGTCTTGCCGCCGGTATTCGGGCCCGTGATGACGAGCGTATCGAAGCTGCGGCCGAGCTCAATGTCGATGGGCACCGCCTTCGCCGGGTCGAGCAGCGGGTGGCGCGCATGGCGCAGATACACGCTGCCGTCCTTTTTCAGCTCCGGCCGCATGGCGTTCATTTCATAGCTCAGCTCACCGCGGGCAAAAATGAGGTCGAGATGCACCAGCAGATCGTAGTCCCACAGGATATCCCGGCCGAAGCCCGCGGCCTCGCCCGAGAGGGCGTAGAGGATGCGGTCGATCTCCTTCTCCTCTTTCGCCTCGAGCTCCTTGAGCTCGTTGTTGGCCTGCACCACGCCCATCGGCTCAATGAAAAGCGTCGCGCCGCTCGAGGACGTATCATGCACCAATCCCGGCAGCTCGCCGCGGCACTCGGCCTTCACCGGCACGACGAAACGCCCGCCGCGCTGTGTGATGAGCGCGTCCTGCAAAACGCTGCGATAACTCGGCGACGAAATGATGCGCTGTAAGATCTGGCGGCCCTTGGCCGCCGCCGCACGCTTATGGCGGCGGATCTCGGCGAGCTCGGCGGACGCGCTGTCCGCGATCTCGTTCTCGTCGAGGATAGCGGTCGTGATCTTCTCCTCCAGAAAGTTGTTGGGATGCAGGGCAAGGAACAGCTTGTCGATCGCCGTACCACCCTCGTCGTCCTCCTTATAATAGTCGCGCACGCGGCGTACATTGGTCAAAAGGCCCGCAATATCGAGCAGCTCGCGCGTGTTGAGCATGCCGCCGCGTTCGGCGCGGCCCAGCGCCTCAGCCACCGGCTTTACGCCCGCAAATGTCGGGCTGCCGCGCAGCAGGATCATTTTGCGCGCCGCGTCCGTCTCGTCGAGCAGGCGGCTGACCTCGCCGTAATCGTCCGACGGCGTCAGCTTACGCGCGCGAGCCTTGGCCTCCGCGCTGACCGCATGGCGCTCGAGCATCGCAAGCAGGCGCGGCAGCTCCAGCACGCGGATAGATTTTTCAAATAACTCACTCATAGTCTTCTCCGAAATTTCGATTCCGATTCGTATTTCTTTCGACACATATTGCGCTCAGTTGTCAATTTTCATGCTTTTATAGAAGTCCAGCGTCTTGAATCGACGGTCAAGCTGCACCTGCGCAAACACTTCGCACGCGGCAGCGAAACGCTTTTCCGCCGCACCCGAGAGCTCAAAGGACAGCATCCGCTTTGGCTCCGACAACAGCACATGGCGCATCGCCGCAAACGAGCCCGCGTCCAGCATGAGAAGTCCGTCTGTCCCACGCGGCGCATGCTCGCTGCACAGCAGTACGCCCTGCTGGGCGTCGAATACCGGCACTTTTGGGTTGTGCGTGCCGCAGACGGCACAGCCGTCGAGCAGCGGCTCATAGCCAGAGAGCGCAAGCAGCTTGAGCTCAAACGCCGCCTTGACAATGCTCTGCGGCTTATGGAGCTCGCTGAGCGCGTAGAGCGCGTTGAGCAGCAGCGACAGGATCTCCGGCACGGGCTCGTCCTCCGCCGTGACGCACTCGGTCATCTCGGCAAAATAGGAGGCGAGCGAAAGCAGCTCGATGTCCTGCCGCACGCCGTCAAACAGCGTGATGGTCGCGGCCTCGTCGAGATAATACCAGTTCCCGCGCTGATAGAGCACCAGCTCGGAAAAGGCCAGAAGCTCGCTGCCCGCGGCGATGCGGCTTCCCTTGCGCCGCGCCCCGCGCGCCACGACCGCGATCCGCCCGAGCGTGTCGGTCAGAATATTCAATATGTAGTCGGTCTCCTTCGTCGCCGTCGCGCGAAGGACGATGCCTTTGGTCACAAGTTTTTCTGACATAAAAATCTTTAAGCTGTTTTGCACCAAGGGGTGCAAAGAGTGGTTTGCCTTGCAGGCAGAATGTACTTTTTCGCACAGGTGCGAAGGGTTTCGCGGCACTTGTGCCGCGGGGAAAGCGGCGCCAAAGGCGCTGCACGCAATGCGACCCCCATTTTCTTTCCCGAGAAAGAAAACGGGCGTCGCCCGTCCAAAAGAAAGGCGTTTCCCATTGCAAGCGAGCAGCTCGAAGAGCTGCAATGCTTGCCGATTGCACTGCCTATAGCGCGGCGTTGCCGCGTTTAGCATTGCGATACGATTTGCCTCTGCTTCTATTATCCGCTGCCGCTCTGCCCATCTTGTAGGAGTACAGCCTAATCACCATCTACCGGAACACTCGTCAATGCGGCGAGCGTCAGCAATGCCACATTCGGCATGCGGTCTGCCGCCGAAGTAACGTCACTCGCGCCTCACGGTAGTAAGGCGCGGTTGCGAGTGATAACGAGTGGTAGGGATTCATGGGCGAAGCCATGTACACAGCACCCGATCGCGCAGCGCGTGCAGCTCTTCGAGCTACAAACTGCCAATTCGGGGGGTGAGGGGAACTCCCCTTGCGTTCTCTTGGGGGGCCAAGGGGGATATTCTCTCACGCGAGAGAATATCCCCTTATTCGCGTCCCCCTGCACGGTGCAGGGGAAAAACATCACCCCTCAAGGGGTGCGCTATTTATCGCCGCTAAATAAAAAATCGGCTCGCCGGTTTTCAAAAACAGCGCGAAATATCCGTTTCGCAAATCCCTCACCTCATACATAGCATGAGGAAAACTCCCGCGAACTATGGCTGGGAAAATTTAATTTTTCTTTTTGATGCTGCCGATACAGCTGCCGATCGCCATACCGATGCACAGACCGCTCGCCATGCCGACACCCATATTGTCAAAAAGCGGCTGCCCCAGTGCAAGGCCGATGCTCATGCCGATCAGCATGCCGAAAATCATATAATTGCCGCTGTCATCGGTCTTCTTTTTCTTTTGATCCGACATAAAATTTCTTCTTACTGCTCGTCGTAGCCGAAGTTCCTGATATCGTTTATATTGCCGCGCCAGTTTGTCCCACGCGGCTTACTGCCGCGCGGGGACCCATTAAGCCATTGACGGGCGAAGTGAGTTCGCCCTATGCCATTCTCCGCTGACGCTCCGGATGACGCCGCAAATGCGGCGGCTCGCTCACGCTCGCAGAAAAACTGGCGTTTGCTTTCTTCTGCGCAGCTTACTGCTCGTCGTAGCCGAAAGAGCGGATATAATTCATATTATCGCGCCAGTTTTCCTTGACCTTGACCCAGGTCTCAAGGTAGACCTTCGTGCCCATGAAGCGCTCGATGTCCTGGCGGGCCTCGGTCGAGATCTTTTTGAGCATCGCGCCGTTTTTGCCGATGATGATGCCCTTGTGGCTCGTCTTTTCGCAATAGATGGTCGCGTCGACCTCGATGACCTCGTCGTCGCGCTCGATGAAGCGCGTGATCTCGACGGCAGTTCCGTGCGGAATTTCCTTATCCAAGTTGCGCAGCAGCTTTTCGCGCACGATCTCGCCCACGACCTGACGGTCGGGCTGGTCGGTCGTCATGCCGTCGGGGAAGAGCTGCGGGCCCTCGGAGGCGTACTTGCCGAGCTCGTTCATCAGCTCGTCCAGTCCCTCGTGCGTGCGCGCGGAGATGGGGATGATGGCGTCGAACGCATACGTCTCGCTGTACGCCGCGATGACGGCAAGCAGGTCGTCCTTTTTCTCGACGGTGTCGATCTTGTTGATGCATAAGATCGCCGGCAGGTGCGACTGCCTGATCTTTTCGATAAGCTCCGCCTCGGGGATGCCGACGTGCGCCACGGGCTCGACGAGCAGCAGCACCGCGTCCACATCCGCGATGGATTCGCGCGTGACCTTGACCATGTAGTCGCCCAGGCGGTTGCGCGCCTTGTGGAAGCCCGGCGTGTCGAGCAGCACATACTGCGTGTC
>CAKTLD010000126.1 GCA_934572445.1 uncultured Oscillospiraceae bacterium
CAGGGCGCGGACGAGCTTACGTTGGAGCTGCGCGTCGCACCTGACGATATGGGCAAGGTCATCGGCCGTCAGGGCCGCATTGCCAAGGAGATCCGCACGGTCGTCCGCTCCTACGCCCAGCGCACCGGCGTAAAGGTGTCCGTCGACATTGTAGACTGATACACGAAAAGCGTTCCCGCAGAGCGGGAACGCTTTTTTGTCCTTGCCATCCCCCGCGAATTCCGCTATACTGGGAAAAACAACAGCAAAGGAGCATGACAAATGGGTCTCTTTTCCAGGAAGGACGCGCCGCAGCCGAGCGCGCGCCCGGAATATATCGAAGTCGGACAGATCGTCAACACGCACGGCGTGCGCGGCGAGGTCAAGGTCCAGCCCTGGGATGTGAGCGCGGAGCAGCTGTGCGGCTTCAAAACGTTCTATATGGACGGTGATCCCTTCCGCCCCACGAGCAAGCGCGTACAGGGCGACATGGTGCTGATGAAGCTGCCGGAGATCGACGACATGGACGCTGCCGCCGCGCTCAAGCGCAAGGTGCTCTCCATCCGCCGCGCGGATGTGCATCTGAAAAGCGGTGAGCATTTTGACGCCGAGCTCGTGGGCATGAACGTTTACAACTACTTTCCCCACACCTATATCGGCACAGTGACAGAGATTCTGACCTACCCTGCCCACAAGCTCTACAAGGTCAAGGGGCCGGAGAAAAGCTATCTCATCCCTGCGGTGCAGGATGTATTCATCACGGACGTCGATGAAGAAAAGCGCGAGATCACCGTGCGCATGATGGAAGGGCTGGAGACCGATGAGGATTGACATTCTGACGCTGTTTCCCGCGTCGGTGGATGCGATGATGAACGTCAGCATCCTCGGGCGCGCGCAGGAGCGCGGCTATATCACGATCAAAACGCACCAGATCCGCGACTACACCACCAACAAGCAGATGCAGGTGGACGACTATCCCTACGGCGGCGGACGCGGTGCGGTGATGCAGGCTGACCCGCTGTATCGCTGCTGGGCGCATGTGTGCGAGGAAGCGGGCAGCCGCGGCCACACGATCTACCTCTCCCCCTGCGGGCGGACGTTCACGCAGAGCGTGGCGCGCGAGCTGAAGGATCGCTATGACCACATCATCCTGGTCTGCGGCCACTATGAGGGTATCGACCAGCGCTTTATCGACGAGTGCGTGGATGAAGAGCTCTCGATGGGTGACTTTGTCGTCACCGGCGGCGAGATCCCCGCCATGGCGGTGACAGACGCCATCTGCCGCATGGTGCCTGGCGTGCTGCCCGAGGAGGAATGTTTTACCGAGGAGTCGCACTGGGCAGGCCTTCTGGAGTATCCGCAGTATTCCCGTCCCGATGAGTGGCATGGCCGCCGCGTACCGGATGTGCTGCTTTCCGGCCACCACGAAAATGTGGCCAAATGGCGCAAAAAGGAGAGTTACAAGCGCACGATGCTGCGCCGTCCCGACCTCTGGGCGCAGTTTGACGAAGGGCAGCTCAAAACCAAGAGCGAGAAAAAGGTCCTCGCCGAAGCCAAGGCCGAAGCAGAAGCCATCCGCGCCGCAGAGGCGGAGAAAGCTGAGGAAGCCGACACCGAAGCAACTGTTGAGTAACAACTCGCACTATTTGTGCAAAATAAGGCAAAAGGTCAATCGACTTCATTTGCCGCCCGCAGGCGGCAAAGTATTTTGATCCGTCGCGGAGGACGGTCACCGTTGCGGCATTACGATTCCCGCGCCTTTACAGGCGCGCCAATCGTGCCGCTTCCTCGAAATCGGCTCGCTTCTTCCGCCACTGGCGGCGCTTCGCCGGTTTCCATGCGCGTCCACAGCGACACTTTGCAGGAAATGGCGCGGTGAGCACCATTTCCTGCAGCCCTCGCATCAAAAAGCAGCCCTGCTGCTTTTTGATGAAATAAAGAAAGCGGAACAGCCGAGCTGTTCCGCTTCTCTTATGTACTTATCACACGATGCGTTTTGCGCCGACATAGCGGTTGGTGTAATAGCTCGCAGACAGATTGTCGATCGTCACCTTTCCGACGCTGTAGCGCGCATGGATGATCTGACCGTTACCGATATAGATGCCCACATGGCCAATGGCATGGGAAGAATCCGAGAAGAACACCAGATCGCCGGGCTGCAGGTCAGCCTTGGCGACGGCGTAGCCGCAGTTCTTATACTGTGCGGTCGCCGAATGGGGCAGCGAATAGCCGAACTTGGCGTAGAGATACAGCGTGAAGCCCGAGCAGTCGAAGCCGTTTGGAGACGAGCCGCCGGAACGATAGCGCGTACCGAGGAAAGCCATCGCCATCTCCACGACCTGTGCGCCGACGGAGCCGTCAAGATCCGCGGGGTCGCGCAGGTATTCGCCCAGCAGCCAGCCGGTCGTGGAATCGAAGGTGACCTGATACCAGCCGTTCTCTTCGCCGATGACCTCCACCTGCTTGCCGCTGACGACCTGCGTGATCTTGTCGTAGTTGGTGCCGGGACCGGTGCGCACGTTGATCGTGCCGCCCGTGACGACCATGGTCACCGTCTCGGTAACAGCGGGGTCGACCTCGTCAGCCGCCTCTTCCAGTGCCGCCTGCTGTTCATCCATTTCCTCCAGCGCAGCTGCATTTGCGGCGTTCTCCGCCGCCTCAGCCTGCACCGTCTCCGTCAGCACGGACACACGGTCGACCAGCTCCAGGATCGAACCGTCCGACGCAGCCTTGGCCGGCGGCGTCATAGGGGCGAGCATGCTCACCGAAAGCACGCAGGAAAGCAGCAGAGACAGGCTTCTTGAATACTTTGTCATCGTGGGGTCATATCCTTTCGTGAATAAGTTGGGTGCTCCTTTGTTTTGCGCTCTCCGCTCACATCTTGCCGCTGAGCGCACGCTCGAGCCAGATGGAAGCGAACTCCATCGCCTCGCCGAGGCTGCCCTTCTCCGTGGAGCGGACCACACGGTCGCGCGAGCGGAGGTTGGCATCGGTCAGCTGAAGCTGAATGGAAACACGCTTGGCCAGCGTGATATCCTTGAGCGGCGCGGTGTCAAGCACCTGCATCATCACGATATATTTATCCGCCATCGAGCCGTAATAGATGAGATTATCCACACGGCGCAGCGGGTGTCCGCGATAAACAAGACCTTCCGTAACTTCTGCCATCTGACTCACTCCTGTCCTTGTAACCGATTTGTAACTTTGTAACCATTTTGTAACCTTTTGCAGTATAGCATTTTTTGCCCCCCTTGTCAACCGACGGAAGGGCGAAAAGAAAACAAAGCTCCCCCGCGGGCCTTTTTTCGGCCTGCGGAGGAGCTTGAAGCTTGTATGCGGTTTTACTTTCCCAGATAGCTGCGCACAAGCGTCTGCAGCAGCTCGTCACGGTCGAGCTTGCGGATCAGCGTACGCGCATTGTTGTGGTTGGTGATATAGGTGGGGTCCTCAGAGAGAATATAGCCTACGATCTGGTTGATCGGGTTATAGCCCTTATCCTCCAGCGCGGCATAGACCGTGGTGAGGATGTGGCGGATCTCAGCGTCCTTTTCCTGTGCAACATTGAATTTTCGGGTAAATTCTTCCATTTTGCGGATCCCTCCTTTCATGCTCCTCAGTATAACAATGCATTTATGAAAAGTAAAGAGAAGCGGGGCAACTGTAACAGAATCGTAATCTTCGTCAACGCAGCACCGCGCCGTGGTCCGCCGCCAACGCAGAGAGGATGGACTGCACGTCCGCGTCCGCCTCCTCGCCGGTGAGACTGCGGTCGTCTGCGCGCAGCACCAGGCTGAATGCCACGCTCTTCTTACCCGGCGCAACGCCCGGGCCGCGGTAAATATCGAACAGCGTGACTTCCTTCAAAAGGCCCTTTGCGCCGCGGCGGATGCTCTCTTCAAGCGCACCGACGGTGACGGCCTCGTCGCAGACGACGGCGATGTCGCGCGTGACGGCGGGGAATTTCGGCAGCGGCTGATAGACCGGGATACCGCCGCGCTTTTCATACAGCGCGTCGAAGCTCAGCTCTGCCGCATAGATCTCCGCATCCACGCCGTAGTTGGCCGCAACGAGCGGATGGATCTGGCCGAAGATGCCGAGCAGCTTTCCGCCCGCGTACACCTTCGCACAGCGGCCTGGATGATAGGATGCGTTGTCCGTGCAGGCTTCATACCTCACCTCCGCGATGCGCAGCTCATGCAGCAGCGTCTCGATGCCGCCCTTGAAGGAGAAGAAGTCCGCACCGTCGCCGTAGGCGCCGAGGGAGAGGTATTTCGGTTCGTCGGCAAGGCCGTCCTCGCGCAGCAGATAGATCTTGCCGAGCTCATAAAGGCGCGCCGCCTTGTTGCGGTAGCTGTAGTTGCGCGCGATGATCTCCAGCATGCTCGGCAGGATGGTCGTGCGCATGATGGAGGTATCCTCGCCCAGCGGGTTGAGGATCTTCAGGGAGCTGCGCAGCGGGGAATCCTCCGGCATGCGAATTTTATCGTAATAGGTCGGGCTGATAAAGGAATAGGTGATGATCTCATCGTAGCCCAGTGCGCGCACAGCGCCGCCGATGGCGCGGTCAAAGCGCTGCTGCTCGGAAAAGCCGCCGCGCGTGGTCTCGCCGCGCATGAGCGTGCAGGGAATTTTATTGTAGCCGTA
>CAKTLD010000127.1 GCA_934572445.1 uncultured Oscillospiraceae bacterium
TTGAAGAGGTCGCAGTCCGTCACGACGACGAGCGTACGCTCGGCCATCATCGGCATCGCCTCGACCGCTTCGTTCAGGTCCTGCATCGTCAGCGTCTTGCCGCTCAGGCGGTGGTAATTGAACTCCTCAAAGCCCGCGGGGACGAGCTTTTTTTTGATCTCTCCGAGGTAGTATTCGCGCAGATAGCTCTCTTCGCCGTAAAAGATGTAGACCTGACCGATCTCACCGGTGCTCAGGTCATTTTTCAATTTCTGATAGCCCTTGTTGGGCGTTTTTCTCTCTGCCATATCAGTCCTCCCGATCCACTGTGATCAGAATGTTTCCCTGTAAATCCGTGCGGTAGACTGTCATCCCCGCGTCCGCCAGACGCAGCAGTGTTTCTTCGGTCGGATGACCGTAGCTGTTGTCTCCCACGCTGATAACGCCGACCTCCGGAGTCACCGCCTCAAGCAGTGTTGTGCCGGTGGAGTACTTTGAACCGTGGTGACCAACGACGAGAACCTCGATGTCTGGAAAGGCGTAGGTCCCGACAAGTTTTGCCTCCGTTTCGGCATCCATATCGCCGGTGATAAGCACATCAAAGTTACCGAGTGAGCACAAAACGCTCAGACCCAGTTCATTTGCACCCTCCTCGCCCAGCGGCGGATAGATGTGCAGCGTAGATGCGCCGTTTTCAATCTCCTCCAGCTGCGTGATGTAACGGATCTCCGCGCCGTAGCGTTCTGCCAGCGCCTCAACGATCTCACGCCCGTCCTCTTCCTCGGCGTCATGGATATCGGGGAGATAGAGCGTGCCGACATCAATACGCGCCAGCAACGCGGCAAGTCCGTTGGCATGGTCGGAGTGATAGTGTGTCAGCACCATCGCATCCAGCGTGTCGCAGCCTGCGGAGTGCAGGTAATCCGCCGCAATATCGCCCGCGTCGATGTAAGTGTTCCTGCTGCCGCAGTCCACCAGCGCTGCGCGGCCCTCAGAGATCAGCAGCACGCTTTCCCCCTGTCCCACGTCAAGCGCTACCATACTCAGCGAACCGGCGCGCTCATAACGCATTGCACCTACCCGCGCCGCGGCAAACAGGGAAATAAACGTTAGGCCCAGTGCGGTCCAATAGCGGTATCTGCCGTGCTGAAAGAGCGCGCAGACAGCAAAAATGGCGTAGACATAGATGAGCCACGCAATGGAAAAGGCCGTGTTGAAGTAAACAGCGTGGAACGGCAGCTCCTCCAAAAGTCCCGCGATGGCGAGCACCGCGCGGATGCCGAGCGACGGCACAAAGGCGCAGACTGTGCCGAATTGCGGAAAGAGCATTATGAGCAGCACCGATACCAGCCCAAACGCGAACACAACGCTCACGAGCCACAGGCACAGGAGGTTGCTTAGCAGCGACACAACGGAAAACGTGCCAAAATAGTAGCACGCAAGCGGTGTGGAGAACACCATCGCGCCGAGCGTCGTTGAAAACGACAGTATCACTGCACGCACGAGCTTGTGCCTGCCGTGGGCGCGCTTCGTGAGCTTCGGCGTCAGCCAGATGATGCCCGACACCGCGGAAAACGAAAGCTGTAAGCTGATGCTTGCGATGGCGAACGGGTTTTTGAGCAGGATCAGCAGCAGTGCAAACGAAATGGATGTCGGCGGGTCGTTGTCGCGCCCCAGAAGCGGCGCGATCATGCCCATCGAGATCATGATGCACGCGCGCAGGATACTCGGCGTCAGACCAGTGACAAAGGCGTAGAGGAAGATAAGCGGGAGCGTCACGGCGCAGCGGAGCTTTTTTCTCTTATCACCCATGAGCGAGCCGATCAGTGACGCCAGAAAGCAGCAGTGCAGGCCGGAAACGGCCATGATGTGCGAAAGCCCTGCCTCAGAGAGATTGCTCGCATCCTCCTCGTCGAGATAACGCTTATCCCCGAGCAGCAGAGCGCGCAAAAATGCGCCCTCGCGCTCGCCGTAGCTGTGCTCGATGATCTCGCCGAACATTTTTGCGATGCGCTGCGGGAGATATTTGAGCGTGCCCACGTTTGCGTCATCATAAGTCGGATCGCCGCGCTGATAGAGCAGAATGTAGACGCCCTTTGCTGTAAAATTGCGCAGGTGCAGCCCCTTCCCCGTCGGGTCAGTCGCGCTGTTGAACAGCGCCTCTGCCGTCACATGCGCGCCGGGCTCGAGGTCCATGAGCTCCGCGTCGCCGTAGTAGATGGCTCGCCCCGGCAGGCCGCGGTTTAGGATCTTCACCGTGACCTTCGCGCCGTGGTTCGTCTCCTCGGCATAGCCCAAAAGCTCGGCCTCGACCGTGTCCTGCGTGCCAAGCAGCGCGTCGTTCGGCGCTTTGATGAAGTGCGCGTAGAGCGTGTTGTATCCAAACGCGAACGCGAGCCCCAGCGCGCACAAAAACGCGCGCTTCGCCCAGTCCCCGCGTTTATTTGCGCAGCCGCAAAGGCCCATGATGAACGCAGATGCCAAGAACACGCCGCACAAAATGAGTGCCCACCGAGTGGGCAGTAAATACTGTGAGAGCGCAACGCCCGCAGCGAACGCCGCGCAGAAGATCGCCAATACCCTCATCGGCGCGCAGGGTCATCCGTCAGGCCAAGCAGATAGTCGGTGCTGACGCGGTAGTAATCGGCGAGCTTGATGACCGCCCACACGGGGATCTCACGCTCGCCCTTTTCATATCGCCAATAAACGTTGCGATTCAGATTGAGATATTCAGCAATCTCGATCTGCGTCTTATCATTGTCAACTCGAAGGTCTTCCAACCGCTGGAAATACATGAAACCACCTCGGATTCATGCTACCATTTGGTAACATTTTTGAGAGAATCTTCACCCATACGGCTTCACGTTATGCATGCAAGCATACAACAATTCTTGCCATTTGGCAATGAGAAAATGCCGCCTGCGGGCGGTGTGACCGTCCAAAAGAAAGACGTTTGCATTGCAAGTCTCAGACTTGAACAACTCTTATGCCTGCGGAATGAAATGCCTGCCAGGCGTTCTATCTAAACGACTTGACTGACTTCTATCCTCGCTGCCGCTCCCTCATCTAAACGAAAGTCTGGTGGAATCCATCATCCCAGCAAACATTCCCATAGAAGGAAATTGATAAAGGGAAACGTATTGCAGGCAGAGCGGCAGCGGGTAGTAGAAGCAGAGGCAAATCGTATTGCAGTGCTAAACGCGGCTCCGCCGCGCGCAGAGAAGTGCAATCGGCAAGCGCCGCACCTCTTCGAGCTGCTCGCTTGCAATGTGAATTTTCTCTGGGAGGGTGTAAGGGAGGGGGATCTCTTTTTGAAAAAGAGATCCCCCTCCCTTATCTGCATCCCCTGCGCCGCGCAGGGAATGGATGCAGCGCTACCGCGCTGCTAATTTCGTTTTTCCTACGGGAAAACGATCAGCCCGGAGGCCAGGTCATATCGCGGCCAGCGAGCACATGAAAATGCAGATGCGGCACGCTCTGCCCCGCCTGCTCGCCGATGTTGGACACGACGCGGTAGCTCTCAATGCCCTTCTCCTTGGTGAGCTTGGCGATGACCTCGAAGATGTGTGCGACGACGGCGCTGTTCTCTTCGTTCACGCCCGCGACAGATGCGATGTGCGCCTTCGGGATCACAAGAAAGTGCACCGGTGCCTGCGGCGCGATGTCGTTGAAGGCATAGCAGAGGTCGTCCTCGTAGACCTTGTTCGACGGGATATCTCCCGCGATGATCTTGCAGAACAGACAATCAGACATGGTTTATCGCTCCTTTCTGTAAAGTAATTTTATCTTACACAAATTGGTTTTTCCCGACATCGTAGGTGTAACCGATGCCTGCAAGCGATGTTTCGATGCTCTCGCGCGCAACGTCCAGATCGTCGCAAAGCGCGTCGAGGGAATCGTAAAAATCGCGCAGCTTCATATTCACGGCGCTCAGCAGCATCGCCGGATCTTTCGGTAACGCCGCCATCAGCCGAGCTTGCTCAGGACAAAATCGTCCACCGCCGCAAGCGCGTCATCGACCTTGCTCACTTCGGTGCCGCCGCCCATGGCGCTGTCGGGCTTGCCGCCGCCCTTGCCGCCGCAGATAGGCGCGATGGCCTTGATGATGTCGCCGGCCTTCACGCCGCTTGCGACAGCTTCCTTGCCGCAGACGGCCAGCAGCGTGACCTTGCCTTCGTTGACGGAGGCAAGCACACCGACGATCTTCGGCTCCTTGTCGCGCAGGAAGTCGCCGAGCTTGCGCAGGGCATTCGCGTCCATGCCGTCGCGCTGGGCGGTGACGAGCTTGAGGCCCTTGACCTCCTTGGCGGAGGTCAGGAAGGAGCGCGCCTCGCCGAGGGAAGCCTGCTCCTTGAACTTTTCAAGCTGGCTTCTGATCTCCTTCATCTCGCTGAGCATACCGCCGATGCGGCT
>CAKTLD010000128.1 GCA_934572445.1 uncultured Oscillospiraceae bacterium
TTGGCAGCAACGCCTGCCTGATGCCGTGGGAGCAGACAGACCTTACGATCAAGCTGTAAATCGGACGGAGGTGGCGTATTCGTGACTGTGAAGATCACCTCGGACAGCACCTGCGACCTTTCGCCGGAGCTATTGCGGCAATATGATATTTCTATCACCCCATTATCGGTCTGCTGTGGTGAAAAGATCGGTGCAGACGGAACGGAAATCACTCCGGACGACATTTATGAATACGTTCGTTCAGAAGGCAAACTGCCGCAGACCAGTGCAGTAAATTGCGTGGACTACATGAAGGAATTTCACCGCTGGACGAAGCAAGACTGCTGTGTTGTTCATTTTTGCATCAGCAGTGACTTTTCCAGCACATATCAAAACGCCTGCCTTGCTGCCAAGGAAGTCGGAAACGTATTTGTCGTTGATTCCAGAAATCTTTCGACCGGGCAGGGGCTGTTGGTCCTCCATGCAGCGGAAATGGCAGCAAACGGCTACTATGCGCAGGAGATATGGGAAACCTGTTCCGCAATGGCGAAACGGGTGGAAGCCAGTTTTGTCATAGACAGCCTCGACTATCTCTACAAAGGCGGCCGCTGCTCAGCCTTGGGTGCTTTTGGCGGAAATCTGCTTCGGCTGAAACCGTGCATCGAGGTCCGGGACGGAAAAATGACGCCCGGTAAAAAGTACCGTGGCAGAATTGAAAAAGTCATGCTGCAATATGTGGAGGATCGTCTCCAGAATCGCACCGACATTGATAAGCACCGCATTTTTATTACGCACACCAAATGCAGCCCGGAAGCCGTCCAAACGGTGCGTGATAAGATACAGGAAATCATGCCGGATTTTGAGGAGATTCTGGAAACAACTGCCGGGGCAACGATCACCTCTCATTGCGGGCCAAATACATTGGGCATTTTGTTTGTGAGAAAGGATTAGTGTGATCGAAGCCGTCATGTGTGGCTGTGACGATTGGCGGCTTGGCATATAGGATCCAGGAAGAAGCAACTTACCCGGTGATTGGAGCTGCGGCGGGTGATAACCACCCGCCGCAGTATTTTACAGGAGGTTATCTATGAGCGAAAACTGTGCAAAAGTAATTCGCATCCTCACGCTGCCGCAGGTTCTGGTATTTTTCCTGATTCTGCTTTTAGGCGATCAGATTCCACCGTGGCATGGTGGAATGGCGGTGGTAATGCTCTGCGTATTGCCGTTGTTGGCCTATCTATATTGGAGAGTTATTCCGGATCAGTATGAGCAAGGGCGAAAATCCCAAAGAAAACTGGCAATTGTATTTTCCGTAGTGGGGTATATTCTTGGCACGGTATATTGTATAGTGGATGGCGGCAGCAAAACGGAACTATTCATGTATCTATGCTATGTAATCAGCGGAGCTTTGATTGCACTATCTTCCTCTGCATTTCACATAAAGAGTAGCGGTCACGCCGCAGGCGTAGTCGCTCCGGTCATGATCCTGTCTCTGCGGGTAAGTCCGTGGTATCTTTTCGGGCTGCTGCTGATGATACCCGTCGGAATCAGCTCGGTCAGGCTGGGACGCCACACGCCCAAAGAGCTCCTTTTGGGAAGCTGCTACCCGGTTATCGCAACATTGATTCTTCAGCTCTGTTTGAGAGGGTAGCGCTTATGACCGTCTATATTTGGGTCGTCGCCATCAGTGTGGCAATGACGATCGGAACATTTTTTCATCACGCTTTGCTGCGGAACTGGTACGACGTCTTTCTGGCGTTACCAATTTGGCTTGGGTGGTTTCTGGCAGTGACGGCGCTATACTTTCTGCTGCTGTACCTGATCTCTCTGACGGTAGACAAGTCCAAGCCTGTCCGAAAAAAAGAGCCGTTTTTCCGCTGGTTGCTGAATCAGACGGTATGGCTGATTCTGCATCTGGGACGGGTCGAGATTCAATGCACCGGGCTTGAAAAGCTGGAGGGTCTGTCCCCGTTTCTGCTGGTAGCCAATCACCGCTCCAACTTTGACCCGTTCATTGCCATTGCCACCTGTCCGCAGGCGGATTTAGCCTACATTGCCAAGCCAGAAATTTTTGATATTCCCATCACTGGACGCATCGTACATAAGTGCTTTTTTCTGCCTATCAACAGAACGGATAACCGCGAAGCGCTGGGAACCATCAAATATGCTGCCAAGCTGTTGCAGAAGGGCGTTGTGTCCTTCGGTATTTACCCGGAGGGAACCCGCAGCAAGACAGGAGAACTGTTGCCATTCCGCAATGGCGCGTTCCAAATTGCAAAACGCGCAGGCGCGCCTATTGTAATTGCAAAAACGACCGGCACCGAGTTGATCGCGCATCGCTTTGCTCGAAAACGCACAATAGTCCGGTTTGATGTATTGGATGTGCTGGAGGGTTCCGCTGTTTCCAAATTGCCTACACGAGAGATTGGCGATTACGCTCGAATTCTAATGCTGGGGGACATACAAATAACGCCAACTGAGAAAGAGACAAACCTATGCTAACATACCATGTTTTATACAATCCCCATGCAGGGAATGGGCGCGGCAAGGAAGCCGCCTACCGGCTGGCCATGTTATTGCCCGATGACAAACTCTTGTTCCAAGATATTACGGAAGTCGACGATTACGGTGGATTTTTCGACTCGCTCCCTCACGATGACCGTGTGGTGATCGCGGGCGGCGACGGGACGTTGAACCGCTTTATCAACGATACAGCGCCGCTTATCATCGAGCGGAACATCTATTACTTCGCTACCGGCAGTGGAAATGATTTTCTCACCGACATCGGAGGAAAAGCAGGTGACACACCTCGCCCCATTAACCAGTACCTTCAAAAGCTGCCGTCGGTGTATGTGAACGGCACACGCCGTTATTTCCTCAACGGCATCGGCTATGGCATTGACGGTTACTGCTGTCTGGAGGGCGACCGCCAGCGGGAGCGCTCTACAAAGCCGGTCAATTATACATCCATCGCCATAAAAGGCCTGCTGTTCCACTATAAACCCACCTCCGCCGTTGTCACGGTGGATGGCGTAAAGCACACATACAAGCATGTCTGGTTGGCTCCGACCATGAACGGGCGTTACTACGGCGGCGGTATGATTCCGACGCCGCAGCAGGATCGTCTTGCGCAGCCGAAGCAGCTATCCGTCATGGTGTTCCGCAGTCCCGGTAAGCTGAAAGCCTTGGCTGTCTTTCCCTCTATTTTCAAGGGAGAGCATATCAAGCATACGGATGTAGTGGAAGTTCTGACTGGTCAGGAGATCACGGTGCAGTTTGACCGTCCTGCCCCACTTCAGATCGACGGAGAAACAATTCCCGATGTAACTACCTATCGCGCGTCGGCCTGCGCAGAGGTGCTGGCAGAAAGGTAACAGAAATGCAGAAGGTAAAGCTGAGTATTCAATCTGAACAGACGCGCTGGCGTATGTGGTTTTGGACAGTATGCGAGCTGTTTGTACTGTACTCCATGCTGCGCTCTCTGCATTCAGGGCCGGTGTCCGATGCGCTTGTGTGCCTGCTGGTAGGCATCGGTGTGGCAGTACCGTATATCCTTGAGGCTTTCGGCTACCGGATGTCTGATACGCTGTTTGTGTTCAGCCTGCTTTACCTGCTGGCCTCCATGTCAGGACGGATTTATAAGCTGTACTATCTCGTTGCGCATTGGGATAAACTGCTGCATCTATGCGGCGGTGTGGTTTTTGCCTTGCTTGGTTCTTATCTCCCTGTGGTGATAAACAGGAAGTACGAGAATGACCGTCTGCTGCGTGTGCTTTTCGCGTTAATGTTCTCCATATCTGTTTCTGCACTATGGGAATTCTACGAATTTGGCATGGATCGCTGGTTCGGCATGGATATGCAGCGGGACACAATCATTCACGCCATCCATTCTTACGACTTAGGCGAGGCCACCGGCGTGATCGGCAGCATCGACCAAATTGACAGCGTCATCGTCAATGGAGAACCGTTGGAGGGCTATATCGATATTGGCTTGATCGACACAATGGGCGATATGATGATTGAAACGGCAGGAGCTGCGGCCTACGCTGTCGTATTTGCACTGGATAAAGGCCGTCACCCCGCTTTTATCCATGCTGCAATGGCTTCTCTACCCGGAAAGAAGCCCGTTCATGCACAAGTCGAGTAACACATCGCCGGAGAATCGGCGGATACGAATCGCCAAATGTCTGCTTGCATTGGTTTGGTTCACGATCATTGCAGTATGTCTGCTGCATAAGGATGAGTTTACGCTGGAGGGCATTTTGAGCTATACACCCCAGCAGCCAATTTTAGCCGCAGCAGTATTATGGATGCTGTTTGCGGTGAAAAGCCTGAGCATCTTTTTGTATAGCGGTCTGCTCTATGCCGCCAGCGGCATTTTGTTTCC
>CAKTLD010000129.1 GCA_934572445.1 uncultured Oscillospiraceae bacterium
CGTTCCACACCGGCTACAACAACGACATGACCGGCGTTGCTCCCGAGGCCTCCATCATCGGCTGCCGCATCGACTGGACCCCGTACTTCGTCTATGCCATCGAGGCTGTTGCCAACGGTCAGGCATTCGATCAGGACTTCTGCAAGGGCTATGCTGACGGCAGCGTCGTGCTGACCGCGCTGAACGAAGCCATCGCCGCCCCCGGCACCGCTGAAAAGCTCGCCGAGGTCGAGGCTGGCCTGAAGGACGGCTCCATCCAGGTGTTCGACACCTCCACCTTCACCGTGAAGGGCGAGACCCTGACCTCCGCCTTCGCCCTCGACACCGACGGCGACTTTACCCCCGACTCCGAGGAGGCCGTGTTCGACGGCGCGTTCCACGAGTCCTACTTCCAGTCCGCTCCTTACTTTGCCATCCAGATCGACGGCATCGAGTGGCTGAACTCTGCATTCTAAGTCAACGCTTCGTACATCCTTTTAGGAGAGCTGCCTGCGGACAGCTCTCCTTTTTTGCGTCTTTTCCTGAAAAAAAGTAAGGTCATCAAACTTTTTTGTTGATTCTCCCATTTTTTTATGTTTACTTTTGATGGATTCGCCGATAGCTTTTTCATTTACTTTAGATGCGAAGCATGTTAGAATAAGTATGAATAATCAGACATTTATCGGAGCGTCCCTGTTTTCTCCGGTAAGGTGGCTGCAGCCTTAGAAAGAAAGGATGACAGAACCTTGGACAACGCATGTGCTATCGAACTCAGACACATCACCAAGCGTTTCGGCAAGGTCGTTGCCAACGACAGCATCGACCTGACCATCAACCGCGGTGAGATCCTTTCCCTGCTCGGCGAAAACGGCAGCGGAAAGACTACGCTGATGAACATGCTCGCCGGCATTTATTTCCCCGATGAGGGCGAGATCTATGTCAACGGTGTGCTCACGTCCATCCGCTCGCCGAAGGACGCCTTCGACAACCATATCGGTATGATCCACCAGCACTACAAGCTCGTCGACGTGTTCACCGCGGCGGAGAATATCGTTCTCGGCCTCGATGAGCCGGGCAAGCTGGACATCAAGGCCGCCAACGCAAAGGTCAAAGAGATCTGCGACCGCTACGGCTTTGATATCGACCCCACGAAGAAGATCTACGATATGTCCGTTTCCCAGAAGCAGACGGTGGAGATCGTCAAGGTCCTCTACCGCGGCGCGGACATCCTGATCCTCGACGAGCCCACCGCCGTCCTGACCCCGCAGGAGACGGAAAAGCTCTTCAACGTGCTGCGCAACATGCGCGCCGATGGCAAGGCCATCGTCATCATCACCCACAAGCTGCACGAGGTCATGTCCCTTTCGGACAAGGTCGCGGTGCTGCGCAAGGGCCAGTACATCGGCACCGTCAACACCGCCGAAACCAATCCCCAGGCGCTGACCGACATGATGGTCGGCCACGCGGTCACGCTGAACATTGACCGCCCGCGCTATGAGCACCCCGTCCCGCGCCTGACGCTCAAAGACGTCACCTGCTATGACGCCGAAGGCGTCGCCCGCCTGGACCATGTGTCCTTTACCGCCATGGGCGGCGAGATTCTTGGTGTCGCAGGCATCGCGGGCAGCGGCCAGCGCGAGCTGCTGGAATCCATCGCGGGCCTCTATCCCGTAGCCGAAGGCAGCAGCATCCGCTACACGCCCGAGGGCGCGCCCGAATCCGAGCTGGTCGGCAAGACTCCCATGCAGATCAAAAAGTCCGGCGTAGCGCTCGCGTTCGTGCCGGAAGACCGTCTGGGCATGGGGCTTGTCGGCTCGATGGGCATGACGGGCAACATGATGCTCCGTTCCTGGAAGAAGGGCAAGGGCGTGTTTGTCAACCGCAAGGACCCCAATGAGCTGGCCATGAGCATCTGGAAAGAGCTCGAGGTCGTGACCCCCAGCACTGAGTTTCCCGTGCGCCGCATGTCTGGCGGCAACGTGCAGAAGGTGCTCGTCGGACGCGAGATCGCGTCCGCGCCGAACGTGCTGATGTCCGCCTACGCTGTGCGCGGTCTCGACATCAACACCTCTTATACCATCTATAACCTGATGACCGAGCAGAAGATGAAAGGCGTCGCCGTCATCTTTGTCGGCGAAGATCTGGACGTGCTGCTCGAGCTGTGCGACCGCATCCTCGTCCTCTGCGGCGGAAAGGTCAGCGGCGTAGTCGACGCCCGCACCACCACCAAGGAAGAGATCGGCCTGATGATGACCCGTATCGGCGGCGGAAAGGAGGAGGCAGTCCATGCATAACGAAAATAAAGTGCCCCTGATCCGCCTTGCCAAGCGCGACGCGATGGAGCCCTGGAAGGTCTGGTGTATCCGCTTTGCCTCCATCCTTGTGGCGCTGATCCTCGGCGGTCTGGTCATGATGATTGCCCTGCCTGACGGCGCGAGCCCCATCACCGGCTATGCCACCATCATCACCGGCGCACTGGGCAAAAAGACCGCCATCCGCCAGACCGTCAAGCTCGCCGTTCCCCTGCTGGGCTGCGCGCTGGCCATCGCCCCGTGCTTCAAGATGCGCTTCTGGAACATCGGTGCCGAGGGTCAGATCACCGCAGGCGCCATCGCCGCAAGCTATTTCGCCCTCTTCTGGGTCGGCAAGGTCCCGTCCGCGGTCCTGCTGCTCATCATGGGCATCTCGGGCGCCATCGCCGGTGGCCTGTGGGCCCTGATCCCCGCCTTCTTCAAGGCCAAGTGGAACACCAATGAAACGCTCTTCACACTGATGATGAACTACATCATCATCGGCGTGGTCCGCTGGCTGCAGGGCGGCCCGTGGGAAGGCCGTCCCGGCTCCCAGATCATCCCGCAGTTCGATACGGCCGCCACACTGCCGAAGGTCCTTGGCGTGCACTGCGGCTGGATCATCGTGCTGATCCTGGTCGTGTTCATGCATGTCTATATGAACCACACCAAGCACGGCTACGAGATCGCCGTCATCGGCGACTCGATCAACACCGCGCGCTACGCGGGCATGAACGTCGGCCATGTGATGATGCGCACGATGTTCCTCTCCGGCGCGATCTCCGGTCTGGTCGGCTTCATCGTCGCCTCCGGCGCGAACACCACACTTTATGACGGCGTGGCCGCGGGCGTGGGCTTCACGTCCATTACGGTCGCCTGGCTCAGTCAGCTCAACGCTTTCGCCATGATCATCATTTCCCTGATGCTGGCGGTCATCTCCAAGGGCGCGGAAACGCTGCAGACCCGTCTTGCCGTTCCCGCTTCCATCTCCGACATCATTACCGGCATCCTGCTGTTCTGCATGCTCGGATGCGAGTTCTTCATCAACTACCGTCTGATCTTCCGCTCGTCCAAAACTGAAAAGGAGGCGGCCAAGTAATGAATAGCTTTCTGACTCTTCTTATCACCCTTATCATCGCCGCCATTACCTACGGCACGCCGCTGCTGTTCGGTACGCTCGGCGAGATCCTGACGGAAAAGTCCGGCAACCTCAACCTCGGCGTCGAGGGTATCATGTTCATGGGCGGCGCGATGGGCCTCGGCGGTGTGTACTATTATGAAAAGTTTGCTGCCGCTCCCAACGGCTACTTCGCCATCGTCATCGGCATCCTCTGCGCGTTCCTGGCCGGTGCGCTCGCCTCGCTGATCTTCAGCTTTCTGACCATCACGCTGCGCGCCAACCAGAACGTCACAGGTCTCGCCCTGTCGATCTTCGGCACCGGCGTCGGCCAGTTCATCGGTGAGTACATGCGCGTGAGCGAGAATGGCTACATCTCCATCAGCAACATGCTCAAGGGCTACTTCCAGAACTCCCCCTTCCCCAAGGGGCTGCAGAATATCCCCTACATCGGCGGCATCCTGTTCGGCAACAGCTTTTTCTTCTATCTTTCCGTGCTTTGCGCCGTGGGTCTGTTCTATTACCTGAACAAGACCCGCAGCGGACTGTATCTGCGCAGCGTGGGCGAGAGCCCCGCCACCGCCGACGCGGCCGGCATCAACGTCACGCGCTATAAGTACCTCGCTACCGTCATCGGCGGCGGCGTGAGCGCCATCGGCGGCATGGTCTACATCATGACCATCGCGGGCGGCGTCTGGAATCATGAGGGTCTGTCCGGTGTGGGCTGGCTGGCTGTCGCGCTGGTCATCTTCTGCCTGTGGCGTCCGCTCAGCGCCATCTGGGGCAGCGTGCTGTTCGGCGCGCTGATGATCCT
>CAKTLD010000130.1 GCA_934572445.1 uncultured Oscillospiraceae bacterium
CTTGACCCGCAGGGCAGGGAGGAGCTGCTTGCGAATATCCGTGCCTATCACCGCGAGCGCGGCACGACCGTCGTGCTTGTGAGTCACAGTATGGAGGAGATCGCGAAAAATGTGGACCGCATCATCGTGCTGTCGGACAGCCATGTGCTGATGAGCGGCACGCCGCGCGAGGTATTTGCCCGCGGCGAGGAACTGGTGACCGCGGGGCTTGATGTGCCGCAGGTCACGCGCATCGCTATGGCGCTGCGCGCGCGCGGTCTTGCCCTCGACCCCGCCGTTTATACGGTGGACGAGCTGAGTGCGGCGCTGATCGCGCTGAAGAGAGGGGGCGGCAGAGCGTGCTGAAGGACATTACCCTCGGCCAGTATTTCCCCGGCGACACGCTGGCCCATAAGCTCGATCCCCGTACAAAGCTTCTGGTCACGGTGCTCTACATCGTGGCGCTGTTCAGTGCGAAGAGCTATATTGCCTACGGCCTTCTGATCGTGACGCTGATCATCGCGGTGCGCATCTCGCATGTGGGGGCAAAGGCGCTCTTTAAGGGACTCAAGCCTGTGCTCTTTATCATCGCATTTACCGCGCTTTTGAATCTTTTCTACACCCCTGGCACGGAGATCTTTCACTGGTGGATTTTCCGTATGACCATCGAGGGCGTACGCGCCGCCATCACGATGCTGCTGCGCATCACGCTGCTCATCATGGGAACGTTCCTCCTGACCTATACGACTTCGCCCATTCGCCTGACGGACGGTATGGAGAGCCTGCTGAACCCGCTCAAGAGGTTCAAGGCTCCTGTGCACGAGCTGGCAATGATGATGTCCATCGCACTGCGCTTTATCCCTACGCTCATCGAGGAGACGGATAAGATCATGTCCGCGCAGAAGGCGCGCGGCGCAGACTTTGAGACCGGCAGCCTTATGCAGCGCGCCAGGGCGCTGGTGCCGCTGCTCGTGCCTCTGTTCGTCAGCGCCTTCCGCCGTGCCGACGAACTGGCGACGGCGATGGAGTGCCGCTGCTATCACGGTGGCGAAGGCCGCACGAAGCTGCACGTTCTGCGTTATGAGACGCGCGACTATCTGGTGCTGGCCTATTACCTTGCGCTGACGGTGGGAGTGATCCTCCTGCGCTGAGCGCGAAAGAGAGAGGTTTTATGCGTAATGTTGCCCTCAAGCTGATGTATAACGGCACCGCCTATCACGGCTGGCAGGTGCAGAAGACTGTCTCCAGCGTCTGTGAGACAATGGAAAAGGGGCTTTCGAAGGTCTGCGGTGAAGGGATCAAGCTCGTCGGCTGTGGGCGCACGGATGCGGGTGTCCACGCCGAGCGGTATATCGCCAACTTTCACACCAGCTCCCGTATTCCGGTCGAGCGCCTGCCGTTCGCCATCAACACGCACACGCCGGAGGATATCGTTGTGTGCGAGGCGCTGGAGGTTGCGGACGATTTCAATGCGATCCTCTCGTGCCGGAAGAAGGAATACACCTACCGTATTTATAACTCCCGCATCAAAAATCCGTTCTACGTCAACAGGGCTTATTTTTATCCCAAGCATCTTGACGAGGACGTGATGGACCGCGCGGCGCGCGCCTTTGAGGGCACGCACGATTTCCGCGCCGTCCGTTCCGTCGGCACCGAGACGAAGACCACTGTGCGCACGGTGCACTACTGCCGCGTGTCGCGCTCGGGGGACCTTTTGGAGCTCAAGGTCTGCGCGGACGGATTTCTGTATAACATGGTACGGGCCATCACCGGCACCGTGCTTTACGCGGCTGAGGGCAAGCTGACGCCGGAGGACATTCCGGAGATCCTTGCCTCCGGCGACCGCTCGCTGGCGGGCCCCACGGTGCCGCCGGGCGGGCTTTACATGACAAGGCTCTGGTATGAGGATGAACGGCTCAATGAATGATCGGGAACAGGACAAGATAACGCGCGAGGAATTCAAGCGTTCCCAGGCCGCGCCGCGCCGCGGGGGAGGGCTTCGCCGCGCGCTGGGCGTTTTTCTGGTGCTGCTCGTTGTACTGGCTGTGGTGGTCGCCGCGGCGTGGAAGGACCTGCGGAACATGGACAGCGTCAAGCGCCTGTTTTCCTACAACAAGGTCACACAGGACGAACAGGGCAAGGCGGAGCTTTACTCCTTCAGCAATGATCGCAGCAATGTTTTTGCCCTGCTGGGAGACCATCTGCTCGTTGCGTCGACGACGAGCGTGCAGGTGATCGGGAGCGATGGCAGCATCGTCTGCAGTGAGAGCGTGAAGCTGACAAATCCTGCCATTGCCGTCGGCGGGCAGACCGCCGCGGTCTACGATATCGGTGCGCAGACGCTGTTGGTCTTTTCCTCCGGCGGCCTCGTGCGTGACATGAGTGGAGAGTGCGGCGGCGATATCCTGTCCGTCTCCGTCAATCCCTCGGACTATCTGGCGCTGAACGCCGAAAAAAGCGGCTATAAGTCCGCTGTCACGGTGTTCGATGCCGCGGGAGAGAAGGTTTTTGCCTTCAATTCCTCCGAGCGTTACGTCATTGACGCGGTCGTTATGCGTGACTGTAAGCACATGGCTGCCGTGACGCTGGGCGAGGCGAACGGAGCGTTCGCCAACAACGTGAGCATTTACGCCCTCGGCAGCGAGAAGGCGACAGCGGTCAATACGCTGACCGGGTCGCTCGTTCTGTCGGCCGACAGCGTGGCCGGCAAGCTCTCCTGCCTGACGGATGAGGGCCTGACGCTTTTCGGCACCGATGGCTCGCTTGCGGGCAGCTATCGCTTTGAATACCCCTATCTGCGCGGTGCGAGCATGGACGGAGACGATTTTGCCGCGCTGCTGCTCAGCCGCTACCGTTCCGGCAGCGCGCTGAAGCTCGTGACTGTCGGTGCGGACGGACAGACGCTCGGGAGCCTTGACAGCCGCAGCGAGGTCCTGTCGCTCTCGGCGGCGGGAAAGTACGTTGCCGTGCTCTACAGCGACAGTCTGGTCCTCTACACGCCGCAGCTCGAAGAATACGCACGGCTGGATGGAACGGAGTATGCGCGCTCGGTCATCATGCGCGCCGACGGCACAGCGGTGCTGATCGGTTCGGCTTCGGCGTGGCTTTATATTCCGTAATTTCTGAAAATCGCTAAAAATGTTACAATTTATGACTTGAAAGGAGCGCGGAAAGCGTGAATAATGGGCTTATCATCGACGCGGTCTTCGCGCTCGTGCTGATCTTCGGTGCCGTGTTCGGCGCGAAACGCGGCCTTTTCCGCAGCTTGATGGCGCTGGTGACGATCCTTGCGGCGCTGATCGGTGCGTCACTTTTGGCCGAAGCGCTGACGCCGCCTGTGACCGAGGCGCTGATGCCGCGCGTGGAGAAGAGCGTGCAGGAGTGGTTCGACGCAGAGGGGCGGCAGGACGGAACAGCTCAGCTTCCGGTCGAAGACGCGGCCGGTATGCAGGATGAAGCGTCCGGTGCGGAAACGGCGGACGACGGCGTGCTGCAGGGCGTGAGCGGCGCGCTCGAGCGTCTGCTGCGCTTTGACTTTGACGGTGCGGTGCGTGATTCGCTGCGCCGCTCGGCGCAGGACGCAGCGCTCGCTGCAGTGCGTACGCTGCTCGCAAGCATCGTGCGTACGCTGCTGTTCGTCCTGGGCTTCCTGCTGCTGACGCTTTTGCTGCGGCTGTTGACGCGCGGGCTTGACAGGATCTTCGACCTGCCGGTGCTGCGCACGCTCAACACGCTCGGCGGCGGAGCGTTGGGAGTGATCGAGAGCGCGCTGCTGCTCTTCCTGATCTGTGACCTTGCGCCGAAGCTCGGCGTCACCGTGCTTACGGAGAACGTGGGCGATACTTACCTGCTGGCATTTTTTATGGACCACACCCCGCGCAGCCTTGCTGCCGCAATTTTACCCTGACCCTGATGGAGGAAACGATATGCAGCCACAGCTTTGTTCCAGATGCAAGAAAAATATTGCCGTCGTGTTCATCACGCGGCAGGAAAACGGAAAGAACGTCAATGAGGGCCTGTGCCTCAAGTGTGCGAAGAATCTCGGCCTGCCCCAGGTGGACGAGATGATGCGCCGCATGGGCATCACGGATGAGGACCTTGACAACATCTCCAACGAGATGATGGGCGCCTTCGGCGGCGCGGAAAACCTCGAAGGTCTGACCGACGCCGACGATCCGGACGCCGATAACGAGGA
>CAKTLD010000131.1 GCA_934572445.1 uncultured Oscillospiraceae bacterium
CAGGTCAGCGAGGACCAGATGGTCATTCTGGCGCGCGAGCTTGCCAAGAAGATCGAAGAGGGCATGGAATATCCCGGCCAGATCAAGGTACACGTCCTGCGCGAAACGACCGCCATTGAATATGCAAAATAACAAAAAGGCTCCGGCTTGCCCGGAGCCTTTTTTCATGCCTTCCTTGCGCCTTGCGTTTTGGGACACTTCTTGCTATACTGGGGAAAAACAAAGAAAGGCGGGAACGCCATGCTGTATCGTATTCTGGCCGTGGGCGACGTGGTGGGCGGCTGCGGCGTCGGCCACCTGGAGCGCCATCTGCGCGCGCTGAAAAAGCTCAAGGGGATCGACTTTACTGTCGTTAACGGAGAGAATGCCGCGATGGTCGGCCTGATGCCGGACGATGCCGAGCGCATCTTTGCCGCGGGCGCGGACGTCATCACGCTCGGCAACCACAGCTTCGGCAAGGTGCAGATATCCGACTATCTTGACGACTGCCCGTATATTTTAAGACCGCACAACCTCGGCGCGCGCGTGCCGGGACGGGGCTATGGCATCTACGACTGCGGCAGGGCCCGTATCGCGGTGATGAACCTGATCGGCCGGTGCGATCTCGCCTTCCATGCGGACAACCCGTTCAAAACGGCGGACGAGCTGCTTAAAGATAAAGAAAGGCCGACGTTCACGCTGCTCGACTTTCACGCCGAGGCGACGAGCGAAAAGCTCGCCATGGCCTACTATCTCGATGGCCGTGTCAGCGCTGTCTGGGGCACGCACACGCATGTGCCTACGGCGGACGAGGAGGTCTTTCCCAAGGGGACGGGCTATATTTCTGACCTCGGCATGACCGGCGCGGTGCGCAGCGTGCTCGGCATCAAGCCCGAGCAGTCGGTCGAGACGTTCCTCGGCGGTCTTCCCGGCCGCTACCGCGAGCCGGAGAGGAGCCCCGGCAAGCTGCAGGGCGCGATCTTTGCGCTGGACGACACCACGGGCCTGTGCGTGGGTGTGGAGCGCGTCGACGTGCGCTGAGAAGGGGGAGAGAGCGATGCGAGTGAAGCTCGTTCATGCGGCGGACTTCCATCTGGACAGTGCCTTCGGTGCGCTGAGCGCGGAGCGGGCGAAGCTGCGCCGGCGCGAAAGCAGGGAGCTGCTGCTGCGGCTTTCAAATTATGTCAATCAAAATGAGATCGAAGTGGTGCTGCTCGCAGGCGACCTGTTTGACGGCGAGACCGTCTATCGCGAGACGCTCGAGACGCTGACCGAGGCGTTGGGCACGATGCGGGCAAGGGTATTCATCGCTCCCGGCAACCATGATCCCTACGGCCCGCGCTCGCCATACGCAGCGCCGCACTGGCCGGAGAACGTGCATATTTTTACCTCCAGCGCCGTGGAGCGCGTGGCGCTGCCGGAGCTTGGCTGCGCCGTGTACGGCGCGGCTTTTACCGAGGGCGCGCAGGAGAAGAGCCTGCTCCGGGGCTTTTCCGTGCCGGACGACGGGCTGACGCACCTGATGGTGCTGCACGGGGATATTTCCGCGGCGGATACGCGTTATGATCCTATCACGCGCGAGGAGATCGCGGAAAGCGGGCTGGATTATCTCGCCCTGGGCCACACGCACGAGCACGACGGCGTGCACCGCGCGGGGATGACGGCCTATGCGTACTCCGGCTGCCCCGAGGGGCGCGGCTTCGACGAGCTGGGCGAGAAGGGCATCCTTGCGGGCACAGTGGAACGCGGAAAAGCGGAACTTTCGTTTGTCCCCTTTGCGCGCAGGCGGTATGAGCTGCTGAAAGTCGACGTGACCGGCAAAAATGCGGCGGAGGCGCTGCGCGAAGCGCTGCCCGACGCCACCGCGCGCGACATTTACCGCATTATCTTTACCGGCGAGACGGACGAGCGCGGCGTGGATCTTGCTGCCGTTGAGGAACGCTTTGCGCCGGACTTTTTCAAGCTTGAACTGCGCGATGAGACGCGCATCGGCGGCGATGTGTGGGCGCGTGCGGAGGAGGATTCGCTGCGCGGACTGTTTCTGCGCAGGCTGCGCGCGCAGTATGACGCGGCGCGGGAGGAGACAGAGCGCGCGCGGATCGACCTGGCCGCGCGCTTCGGCCTGGCCGCGCTCGACGGGCGCGACGTATGAAAGGAGAGAATGATGTCCACTTTTTTCAGCTGGCAGAAGGAAGAGAAAAAAACGCTGCTGCTCGGTGTGCAGACGGAGAAGCTCTGGGGCTTTGCCGAGCTTCCATACGATGCGCGCAGCTTGGCGCGCTATGCGGGGCTCACGCTGGGTGCCGTGCTGCGCCTGCGGCGAAGGCTGTGCAGCAAATAGTGAAAACGGAAGAAAAAGGGCCGAAAGAGACAGCCTTTCGGCCCTTTTGATGCGATTTAAGAAGATTTTAAGATTTATCTGCTGTTTTTATTTGAAAAGGACTGCTACAATGACAGCATGAGGTGAGAAGATCATGTACAACATTCTGATCTGCGACGACGAGCAGGATATCGTCAACGCGCTGAAGATCTATCTTTCGGGCGGGGAGTACTGCCTGTTTGAGGCGCACAACGGGCGCGAGGTGCTCGAGGTCGTGAAGCAAAACGAGATCCATCTGATCCTGATGGATATTATGATGCCGCAGCTGGACGGTATTGCCGCGACGGCCAAGCTGCGCGAAAAGAGCAACATGCCCATCATTCTGCTGACGGCCAAGAGCGAGAGCAGCGACAAGGTGCTGGGGCTGAACATTGGCGCGGACGACTATATCACCAAGCCCTTTGACCCGGTGGAGGTGCTGGCGCGCGTGCGTTCCCAGCTGCGGCGCTACACGCAGCTCGGCGCAAAGCCCGAGGAGGAAAAGCCGAATATCTATGCCGTGGGGCCCATCGTGCTCGACGAGGAGCGCAAGAGTGTCACCGTAGACGGCGACGAGGTCGCGCTGACGCCCATCGAGTACAACATCCTGCGGCTGATGATGCGCAATCCCGGACGCATCTTTTCCTCCGCGCAGATCTATGAGCTGGTGTGGAAGGAGGACTCGCTGGGCGCGGAAACGTCCGTGAGCGTCCACATCCGCCATCTGCGGCAGAAGATCGAGATCAACCCTTCGGAGCCGCGCTACCTCAAGGTCGTATGGGGCCTTGGCTATAAGTTGGAGGATAAAAAATGAAAACAGCATGGATGCGCAATTTTTGGACCAAGGCAATCGCCTTTGTGCTCGCGGCGCTGCTCGTGCCGCTGATGCTTGCTTACGCGGCAGGACTGGCCTTTTCCTATGGCGGCATGGGAAAGGACTTTTATACGAGCGACGTCTGGTTTGGCGCGGCCAGCCGCGAGGCGTGGGAAGTGCTTGACGAGTACCAGCACGCGGTCAGCGGCGGCTATGAGCTGGAGAAAATCTTTCCCGCGGACAACAGCTACAGCAACCTCCGTTTCACCGTAACGGACGAGCAGGGAGAAGCGGAATTCAGCAATGTCGGCGAGGGAGATGCCTTCTGCTACAGCACCGTCTATGCCGGCAAAGAATTCAGCTTTTACCTTGCCGCAGACCTGACCGCGCAGGACGATGTTTACTGGGCAAAGACCTTTTACGACAATATGCTCAAATGGAGTGGAAACGCGGCGGCGATGCTCGTTCTGCTCGGTATCGCGGAGCTGTTCCTTTTTATCTTTCTGGCCCGCGGTGCGGGGCGGCGCGAGGATGGCACGATCGAGACCGGCTGGCAGGAGAAGATCCCGTTTGATCTTTATCTGGCGCTTGACTTTTTTGCCGGCGCGGCCCTGTGCGCCGCGGCCGAGTATGCGTTCCGCATGTATGTGGATTATTACACGCCGCCCTATGATCTGCTGCTGCTCGGTGTCAGCTTTCTTTTCGCTGCGCTGGTGCTGGGGCTGTGGATGACACTCTGCACGCGCGTGAAGCTCGGCAAATGGTGGCAGCATACGGTCATTTACTATGCGCTGTGCCTGTGCTGGAGGATCGTCAAGTGGTGCTGGGGCGTGCTCTGCGGCTTCTGCCGCGGATGCGTGAACTTTCT
>CAKTLD010000132.1 GCA_934572445.1 uncultured Oscillospiraceae bacterium
TGATCATCGACGTGCTGCCGGTCATCCCGCCCGAGATCCGCCCGATGGTCCAGCTCGACGGCGGCCGCTTCGCGACCTCCGACCTGAACGACCTCTATCGCCGCGTCATCAACCGCAACAACCGCTTGAAGCGCCTTATCCAGCTCAACGCGCCCGACATCATCGTGCGCAACGAGAAGCGCATGCTGCAGGAGGCTGTCGATGCGCTGATCGACAACGGCCGCCGCGGCCGCGCCGTCACCGGTGCGAACAACCGCGCGCTCAAGTCCCTTTCTGACATGCTCAAGGGTAAGCAGGGCCGCTTCCGCCAGAACCTGCTGGGTAAGCGTGTTGACTATTCCGGCCGTAGCGTTATCTGCGTCGGCCCGGAGCTCAAGATCTACCAGTGCGGCGTGCCCAAGGAAATGGCGCTCGAGCTGTTCCGCCCCTTCATTATGAAGAAGCTCGTCGAGGACGGTGCCGCCAACAACATCAAGTCCGCCAAGAAGATGGTCGATAAGGGCCGTGCCGAGGTTTGGGACGCGCTCGACGTCGTCATCAAGGATCACCCCGTCATGCTCAACCGCGCGCCGACGCTCCACCGCCTCGGTATTCAGGCGTTCGAGCCGGTGCTGGTCGAGGGCCGCGCCCTCAAGCTCCATCCGCTGAACTGCACGGCGTTCAACGCGGACTTCGACGGCGACCAGATGGCTATTCACGTTCCTCTGTCCGCCGAGGCGCAGGCTGAGGCCCGTATCCTGATGCTCTCCGCCAACAACCTGCTGCGTCCTCAGGACGGCGGCCCTGTCACGGTGCCGACGCAGGATATGGTTCTGGGCTCCTACTACCTCACGTTCGAGCGTTTTGAAAACGGCGTTTCCCAGATGGACAACGACGAGTACTGGCCGCAGGACGTCGATTTCGCCTTTGCCGGCAAGCGCTACGATGAGCTGACCGACGAGGAAAAGGCCACCGTTCACCTCAACGTTTATCGCGATGAGGACGAGGCGATGCTCGCCTACAACAACCATCTCATTGGTATCCACCAGCCCATTCTCGTCCGCGCGACGAAGCAGCTGCCGGACGGAACGATGGGCAGCAAGGTCGTGCGTGCCACCATCGGCCGCATCATCTTCAACCGCAACGTCCCGCAGGATCTGGGCTTTGTCAAGCGTGTGGATGAAAACGGAGACCCGACCGAGAATTATTTCGACTACGAGATCACTGAGGTCTGCGGCAAGAAGCTGCTGGGTAAGATCGTTGACCGCACGATCAAGCTGCACAACTTCACCATTGCTGCCGAGGTGCTCGATAACATCAAGGCCACGGGCTACAAGTTCTCCACCCGTGCGGCCATCACGATCTCCGTTGCGGATATGACCATTCCGCCGGAGAAGTACACCCTCATCGCCGCGACCGAGCAGCGCGTCGTCGACATTGAAGACCAGTTCAAGATGGGCTTCATGACCGAGGATGAGCGCTACCGCGCCGTCGTGCATGAGTGGGAAAAGACCACTGCGGACGTTACCGACGCCCTGCAGAAGAACATGGACCGCTACAACCCCGTCTTCATGATGGCGGACTCCGGCGCCCGTGGTTCGATGAAGCAGATCCGTCAGCTGACCGGTATGCGCGGTCTGATGGCCAACACCGCCGGTAAGACGATCGAGATCCCGGTCAAGGCAAACTTCCGCGAGGGCCTGTCCGTCCTTGAATACTTTACCTCCTCCCGAGGCGCCCGTAAGGGTCTTGCCGATACGGCGCTTCGTACCGCAGACTCCGGTTACCTGACCCGCCGAATGGTCGACGTCTGCCAGGATGTCATCATTCGTTCTGACGACTGCGGCGCGACCCGCGGCATCACGATCAGCGAGATCAGCGAGAACGGCCAGGTCATTGAAAAGTTCTCCGAGCGTGTCAACGGCCGCTATCCGGTCAATGACGTTCTGAAGCCCGGCACCGACGAGGTCCTGATCTCCAAGGATCACATGATGACCCCGGAGGACGCAGACCTCATGGAGAAGTTCGACATCCATTCCGTCGAGATCCGCACGGTGCTGACGTGCAAGGCACACAGCGGCGTCTGCGCGAAGTGCTACGGTATGAACCTTGCAACGTCCAAGCCCGTCGGCCCCGGCGAGGCGGTCGGCATCATCGCCGCCCAGTCCATCGGCGAGCCCGGTACGCAGCTGACGATGCGAACCTTCCATACCGGCGGCGTTGCCGGCGGCGATATCACCCAGGGTCTTCCGCGCGTGGAGGAACTGTTTGAGGCACGCCGTCCCAAGAAGATGGCAACGCTTTCCGAGATCGCGGGCAAGGTTCGCTTCGAGGAATCCGCCAAGGGCAGCCTGCTGAACATCATCGTGACCGCCGACGACGGCGATACCCGCACCTACTCTGTGCCGCACACCGGCCTGCGAGTGAATGACGGTGACATCATTGCCAAGGGTACGCAGCTGCAGGAGGGCGCGCTGTCCCCGCACGATATCCTTCGTATCCGCGGTACCTCCGCTGTTCACGACTACCTCATTCAGGAGGTCCTGAAGGTCTACCGTCAGCAGGGCGTTGATATCAACGATAAGCATATCGAGGTCATCGTCCGCCAGATGATGCGCAAGGTGCGCGTGGAGGAATCCGGCGATACCGAGCTGCTTTCCGGTGCGATGGTCGATCTGCTCGAGTTCGAGGATGCCAATGAGGCAATCCGTGCGCGCAATGCCGCGGGCGAGGTCAACGCCGAGACCGGTGAACCGCTGCAGGAGGCTGTTGCCACGCAGCTGCTCATGGGTATCACGAAGGCCTCTCTTGCGACCGACAGCTGGATGTCCGCTGCGTCCTTCCAGGAGACCACGAAGGTGCTGACCGAAGCCGCCATCAAGGGCAAGGTCGACCATCTTGTGGGCCTGAAGGAGAACGTCATCATTGGTAAGCTCATCCCCGCCGGCGCGGGCCTGAACGCCTACCGCGACTTTGCCGAGGAGATCGTTCCCGAGCCCGAGAAGCCCGAGGAGGAGCCCTACGAGCCGCGCATCATCACCAACGCCGTTGAGGTATGAGCGAGCCCCGATTCCATTCAATAAAAAAGAGACGCGGAAGCTTCCGCGTCTCTTTTTTGCCAGCGCGGCAGGTAGGACGGCGGCTTCGGCGCATGGGGAGGCACTTTCTGCGAAATAGCTAAAAAGAAGCGAAAAAAGCGCCGCGCTTCGGCGATTTTTTCGGCGGACAAACACAAGAAACGCTTGACGGCTTGCACGCGGTATGCTATAATTTCAGCTTGCGTGGGTATGTCCCACGGAATTTGTCATACCGTCAGGAGGGACCTGCCGTGACGCTGGATCTGTCCACATGCCGCAAGGTCGCGGGCATCAAACAGACGATGCGTGCACTGCGGGAGCACCGCGCGGAAAAACTCTATATCGCCTGCGATGCAGACCCCATCGTGCTCGGCGCGATCGAGACGATGGCGCAGCAGCAGGCACTTCCTGCCGACCGCAGCGCCACGATGGCGCAGCTCGGCCAGGCGGCGGGCATCGCCGTTGGAGCGGCTGTGATCGCCGTTCTGAAGAAGTAAGGTTTTTTCGGGATATTTTCCCAATATCCTGTAAAAAATAATAAACATCATTTCAGGAAAGGAGAAAAAGAAAGAATGCCTACTTTTAACCAGCTGGTTCGCAAGGGCAGACAGCAGTCGACCTACAAGTCCAATTCCCCGGCTCTGCAGTACGGTCTCAACACGCTGAAGAACAAGGAGACGGATCTTGCCTCTCCCCAGAAGCGCGGCGTGTGCACCGCAGTTCGTACCGCGACCCCGAAGAAGCCGAACTCCGCTCTTCGTAAGATCGCCCGTGTCCGCCTCACCAACGGCTATGAGGTCACCGCTTACATCCCCGGCGTCGGTCATTCCCTGCAGGAGCACTCTGTGGTCATGATCCGCGGCGGCCGTGTCAAGGACCTCCCCGGTGTGCGTTACCACATCATCCGCGGCACTCTGGACGCTCAGGG
>CAKTLD010000133.1 GCA_934572445.1 uncultured Oscillospiraceae bacterium
ATCTCTTCCGTCGAAGAGTGCCGCGAGATCTGCAAGGCCAAGGGCTTTGACCCGTATGAGATCGTCAAGGGCATCCAGCCCATCTGCTTTGAAAACGCCTGCTGGGCGTACACCGTCGGCGCGGCGATCGCCATCAAGGCGGGCGTGAAGTCCGCTGCCGAAGCCGCCAAGATGATCGGCGTGGGTCTGCAGTCCTTCTGCATCGACGGCTCCGTCGCCGAGGACCGCAAGGTCGGTCTGGGCCACGGCAACCTCGGCGCGATGCTGCTGTCCGACGAGTCGAAGTGCTTCGCCTTCCTCGCCGGTCACGAGTCCTTCGCCGCCGCTGAGGGCGCGATCGGCATCGTCCGCAACGCCAACAAGGCCCGCAAGGAGCCTCTGCGCGTCATCCTGAACGGCCTCGGCAAGGACGCCGCTCAGATCATCTCCCGCATCAACGGCTTCACCTATGTGCAGACCCAGTTCGACTACTTCACCGGCAAGCTGAGCATCGTGCGCGAGATCCGCTACAGCGAGACCGAGCGCGCCGACGTGCGCTGCTACGGCGCTGACGATGTCCGCGAGGGCGTGGCCATCATGCATTCCGAGGGCGTGGACGTTTCCATCACCGGTAACTCCACCAACCCGACCCGCTTCCAGCACCCTGTCGCCGGCACCTACAAGAAAGAGTGCATCGAGCAGGGCAAGAAGTACTTCTCCGTCGCCTCCGGCGGCGGCACGGGCCGTACCCTGCACCCGGACAACATGGCCGCCGGCCCCGCTTCCTACGGCATGACCGACACCATGGGCCGCATGCACTCCGATGCCCAGTTCGCCGGTTCCTCCTCCGTGCCCGCGCACGTCGAGATGATGGGCTTCCTCGGCATGGGCAACAACCCGATGGTCGGCGCCACCGTCGCCGTGGCCGTCGCTGTGGCCGAGAGCCTGAAGTAAGAAATCTGCCAGATCCAAAAAAGGACGCATCCTTTGGATGCGTCCTTTTTTGGATCAGAAGCCGCAGCGGTCACCGGAGCTCCAGAAAATCAAGGCAGTTCACAACCGAGCCGTCCGGAAGACGGACACGGAACACGGAGGAATCATTCATACGAAGAGTGCTTACATCGTGGAACAGAACGCCCTGCGGCGTGACGGTCGCATACTCAAACGTGCGATCTCCCCAGGGAAGCTGTGCGCTTACCGTGACATCGCCGTTACTGCCGATATGCCACAGGCGATGCGCACCGGAGGACAGGTAGTACAGATCTCCGCCGTTGGCAAAAAGGAGAGGATAGAGCTCCTTCGCTTCCTTCGGAAGCGTCGCCATGACCTCGCGCAGCTCCGGTCGGAGCAGGCTGAAGCGGACGATGCGCAGGGGGACTGTATCATCCTTATCCCACTCCAGTGCGTAGGCGGTCGCGCCGTCAAAGGCGATCTCACTCATATCAAAGTCGTCGATATCCACCGCGCGGCCTTTTTGACCGGTCTCAAGGTCAAGCGACCAGAGCGCATAGTTGTAGAAAACATAGCCGCTTCCGCTGCTGGAAAGCTCCGTATTGTCCCCGAAGAGGAAATACGCCTTGTTGTTGAAAACATGGAAACGGTCCATGTTGATTACCTGATTAAACGTAATGCCGTCCATCAGACTTCTGAACTGCCCGTTTTCCACGCAGCCGAAGCGGTAGCGCCATTGATCCGGATAGTTGGAGTCGCCGGAGTAATTTTCCAGCACATAGAGCCTGCCGTCATAGATCTGGAACGAGTCGATCTTGCCCTTTGCGGCGTAGACCTCCTCGAGCTTGTCGGCGGCGGGGTCGTAGCGGAGCAGCTTTTCCCAACACAGGAAGTAGAACGCGCCGTCCTCACTGAGGTAAAGACTGTCCGGTGCACGGTTCGAAGTGAAAACTGTTTTCGTGCTGCCGTCCGTCTTGCGGGCGATAAGGCCGTAGCATTCTCCGCTGTCGGCTTTCCGGTCGTCGCGGAACCCGTAGTAGACCGTATCACCGGACTGCACGGCAAGTCCGCCCTGATAGTAGTTGCCCATCTGAGCGGACATGGCGGTATTGATGCGGCTGTCATGGCTGACGCGCTGGCCGGGCAGCAGCAGACGGCTGACGATCACAGCGATCTCCGCGCGCGTGGCGGAACCCTTCGGATCGAAACGCCCTCCGTCCTTGCCGGTAAAGACGCCTGCGGCGTACATCCGCTGCACTGCGGCGCGGAACTCCGCATCCACAGCGGCAAGGTCAGGGATGCTCTGATCGTTGAGCGGGGGCAGGTCGTCCGCGCGCAGCACGTTGGCGAACAGCCCTGCCAGCTCCTGACGGGTGATGGTCGTTGACGCGGCGGCGGCGCCCTCCGGGCAGGTGGACGGCAGCAGCTTTGCCTGCGCGGCATAGGCGAGGTACGGCTCGTACCACTGACCCTCCGCGGCGGCGATTTCCGCGCCGCCGCAGGCGGCGTGGATGCGCGCGGCAATGGCGGCAGCCTGCGCCCAGGTGATGCTCTGGCTCGGGGCGAAAACTTTTTCGCCCGTGCCGTTCATGATGCCGCGGGTGTACACAGCGCGCACGCCGGATTCATACCAGCTGCCCGCTTTGACGTCGGAAAACATTCCGGGCTGATAGGTCTGCGTTTCCTGAAAGGCACTCAACCCGTCCGCTGCCAGCACGGAAACGGACAGCAGCAGGCACAGCAGCGCCGACAGGAGTGCGGTGAACAGCTTGCGCATGGGGGTATCCTCCCTTACATGATCTTATTTTCAAAGGTGCAGGGGACAGGCACCTTGTTCAGCGGCAATATTTTTCAATATAGGCGTTCTGGCACTTGATGATGATCTTGATGGCTTCCTCGCGGCCGAGGACGTCGCTGACGACGGTCTCCTTGCCCTCAAGGCTCTTGTAGACGCGGAAGAAGTGGCGGATCTCGCTTGCCACATGGTTCGGCAGCTCGGAGATATCCTGATAGGTGTTGTAGGTCGGGTCCTGGAAGGGAATGGCGATGATCTTTTCGTCAAGGCTTCCGCTGTCCTCCATCGAAATAACGCCGATGGGGTAGCACTCGACCAGACTCAGCGGGCGGATGCACTCCGAGCAGAGCACCAGAACGTCCAGCGGGTCGCCGTCGTCCGCCCAGGTGCGGGGGATGAAGCCATAGTTGGCGGGATAGTGGGTGGAGGTGTAGAGGATGCGGTCGAGACGCAGCGCGCCGGTCTCCTTATCCATCTCGTACTTGTTTTTCGAGCCCTTCTCGATCTCGATGACCGCGAAAAAGTCCTCGGGGCGCACACGCGCCGGTGCAATGTCATGCCAAAGATTCATATTATTTCCCTCCCAAATCGGTAGTATGGGGAAAACGCGCGGAAGCATACGCCGCTCCGCGCGTTTTTCGCTTGTTTATTTGCTGAGCTGCTCGTCGATGCTCTTCGCGCCGAGCTTGCCGGCGCCCATGGCGAGAATGACGGTGGCCGCGCCCGTAACGGCGTCGCCGCCGGCGTAGACGCTCGCGTGGGATGTAAGGCCCGCTTCGTTCACAACGATGCCGCCCTTGCGGTTGACCTCAAGGCCCGGCGTGGTGTTCTTGATGAGCGGGTTCGGCGTGGTGCCGAGCGACATGATGACGCAGTCTACGTCCAGATCGAACTCGCTGCCCGGCTTTTCGACGGGGCGGCGGCGGCCGGAGGCGTCCGGCTCGCCCAGCTCCATCTCGATGCAGGTGACGGAGGAAACATAGCCCTTGTCGTCGCCGTTGATCCTGACGGGGTTGTTGAGCGTCTTGAAGACGATGCCCTCCTCGATGGCGTGCTCGACCTCTTCGTGACGGGCGGGGAGCTCCTCCATGCCGCGGCGGTAGACGATGTACACGTCCGCGCCCAGACGCTTGGAGCAGCGCGCGGCGTCCATGGCGACGTTGCCGCCGCCGAC
>CAKTLD010000134.1 GCA_934572445.1 uncultured Oscillospiraceae bacterium
GCGGGGCACGGCATGCAGTAGCCGCAGCCGCGGCAGAATTCGCCGCAGAGCTCCCTGCGGTCGCGCTCGATGGTCGCTTTGCGCTCGTCTGTCAGCTCGGCACCCTCGCGGATGCACTGCAGAAACTCGTCGAGCTCGCTCTCGCGCTGCGCGCCCCAGATAGGCACGACGCCCTCCTGCTGCGCCATCCACGCCGCTGCCGTGAAGCCGTCGCGAATCAGGCCACCCGCCATGCCCTTCATGGCGATAAAGCCCATGTTGTTTTCGCGGCACTTTCCGACAAGCTCCATCTCCTGCTCACCCGCGAGGTAACTGAACGGGAACTGCAAGGTCTCATAGAGGCCCGAATCGATGGCCTCGTGCGCCACGGCGAGACGGTGGTTCGTGATGGAAATGTGACGAATTTTGCCCTGCTTTTTCGCCTCGAGCGCCGCGTCGTACAGGCCGTCTTCCCCGCCCGGCTTCGGGCAGAAGGCGGGGTTGTGGAACTGATAGATGTCGATGTAGTCGGTCTTCAGCGTACGAAGGCTGGTCTCAAGGTCCTTCCAGAAGCCCTCCGCCGTCTGCGCGCCGGTCTTCGTCGCCAGCACGATCTTATCGCGCATCGACGAGAACGCTGCGCCGACCTTCTGTTCGCTGTCGGAATACGCGCGCGCCGTGTCGAAAAAGTTGATGCCGCCGTCATACGCCTTGTGCAGCAGGTTGACCGCATCCTGCTCGCTGATGCGCTGAATCGGCAGGCAGCCAAATCCGTTTTTCTCGATGACAAGATTCGTCTTGCCAAGCGTGATCTTGTTCATGGAAAATCTCCCTCCTATCTTGGATACCCCAAGCATAGCAAAATCACTCTTTTTTTGCAATATCCGTTTTCCCGCTTGACAAGTCTCCGCGCG
Source organism: uncultured Oscillospiraceae bacterium (assembly GCA_934572445.1). GTDB lineage: Bacteria > Bacillota > Clostridia > Oscillospirales > Oscillospiraceae > Hominicoprocola. Next base: position 894 of record CAKTLD010000134.1, read on the forward strand.
CCCGCTATTATGTAGATAATCTACTATGTAGACAATCTACTTATCAGGAGGCGTATGTATGACAGTTGACAAAAGTCTGCTCGCGGGCAGCACGACAATGCTCGTGCTCAAGCTGCTCGACGGGCAGGATATGTACGGATATCAGATGATCGAAGAGCTCGCCCGACGCTCCGAGCGCGCGTTCGCGCTCAAGACCGGCACGCTCTATCCCCTGCTGCACTCGCTCGAGGAAAAAGAGCTCATCCGCTCCTACGAACGAGACGAGGGAGCGGCGCGCCCGCGCCGCTACTACCATTTGGAGCGCAAGGGGCAACATTTGCTGCACGAAAAAGAGGCTGAATGGGCAACATTCACCACCGCGGTCGACCGCGTACTGAAAGGAGGCGCCTGTCTTGGCTCTGCCTGAGACCTTCACTCAGTTTGCCCGCACCGCAAGTGAGCAGCTGCGGTGGAAAAAGGCGCGGCCGCTCGTCGAGGACGAGCTTTTGTCCCACCTCTGCGACCAGCGCGACGCGCTGATAGCGGACGGCATGGACGAGGCCGCCGCGACGGCGGAATCCCTCCGCCTGACAGGCGACCCGTATGAGATCGGCACGGAGCTTGACCGCGTCCACCGGCCCAAAATGCCGGCGGCTCTCTTCGTGCTCGCCGCTGCCATCGCGCTCTCGGGCCTTGCTTTCATCGTGCTCGTGAGTCTTGCTGATGACACCTTTGCCCCGTTCATCGCGCGTCAGTGCGCAGCGCTGCTGCTCGGCACGGCGGCGATGCTCGCGGCGTATTTTCTCGATTTTACGCTGCTCGGGCGCTTCGCCCTGCCGCTCGCGCTCGTGTTCCATGCCGCGCTTATCCCGCTCAGCCTGCTGCCTCCCAGCGGGTTCTGGCTCTTCCGCTACACCTATGTCTCGACGCGTGTTCTCCTGCGCAGCCTGCCGCTGCTGTTCCCGCTGATGTTTGCCGTGCTGCTCTATGCGCTGCGCGGGCGGCGCGGTTGGGGCGTCTTCGCCGCCTTCGTCTGCCTTGCGGTGCGGTGTTTGTTCTGCGCACGCATACCGTGCCTGCTCGATCTCGGCTTTCTGTTTCTCTGCGACGGCGTACTGCTGATTTTCTGCGCACGCAATGGCTGGTTCAGCCTCGGCACAAAGCGGGAAACGCTGCTCATCGCCCTGCCGCTCGCTGCCGGCATCGTGTGGGGCTTCGTTCTCGGCGCAAACTGGTTCGCGAGGAAAATCGCAATCGCAATGGACCCTTATCCCTACGTTGACGGCAGCGGGTATCGGACCGTCATTCTGCGTGAGCTGTTGGAAAACGCAAGATGGATCGGTCAAGGCGACGCGGGAACATACAGCGCAAAGCACCTTGCCCATCATTTAGGCTACGGCATGGTCGACTTACAGGATCATGCGCTGACGCTCCTCGTCCACCGCTGCGGCTGGCTGGCGCTCATCGCACTCGTCGTGCTGCTGGCCGCGCTGCTTGTCCTCGCCTTCCGCCGCTGCCGCAGGCAGGAGAGCATGCTCGCCCGCCTCGTTTCCTATTCGGTGCTGCTCTCGTTCACCGCGCAGGCAGCCGCCTATCTCTGCTGTGACCTCACGCTGATCCCCATCAGCGGTGGTGTGGCCTTTCCTCTCTTTACCTTTGGCATCAAGACGATCCTGCTCGACATGCTGCAGCTCGGATTTCTGCTTTCCACACTGCGCATTGGCAGCGTCGTGCGCGACAAGGATATTGCCGCCGTGCCGGTGTGGCCCATGCGTCGCTTGCACATAAGCTTTTCATGGAAAAGCGCCTAAAGTCCGCGCTGCGCGCGGGAAAATAGCAGCGCCGCAGGCGCTGCACCACATTCCCTGCGTACCCGCAGGGGAGCGAATAAAGGGGATATTCTCTTTCCTCGGAAAGAGAATATCCCCCTTTGACCCCCAAGAGAAAGGGACTAGATTGGCAGTCTCTGGCTTGCGCAAGTCTTTTGCCTCCGGAATGGTAGTGCTTACGCGCGGCGAAGCCGCGTTTAGCATTGCTATACGATTTGCCTCTACTTCTACTACCCGCTGCCGCTCTCGAATCTAATCGCAGGTGCAGTGTAATCGCCTACTACCGATAGTGCGTATATTGCGGCAAGCGCAGCAAAGTCGCCCCGGCACGCAACAGCAAGTCTGCGCAAATCCGAAGTGGACGGTGATTGCGTAAGGCTGCCGACACGCAGGCAAAGCGACAGCGAAGATAAAAGCAAACCAAGTCGTCTAGCACCAACACCTGGCAGTTACCCGATTCGGCAAGCGCCGCAGCTCTTCAAGCTGCTCACCTGCAATGTCAAAACCTTTCTCTTGGGGGATTTAAAGGGGGAGGTTCTCTTTCGTGAAAGAGAACCTCCCCCTTTATCCGTCCCCTGCGCGATGCAGGGAACCAAATTCGTTTCCTAATGGAAAGTAATTATTTTTTCATCGCAGCAGCGGAAGCATTCAACTTCTCAATGAGCGCCTTGAGCTTTTCGGCATCGGCGCGGGCACCGTTGACGACCGCCTCGGGCGCCTTGGCGAGGAAGCCCTCGTTTTTGAGCTTGTTCTCAATACCGGCGAGCTGCTTTTCGGCGTTCGCCTTCTCCTTGACGATGCGCGCAAGCTCCTTTTCAAAGTCGACGAGCTCGGCGAGCGGCATGAAGATGCGCGCGGCGTGGGTGTCGACCTCGACCTTGCCGTCTGCGTCAATGGCGGCATCGGCGGGCACGATGGTCACGTCGCTCGCGGAGGCAAGGCGCGTGAAGAACGGGATACCGGCGGTGAAGCTCGCCTCATTCGCGGTCGAAACGGTGTAGTGCACCTTCTTCGACGG
>CAKTLD010000135.1 GCA_934572445.1 uncultured Oscillospiraceae bacterium
CCTTTGGCATAGAAAACACCCCATTTCTTAGTACAAGTATTTTATCATACTCGTCTAACAAATGGGGTGCGGTTCAAAGTGCTATCCTGGGGTTCGTTGTATTCATCCAGCTGTTCAGGATCCTGGTTTGGGAACACAAAGTCAATTGGGACTTATTTTTTCTGCGCTTCTTTTTTCTTTTTCATGCGGTTTTCGATATGCCGGAGCCCTTGCAGGCAGGCCCAGGATACCACGCCGAGCAGCACCGAGCCGAGCGCAAAGCCCTGCTTTTTCTTCATGATGCCTTCCTCCTTATTCGCTGAGCGCGCGCAGCACGACATCCGCCGTGAAGCGCTGCCCGCTGCGTTCAATGACGAGTGTGAGCGTGTCGCCTGCTGTATAGCGGCGGCGCACGCGGATCAGGTCGGTCGAGGACGTGAGCGCTTCGCCGTCTGCCGTGACGATCAGATCGCCCGCCAGCACGCCGGCCTCATCGCCCGGACCGCCGGGAGAGACCTCCTTCACCAGCAGCGCGGTCTCGCCGCTGTCCAGCGTGACGGGCGCGGTGAACACCGTGATGCCAAGCACGACCTCGGGGCGGATCTCGCCGTAGGCGATCAGGTCGTTGACCATGTAGGCTGCCGAGGAGATCGGGATGGCGAAGCCGAGCCCCTCAACGCTTGTGGTGTCGGTCGAGCCCATCTTCATTGTGTTGATCCCCACGACCTGCCCATACTGATTGATCAGCGGGCCGCCGGAGTTGCCGTTGTTGAGCGCGGCGTTCGTCTGGATCAGCGTCATCGTCACGCCGTCAACGTACACATCGCGGTTGATGGCGGAGACGATGCCGTCGGTCAGCGTGCCGCGCAGTTCCACACCCAGCGGGTTGCCGATGGCGTAGACGGGGTCACCGACCGTCAGCGCGTCGGAATCGCCGAACTCCGCCGCGGGGAGCCCCTCCGCGTCCACCATCCTGATGACGGCCAGATCCTTTTCCTCGTCGTAGCCGACGAGCCGCGCGTCGTACTGCTCGCCCGTGTCGGGCACGACGTAGCACTCCGAGCCGCCCGCGATGACATGGGCGTTGGTCAGCACATAGCCGTCCTCGGTCAGGATGACGCCGGTGCCGACCATGGCGCTGCCGTCGCGCAGGCCGGTGAGCACCGTGACGGTGGAGGGATTGACCTTCTTATAGATATCCTGGATACTCAGCGCTTTGCCGTGGGTCTCGCTGTATTTCAGCTGGACCTTGTCGGTGTGGGGCGCACGGGGGATTGTTGTCCGTCCGCGATCGCTGCTGTCCTGATAGCCCTCCTCGTCGCGGTATTCAAAGCGTCCGTCCCAGTAAGAGCCGAAGTCATTGTCGATGTAATAGTCCCCGCCGTCGTCGGCGAAGAAAAACCACCAGACCGTCACACTGCCGGAGAGGAGCACCAGCGCGAGCATGCACGCAAGGAAGATGCGCAGCCCCTTTTTCCTGCGGCGCGGCGATATCGCGGCCTTCTTTCCGCCTCTGCGCCCGGGCAGGGGCGTGGGCTGCACATAGCGCTCTACCACAGGTGCGGCATGCGGCTCGTAGCGCAGCACGACTTCCTGCGGCCCATCGCTGTGCGGCGATGCAAACATATCGTTGGTCTGATCCATAGCTTTTGCTCCTGTGCGCCTTACTGCGGGGCAAGCCCGCCGGCCAGTGTGATGGTAAAGGTGAACGTCGTCAGCCCGTTTTCGCTCGTGACGGCGATGTGCTCCTTGTGCTGCTCCAGAATGGTCTTGACCACATAGAGCCCCAGCCCCACGCCGTCCTTATCCTCCGAGCGGGACTTGTCGCTCTTGTGGAAGCGCTCAAACAGCAGCGGGATCTCCTCGGCGGGAATGGTGTCGCCCTCGTTGCGGACCGAGACGAGCGCCTTTCCGTTCGACGTGGCCACGCCGAGGTAGAGCGACGAGCCCTCGCGGGCAAACTTTGTCGCGTTTTCCAGCAGGTTGTAGATCACCTGCGTGATGAGGTCGTTGTCGCCCAAAACCATGATGCCGCTGTCGGGAATGTCGGCATCCACGTCGAGCCCGCGGTCGGTGATTTTCTTTTCCATCGAGATCAGCACCCGCCGCATACTCTCGCACACGTCGAACGGCGCCTTTGTGCGCGTCAGGTCGCGCGACTGAAGCTGTGAAACGTCGAGCATGCGCCGCACCAGGCGGGAGAGCCTGCGCGCCTCGTCCGAGATGATGCGCAGATACTGCTTCTCCTGTGCAGGCGGGATGGTGCCGTCGAGGATGCCGTCGGTGTAGCCGGCGATGGTCGTCATCGGCGTTTTCAGCTCGTGCGAGACGTTGGCGATGAACTCGCGGCGCTGCCGCTCGGTCTCCTGCAAGGAGTCAGCCATGTTGTTGAACGATTCCGAAAGCTCGGCGATCTCAGTGATGTCTTCATAGTTGTGCATGCGCACATCAAAGTTGCCGTCGGCAAAGCGGCGTGTCGCCTCCGCCATCTCGCGGATAGGGCGAGACTGGCGCATGCTGACCCACGCGCTTACAACGAATGAGAGCAGCAGCACCGTCACTGCCGTCATGAAGAACATGCCGATGAACGCGCGCCACATCGTCGTCAGTGCCCGCGCACCGGTCACGGCCAGAACGAAGCCGACCGTTGCCCCGCTTGTCTGGATGGGAACGCCGACGACAAAACGCGTTTCTTCGTAAATGCTGCCGAGCGTGGTGCGCACGGCGTAGGCGTCGCTGCTCATTGCACCGGCTGCCACGTCCTGCGGGATGGTCAGCACCAGCCCCTCAAGCGTCTGGTCGGTCGTCAGCAGGACGTTGCCGTCCGTGTTGCAGATGAGAAACTGCGCATCCGTCACGTTGGAGGCGAAGCTTGCCAGCTCCCGCAGCCCCGCGAGCGATCCGCTTTCCATATACGACGAGACCATGTGCGAAACGATGCTCGCCTTGCTCTGCATTTGTTCGCTGCGCTCGTCGACCGCGTAGGAATAGGTCAGCGCGAAGAACGCGCTGCCCAGCAGCGCGAGCGTCAGCATGACGACGCTGGCGGTGAGCATGAAGTTCTGCCAGTAGATCGTGCGATAGCGCTCGGGCAGGTGACGTTTTTTTCCCTTCTTCTGCTTTTTCTGCTGCTGTTCTTTTGCTTCTTCTGCCATGGCCTTTTACTTCACTTCAAACTTGTAGCCAACGCCCCATACGGTCTTGAGCGCCCACTGGTCGCTGACATTTTCCACCTTTTCACGGAGTCTCTTGACATGCACGTCCACCGTGCGCGAATCGCCGAAGTAGTCAAAGCCCCACACCTCGTCAAGCAGCTGGTTGCGCGTGTAGACGCGGTTGGGCGTGGAGGCGAGGTGGTATAAAAGCTCCAGCTCTTTGGGCGGGGTGTCGATCTTCTTGCCGTCGACGATCAGCTCGTAGGAGTCCAGATCGATGACGAGCTTGTCGAACACCAGACGCTTGCGCGTATCCTCGGGGATCTCCGTGCGGCGCAGCACCGCGTTGATGCGCGCGAGCAGCTCCTTCATCTCAAAGGGCTTGACGACGTAGTCGTCCGCGCCCATCTCCAGGCCGTGGATGCGGTCGTTGACCTCGCCCTTGGCGGTGAGCATGATGATGGGGCACTTGGA
>CAKTLD010000136.1 GCA_934572445.1 uncultured Oscillospiraceae bacterium
GCGTCATCGTCGCGCTGCGCCTCTGGAACGACGGCGGCGCGGACGCGCGCAACGGCGAAATTCTCGACTTTCTGCGCTCCCGCACGGGCGATAACTGGCCCGAGCTGCGAAACGGCAGCTTTCTTTTGCGCGACTGCCTGTATCTGGAGCGCGCGGGCAAATTCGACTGGCCCGATCTGAGCGCCGGCGAGTCCGGCGCTCAGTTCTGCTACGGCCTGCGCGACCAGCTCGGCGTGCTCTGTGACGGCACGGTTATCCCCTGCTGTCTCGATCACGAGGGCGACATCCCGCTGGGGAACCTCTTCACCCAGCCGCTTGACGAAATCCTGAACTCTCCGCGCGCGACCGCTCTGCGCGAGGGCTTCTCCCGGCGGAAGCCCGCCGAAGAGCTCTGCCGCCGCTGCGGCTTCGCTGCGCGCTTCAACAAATGATATGATGACAGAACATTGGGAAAACTTAAACATGCTGACCGCCCCGCTGCTCGCGTGGTATGACCTCAACGGCCGCACGCTGCCGTGGCGCAGCGTCGTCACGCCGTACCGCACCTGGGTCTCGGAGATCATGCTCCAGCAGACGCGCGTGAGCGCGGTCATCCCGTACTTTGAGCGCTTTATGGCCGAGCTTCCGGACGTTTCCGCGCTGGCCAGAGTATCCGAGGAACGGCTCTTCAAGCTCTGGGAGGGCCTTGGCTACTACTCGCGGGCGCGGAATTTGCAAAAGGCGGCGAAGGTCATCGTCTCGGACTTTGGCGGCGAGCTGCCGAAAAAGTGCGCAACCCTCAAAACGCTTCCCGGCATCGGCGACTACACTGCCGCCGCCATCGCCTCGATCAACTTCGGCGAGCCGGCCGCCGCGGTGGACGGCAACCTCCTGCGCGTCGCCGCGCGTGTGAGCGGCTGCGGCGAGGACATCATGGATGCAAAGGTGCGAAAGCAATTCACCGCACATCTCAACGACGCCATCGACTTGGCCCGCCCCGGCGCGTACAATCAGGCGATGATGGACCTCGGCGCGACGGTTTGCTTGCCGAACGGCGCGCCCAAGTGCGAGGTTTGCCCCGCGCGCCCGATATGCGCGGCGTACAAAAACGGTCTCACCGAAGTCTTACCCGTGCGCGCGAAGAAAAAAGCGCGCAAGATCGAAGAGCGCACCGTGCTGCTGCTCTTTCAAAACGGCAAAGTCGCGCTGCGCAAGCGCGCGGACACAGGACTCCTTGCGGGGCTTTGGGAATTTCCCAACGTCTCCGGCAGTCTGGATGCTTCGGGTGCGCTCCTTGCGATCGCGCAGCTGGGGCTTGCCGCGCCGTCCGTTGAACCGGTGGGCAGTGCGAAGCATATCTTCACGCACATCGAGTGGGACATGAAGGCCTACACCGCCGCCGTTACCGGCGGGGGAGAGGACCTTTTATGGGCGGACGGCACAGCCTTTGACGCGCTGGCCCTGCCCACGGTATTCAAAAAATTTGCCGCAAGCGTCCGCGCGCGGCTCTGAAAGGGAGAAAACGACGATGGCACAGCTTTACTTCAAATACGGCGCGATGGGCTCGAGCAAGACGGCCAACGCGCTGATGGCGCGCTTCAACTACGAGGAGCGCGGGCAGAAGACGCTCCTCTGTAAGCCCCAGCTGGATACGCGCGACGGCGACCACATGGTGCACTCGCGCATCGGTCTTGAGTACCCCTGCGTCTACTTCCACGAGATGCGGCAGATGGACGAGGAGGAGCTCAAGAAGAACGCCTGCATCATCGTGGACGAGGCGCAGTTTTTAACGAAGGAGGAGGTCTTATACCTCGTCCACCTCGTCGATGACTGCGGTATCCCCGTCATCTGCTACGGCCTGCGCGCCGACTTCAAGGGCGACCTCTTCCCCGGCAGCTATGAGCTGCTCGTCATGGCCGACAAGCTCGAAGAGGTCAAGACCATCTGCTGGTGCGGCAAAAAGGCCGCGTTCAACGCGCGCTTTGATTCGCAGGGCCGCGTGCTCAAGGAGGGCGCGCAGGTCGTCATCGGCGCGAACGACCAGTACATCGGCCTGTGCCGCAGGCACTGGATGCTCGGCGACCTCGGCCCCGACTTCAACGGCCAGGGCACGGGCGACTGATGCGCTGCGAGATCTGTCCCCGCCGCTGCGGCGCGGAGCGCACGGAGGAAACCGCGGGCGGTGTCTGCCGCATGCCCGCGGGCCTGGTCGTTGCGCGCGCGATGCTGCACCTGTGGGAAGAGCCCGTGCTCAGCGGCACGAACGGCGCGGGCTGCATCTTCTTTTCGGGCTGCAACCTCGGCTGCGTCTTCTGCCAGAACGGGCGCATCAGTCACGAGAATTTCGGCAAAGTCATCACGCCCGCACATCTGCGCGAGATCATGGAAGACCTCGTTTCGCAGGGCGCGCACTGCATCGATCTTGTCACGCCGACGCACTTCACCCCCTGGGTACTCGAAACGCTGGATCCTCCGCTCCCCGTCCCCGTTGTGTGGAACAGCGGCGGCTACGAGCGCGTGGAAACGCTCAGAACGCTTGAGGGTAAGGTGCAGATCTATCTGCCCGACTTAAAATACGCCATGGAACGCCCCGCGCGCGAGCTTTCCGCCGCGCCGGACTACTTTGAAGCTGCCGCCGCGGCCATCGACGAGATGGTGCGCCAGGTCGGTGCATACAAAATTGGGGACGACGGGCTGATGAAGTCGGGCGTCATATTGCGCCACCTCGTCCTGCCGGGGCAGATGGAGAACACCAAGCGCGTCATCGACTATGTTTCGTCCCACTTCCCGCCGAAGACCGTTCTCTTTTCGCTCATGAGCCAGTATACGCCGCAGCACGGCTCGACCGGCGCGCTCGCGCGGCGCCTCAATGAGCGCGAGTACCGCACGGCGGTGCAGTACATGCGCGACTGCGGCCTGACCGACGGCTTTTGTCAGGAGCTCTCGAGCGCGAAAGAGGAATACACGCCCGTTTTCGACCTACAGGGGGTATAGGATGGCGAATCAGCTCATCTGCCTGCGCTGCGGCGCAGGGATGCGATTTATGGGGCGCGACAAGTTCCAGCGCCGCCCCGACCTGCTTCTTTCGGACCTGACCTTCGCCCTCGCGGGCGGAATGGAGATCGACATCTATTCCTGCCCCAAGTGCGGGAAGATCGAGCTGTTCCAGCCGGAGGTAGCGTCGGACAGCCTTGCGCAGAAGCAATGTCCCGTCTGCGGCGCGGTCATCGACTTCGATTATGGCCGCTGCCCGCACTGCAAGCACGAATTCTGATAGCAAATTGTAATATTCTTTCTCATCAATACAAGGAGGACTCGATATGGAGCGTGTCAGCAAGCGGAATTACTACTTAGACATCGCGCAGACGGTGCTCGAGCGCGCGACGTGCCTGCGCCGCGTCTACGGTGCGATCATCGTCAAAAACGACGAGATCATCTCCACCGGCTACAACGGCGCGCCGCGCGGACGCAAAAACTGCGTCGACCTCGGCTATTGCACGCGCGAGCAACTCAAGGTCCCGCGCGGCGAGCGCTACGAGCTCTGCCGCAGCGTCCACGCCGAGGCGAACGCCATCATCTCCGCCCAGCGGCGCGACATGGTCGGCGCGACGATCTA
>CAKTLD010000137.1 GCA_934572445.1 uncultured Oscillospiraceae bacterium
ATGTCCGGCGGCAACACGCTCATCGTCGATGTGCGCGACTATACGGACTTCGCCCTTCTCGGTGCGACGCGCGACGACGCGGCGGGCGAATGTTTCGACAAGGCCGCGCGCGTGCTGGGTCTTCCCTACCCCGGCGGCGCGGCGATGGACAAGCTCGCCCACGAGAGCGAGGGCGGCATCTACGAGCTGCCGCGCGCGAAGATCGACGGGTGCCCGCTCGATATGAGCTTTTCGGGCCTCAAGACCGCCGTCGTAAACCTCGCCCACAACGCCGAACAGACGGGCAGGCAGCTTGACCGCGCGGCGCTTGCGCGCGACTTCACACAGGCCGTCGTTGACGAGCTCGTCCCGCGCGCGATGCTCGCCATGCAGCAGAGCGGGCGCAAGGTGCTTGTCGCCGCGGGCGGCGTCGCCGCGAACTCGTTTATCCGCGCAGCGCTCGAAAAGGAGTGCAGAAGGCGCGGCTACCGGCTCTACATGCCGCCGCTCAGGCTCTGCGGCGACAACGGCGCGATGATCGGCGCGCAGGGGTATTACGAATACCTGGCCGGCGCGCGGGCAGACTGGTCGCTCAACGCCTACGCCACCAGAGACATTGACGATTCCATCTGCCGTGCGGGGACCTGATCCCTCCGCGCGGCGCAAAAGCTGAGCGAAAAAGGTTCTTCTCCTTGGCAAAGGAGAAGAACCTTTTTCATTTGTCAAGGTCTGCGCCTTGTCGTTTTGACGGCGCGGCGCGCCGACTTGCATAATCCGCGTGTTATGGCAACCACTCGAAAGCATGTTCTGCAAAGCGGGGTGTCAATACAGCATTATGTTACTTTCTGCACAACCCCTGAATGTACTGTGTTTTTACCGTTTTTTCTGATTCAATTTGAGAATATGCTGATATTTCAAGGCATTTTCAGGCATTACTCCTATGTGGAAAAGTCTGTGGAAACTGTGGATAACTCCTTGTAGTACCCTTTTATCGATTTTTTTATGTTAATCTGTCAAATTGTCTGGTCTCCTGACGAAAAGTGGTATGGAATGTTTGGAAAAAGCCCATCCTGTCGTTTTTTGTCAACTTCCGCCGCGGTGCCGTCACCCTCCGCGTGTCGGGATAAAGGAAAAAACGCCGGTACATTTTGCAGGAATGAATCCGTCTATACTATTTGTATATTACGCGTGATGCAATAAAAAGCGCCCCGCGGGGCGCTTTTTCAGCAGGCGTATTCCAGCCCATAGCAGCCGCTCACGGGGTCGAGAAACAACGGCAGGTGCGGCGTGCGGTAGGTAAACCAGACGAACGCGAACAGCAGCGCCCACAGCACCGCAAAACCGGCGAGCTGCATCGCGCCGCCGCGCAGGCGTCCGTCCACCAGCAGACGGTAGCTGACGAAATACATCAGCGCGTCGGCCAGGAAGAAAATACTCATGTCCACCCAGCTCGGCAGCTTACCAAGCATGCCGGTAAGCGTGTAATACAGCGCCGGAATGGCGACGAGCCCCAGCAGGATCGACGCCGCCTTGACGGCAAAAAAATTGCGGAACGCCTCGGAAAAGACGATGAACTCCGCCACTGTGAACAGCAGAAACGGGATGAACAGCAGCTTCATGTGCTCCCAGGTCGACTCATTCACCGCCGCAAATGCCGCAGCCACGCGGCTCCGGCCCGACCAGTCGTACACAAAATGCAGCAGCGTGCCGAGGCCCGCCGTCACCAGAAAGCCGATGATCTCCCACCGGCGCAGCTCGCGTTTCATATCCCGTCCTCCTTTTCCTCCCGCTCATGCGGGCCAAGCACTAACATCGGTTACCATTCTACGCAAATGAGACGGGCTTTATACGTCAAAAGCCGCCCTTGCGGGCGGCTTTTGTTCATTTTTTATTCGGCAAAGCGCGGCACGATCACACCCGCGGGCGCGTCCTTCGTCAGCGTGAAGCTGTTTCCGTCCAGCCGATGCACCTGCGCGGCATCGCAAAGCGTCAGGAATTGCTCCAGTGTGTCGATCTCGGGGTATCCGTGCTCGCCAAAGCGGTAGTGCATCGGCACGAGCACGCGCGGCGCGATCGCGTCCGCGACCTTTTTTGCCGTTCTCGCGTCGATCGTGTAGTACCCGCCGACGGGAAGCAGCAGCGCATCGCAGCCCCTGACCGCCGCGAGCTGGTCCTCGTTCAGCTCATGGCCAAGGTCGCCGCAGTGCACGACCGTCAGGCCCTCAGCACGCAGGATGTGGATGGTGTTCTCCCCGCGCAGCGTTCCACCCTTGTCATCGTGGAACGTTGAAACGGTCTCGACCGTGAACGGACTCTCCGGCCTTTCGCGGCCCGAGAGCGTCACCGCCTCCAAAAAGGCATGGTCGCGGTGAGCGTGGGAGCAGAGGGCCTCATCTGCATCGACGCGCAGCGCAGGATACGTCTCCACATAGTAGGGGTCGAGCGCGATGCGCCAGCACGCGCTCTCGATCAGAAAGCAGGAATGACCCAGCCAGGTGATGTTCATGGTTTATTCCTCCGGTTTCGTTTCCTCCGCGGAAGCCTCCGCGTTTTTCTTTTTCCTGCCGAGCTTCGGCAGCTTTTTCCCGCGGCGCAGGCGGGCGATGAGCTTCACTGCCGCGAACACGACCGCCGCGAAGATCAGGATATCCAGCCAGCTGTAGGCCAGCCACACCGCAAAATCTTCCAGCGCCTGCCCCGTGGCGGCAAGGCCATCGGCAAAGGCGTTGGCAAGCTTTTCGCCAAAGCTTCTGGGCGCGTCCTCCGTACCGGAAAGGCGGTAGACCTCGCTCAGTTCGAGCGTAACGGTCGCATAGTCCACCAGCGCGTCATAGTGGCGCATTGTGCCGGACAGGCTCTCGATCTCATACTCCGTCTCCGAGATGGCAGATTCGATGGTGATGATATCCTCCATGCTCTCCGCCTTTTGAAGCAGCTCCTGCAGGCGGTCCAGCTTGATCTGCGCCGTTTCCAGGCGCGATTGCGTATCGTAATACTGCTCGCTGATATTCTCCGCCGCGTCGGTCTGCCATGTCACATGGCAAAGCGTGCCGACCTGCGCGCAGAAGTCCGAGAACTGCCCGGCGGGCACGCGCACGGTATAGCTCGCATGGCGGTAGCCGCTCGAGTAATTGGAAAGGCTCTTCTGCTCGAAGTAACCGCCCGCACGTTCTACGAGCGCGGCGATCTCCTGCGCAGCCTTGTCAAACTCCAGCGTCTGCATCTCGATGCTCGCGGTATAAACCATCTTGACGCCGCGCTCGGCAATATCTCCGCCCGTGCCGGCGCTCGTCTGCGCGTCCCAGGTCCCATCGTCCGACGCGGCATAGTCATACTCCAGTTCAGGCAGCTCCGCGCCATTGAAGTCGTAGCTGTCCGCCGCCATCGGCGCGCTGCTTCTTGCATCATCGGACTTCGCACTGCACGCGGCAAGAGAAAGCACCAGCAGCAGCGCAAGCAAAAGGGTAAAAAGTTTTTTCATCTTCATCCACCTCATTCTGTTTTTGGGGTTTCTGACAGTTTAGACGTTCATCTTACGAAAAAAGTTCCCAAAATTGCGCCTTTCTTATTCCAACTCATCGAGCGTCATGGAGAAGCTCTCCATGCAG
>CAKTLD010000138.1 GCA_934572445.1 uncultured Oscillospiraceae bacterium
ATCAACCGCTTTGCAACGCGCGTGTGGGAGCTGGAGGGCGGCGTCATCACCGACTATCCGATGGGCTTTGCGCGCTACCGGCAGGTCAAGGCGCTGGAGGCGCAGAACAGGATCGACCACACGCCAAAGACTGTAAAGGAAAAAACAGTTACAGAAAAGCCGAAGCCAAACCGCTCTGCCCAGCAAGCGCGGCGGCAGCTCACCATCTGTGAAAAGGAAATTTCCGCGCAGGAGACCGCCATCGCCGAGATCGAGCAGCGCCTCGAAGCGGCGGGCGGCGACTACGAGCGTTACAGCAAAATTTACAAGGAGAAGGAAGCCGCCGAGCAGAAGCTCAGCGAGCTGATGGAAAAGTGGGAGACGCTCGCCGAGCAGGCGGGTGAATGAGGAACATGCCATGAAGAGACAAAAAAGACTGTGGACGGCGGCAGCGGTCTGCGCCGTGCTCGGCGCGGCGTGCCGTGCCGTCCCGGGCGTGCGTTTTGCAGGGCTGCTGTTCTGGTGCCTGACGGCGCTTTTGATCATCTTTGCAATGCTTGAGCAGTACAAAGAGCATGCGTGGGCGAAGTGGGGAAAGCGAGTCCTGCTCGCGCTCGTGTGCCTAGGCTTTGTCGCGTTCGGGTATCTTGAATCGCTCGTTATTCGCGGCGCGCACACCGACCCGGAGGCGGAAGACGCGCAGTGCGTGGTTATTTTGGGCGCGGGCGTGAACGGCACGACGCCGTCGCTGATGCTCTCGTCGAGATTGCAGGCGGCGCTCGACTTCATCGCGGACAAGCCGGACATCCCCGTCATCTGCTCGGGCGGTCAGGGGCCGGGGGAGGACATCTCCGAGGCCGACTGCATGGCCGGCTGGCTCATCGCCCACGGCGTGGATGAAAGCCGTATCTACCGCGAGGACAAATCCACCAGCACACAGGAAAACTTCGCTTACAGTGAGAACATCATGGCGGAGCTGGGACTTGATGCGGGTGACACGTTCGCTTTTGTCACAAACGACTATCATATTTACCGGGCGGGGCGCATCGCCGGAACGGACAGCGCCTGCGGCGTGGCGGCGACGCTGCCGCGCAGTGCCTATTACGACGCCCTGCAGCTCAACTACTATGTGCGGGAGGCCTTTGCCCTCGGCTGGCTCCTGCTGAACGGAGGTTAAGCATGAACAACAAAGTGGTTTGTATCTACTATTCCCGCACGGGAAACACGAAACAGGCGATGGAGGAGATCGCCGCGGCGCTCGACTGCGAGTGCCTGGAGATCCACGACAAGGTGAACCGCGCGGGCGCGTTCGGTTTTCTGCGCAGCGGCTTCGACGCGATGCACAAGCGTACGCGCGCGGTCTCGCGTCCGAAATGCTCGCGTCCGCTGTCAGAATACCGGCTCGTCATCCTTGGCACGCCCATCTGGGCGGGCCGCTGTTCAAGCATCATTCGCGGACTTTTGAAGCGCCGCGGCTTTGAGATGCAGAATGTGGCTTATGTCATTACCCACAAGAGCGAGGAGCTTTACAAGGATGTTTACCGTCAGATGGACCTCTACCTGCAAACACCGCATGTGGCAGACGTTTCGCTGCGCCCGGGCTCGGCAGGCTATCACTTCTGGCGCGACCAGTTCATCAAGACCTGCTCGGACTTTATCGCGGAGGATAAGAGCTGATGTGGGAGAAGCTCAAACAGCTCGCTCGCCGCTATGACGAGATCGGCGAACTGCTGGAGGTGCCGGAGATCTACGCTGACCCGAAAAGGCTGCGTGCGCTCACGCGCGAGCAGAAGGAGCTTTCCGCTGTGGTCACGGCCTATCGCGCGTACCAGAAGTGCGAGGACGATATCGCGCAGGCGTTGGAGCTTGTATCCGACCCGGAGCTCAAGGACATGGCGCAGGAGGAATTGAACGCTGCCAAAGCGGAAAAAGAGCGCCTTTTTGACGAGCTGCGCGTGCTGCTCCTGCCGCGCGACCCGAACGATGACAAAAACGTCATCGTTGAGATCCGCGGCGGCGTGGGCGGGGAGGAGAGTGCGCTGTTTGCCGCCGACCTCTACCGCATGTACGCGATGTATGCAGAAAAGCGGGGCTACCGCGTGGAGCTGCTCAACTACAACGACACGGAGCTCGGCGGCGTGAAAGAGGCCGACTTCATGGTCAATGGCGACGGCGCGTATTCGCGCTTCAAGTTTGAGTCCGGCGTCCACCGCGTCCAGCGCGTGCCGGAGACCGAGTCCGGTGGCCGCGTGCACACCTCGACCGCGACGGTCGCGGTGCTGCCCGAGATGGAGGAGGTCGACGTCGACCTCCGGCCCGAAGATATTGAGATGCAGGTCTACCGCGCGTCCGGCGCAGGCGGCCAGCATGTCAACAAGACGAGCTCTGCCGTGCGCCTCATCCACAAGCCAACGGGCATTGTCGTCTCGTGTCAGGAGGAGAGGTCCCAGCTCCAGAACCGCGCCAAGTGCATGGCAATGCTTGCGAGCAAGCTCTACGAAGCCGAGCGCGAGCGCGTGGAGGGCGCAATCACGAGCGAGCGCCGCGCGCAGGTGGGAAGCGGCATGCGCAACGAGCGCATCCGCACCTATAACTTTCCGCAGAACCGCGTGACCGACCACCGCCTGACGGGCGACACGAAGAACTTCAACATTGATGCCGTCATCAACGGTGATCTGGACCCCATCATCGACGCGCTGACGATGCAGGAGCAGGCCGAAAAGCTGCGCGAGAGCACCGAGGAGTGAGCCGGAAGGTGGACGGGACGGAGGAATGGACATGAACAAGCTGGAGTATCTTTTGATGCGCTTCGGTGGGGGTGACCGCTTGCTCAGCTTTTTCTGTCTTGCGGTGCTCGTCGCAGCGCTCGGAACGCTTGCTGGACGGTGGGCGAAAGACCGGCTCAAGCCGCGCCGGAGCGTTCCGGCCAGATTCGCCGCCCGCCGCTCAGAGGTGTGCAGGCACAAAACGAGCAGGGGGGAATTTACCACAGTGCATTTCTATGCGGCCTTTGAAACAGAAGACGGAGAGCATATAGAATTCTCCGTCTCTGATGACGAGTACGGCAGGCTCGCCGAGGGAGAACGCGGCACGCTGAGGTATCAGGGCGCGCGCTATCTCGGCTTTGAACGGGAATAGGGGAGGCAGTTTCCATTGAACACCCAGTATTTTCAAATATCCGACCCCGCGCGCGAGCGCGCGGCGGTCGCGCGGGCGGCGGATATCCTGCGCCGCGGCGGGCTTTTGGCCATCCCGACGGAGACGGTCTACGGTCTCGGCGCAAACGGCCTTGACGAGACCGCCGTGCTGCACATTTTCGAGGCCAAGGGCCGCCCGCAGGACAACCCGCTCATCCTGCATATTCCGGACGCGAGCTGGCTTACGCGCTACTGCGAGGACGTGCCGGACGCGGCCTATCAGCTGGCCGAGCGCTTTTGGCCCGGCCCGCTGACGATGATCTTAAAGAAAAAGCCCTGCGTGCCGCTGCGTACGACCGGCGGGCTCGAGACCGTCGGCATGAGATGTCCCGACCACGCGGTCACGCGCGCCATCATTGAAGCATCCGG
>CAKTLD010000139.1 GCA_934572445.1 uncultured Oscillospiraceae bacterium
GGGCACAAGCTCCTCAAGGACAAGCGCGACGAGCTGATGAAGCAGTTCATGGAGGTCGTGCGCGAGGACCGCGACCTGCGGGAAAGGGTCGAGCAGTCGCTTATGCGCGCTTACGGGGCGTTCACCGTGGCAAGTGCGCTGATGTCGCCCGAGATGCTCGAGCAGGCGCTGCTGTGCCCCAAGCAGAGCGTTTCGCTTGAGGAAACGCATGAAAACGTGATGAGCGTTGAGGTCCCGCGCTATGCGTTCCGCCTTGCGGGCGCGGACAGCGCGGACATTTACCCCTACGGCTTTGCACAGACCAGCGGCGAGCTCGACGACGCCGTGCGCGAGCTTGGCGATGTCCTGCCCGACCTGCTGCGTCTGGCTGAGGTCGAGAAGTCCGTGCAGCTGCTTGCTGCCGAGATCGAGCGCACGAGAAGGCGCGTCAACGCGCTGGAATTCGTTAAGATCCCCCAGATGCAGCAGAATATTAAATATATCACGATGAAGCTCGATGAGAACGAGCGTGCGAACACGATCCGCCTGATGAAGGTCAAGGATATGATCCTGCGCGAGGCTATTGAAGAGCGCCGAGAAACCGATGAAGCGGAGGGAGCGGGTCTTTCCGTCGGCTGAGCGGCCTCTTCTTGGTCGAACGGTTTCGCGCGCCTGCATAAGATCGCGCACCTTTTGTATAAAATAGCGGTTGACTTTTTGCGCCGCTGCTTTTATACTGATGGCAACAAATCAAGAAACGGGAGAAACGCCCCTTATGAAGAGCATGTTCGTCTTTGCATATTACTATTACTTTACTGTGAATTCATAGTAAGGCTGATTTGTGATGCAAAGATGCAGGAAGACGCTCTGAAAAGAGAACGCATGATGCGGCACAAGCCTTACGGCTCGTGCCGCATTTTTTCTTTCCGCATGTTTAACCGTCGATAAGGAGGAAATTATTATGATCGTCGTACTCAAGCGCGGTGTGGAGCAGGACAAGCGCCAGCAGCTCATTTCGTGGCTTCAGAATCAGGGCCTCGGCGTCCACATCTCCGAGGGTGAATTCCAGACCGTCCTCGGTCTGATCGGCGACACGGGCCGTGTGGATATGGACCTGATCGGCTCGCTCGACATCGTCGATTCCGTCAAGCGGGTGACCGAGCCCTTCAAGTGCTGCAACCGCAAGTTCCATCCGGATGATATGGTCGTCGAGATCGGTGATGTCAAGGTCGGCGGCGGGAACTTCTGCATGATCGCGGGCCCATGCTCGGTCGAATCCGAGGAGCAGATCGTCGCAGTCGCCAAGGCCGTCAAGGCTTCGGGCGCGAACATGCTGCGCGGCGGCGCGTTCAAGCCCCGCACCTCTCCTTATGACTTCCAGGGCCTGAAGGCCGAGGGCATTGAGCTGCTGAAAATCGCCCGTCAGGAGACCGGCCTTCCCATCGTCACTGAGATCATGGGCACGAACTACCTGCCGCTTTTTGAGGACGTGGACGTCATTCAGGTCGGTGCGCGCAACATGCAGAACTTCGACCTGCTGCGCGAGCTCGGCAAACTGAGAAAGCCCATCCTCTTAAAGCGCGGCCTTGCCAGCACGCTCAAAGAGCTGCTGATGAGCGCGGAGTACATCATGGCCGGCGGCAACGAGCAGGTCATCCTCTGCGAGCGCGGCATCCGCACCTACGACGATTACACGAGAAATACGCTCGACCTCGCGGCCGTGCCGATGCTCAAGGAGCTGACGCACCTGCCTGTCATCGTCGACCCGAGCCACGCCACCGGCATTGCGCGTCTGGTGCGTCCCATGGCGCTGGCCGCTGCCGCCTGCGGCAGCGACGGCCTCATCATCGAGGTGCACAACGACCCGATCCACGCGTTGTGCGATGGCGCGCAGTCCCTGCGCCCCGAGCAGTATGACGAGCTTGCCGGCGCGGTGCACCGCGTGAGAGAGGCGGTCGCTGAATGACCGCCGGTATCGTTGGGCTGGGGCTGATCGGCGGTTCGCTTGCCAAGGCGTACCATGAAGCGGGCGAACGTGTGCTTGCGCAGGACATCGACCGCGATGTGCTTGCCTTTGCCGTCATCAGCGGCGCGGTGGATGAAGCGCTGACGGACGAGACAATGGCGGAGTGCGACGTTATCCTGCTGGCCGTCCGTCCCGCGGCGGCAGTCGAATGGCTGAATAATAACGCGGCGAAGATCGGCAGGCACACGGTCGTTATCGACTGCTGCGGCACGAAGCGTACGGTCTGCGCGGCATGTTTTCCTCTCGCGGAGCAGTACGGTATTACTTATCTCGGCGGGCATCCGATGGCAGGCACGCAGTTTTCCGGCTTCAAATATGCAAGGGCCGACCTCTTTCGGGGCGCACCGATGGTGCTCGTACCCCCGCGGTTCGACGATATCGAGCTTTTGGGCCGCGTAAAGGGACTGCTTGCGCCCGCGGGCTTTGGCAGCTACTCCGTTACGACCGCCGAACAGCACGACGAGATGATCGCCTTTACCTCACAGCTGGCGCATGTGGCGTCCAATGCCTACATCAAGAGCCCCACGGCAAAAAAGCACAAAGGCTTTTCCGCCGGCAGCTATAAGGATATGACGCGCGTTGCCTGGCTCGCGCCGCAGATGTGGGCGGAGCTTTTCATGGAGAATAAGGAATTCCTGCTCAAGGAGATCGACTGCTACATCGAGCACTTAAGCGAATACAAGACCGCCATGGAAAATGACGACGAAGAGACCCTTGTCCGTCTTCTGGACGAGGGCAAGAAGAGAAAGGAAGAGGTGGACGGCTGATGCGCAGCATCCATATCAAGGCCTCGCGCGATTACGATGTGCTGGTCGAGCGCGGACTTTTGGACCGCGCGGGTGAGTTGCTCAGGGAGGTCAGCGCCCCGGGCATGGCCGCCGTCGTGTCGGACGACACGGTCTACGCGCTCTACGGCGAGCGCACGGTCAAGGCGCTTGAAAAGGCGGGCTACCGCGTGCACTCGTTTGTTTTCCCCGCGGGCGAGGGGAGCAAGAACCTCTCGACCTACGCTGACGTGCTGCACTTCCTCGGCGGGCACTGCTTCAGCCGCAGCGACGTGGTCGTCGCGCTTGGCGGCGGCGTGGTGGGCGACCTTGCGGGCTTTGCCGCGGCGACGTATCAGCGCGGCATGGGCTTTGCCCAGATCCCGACGACGCTGCTGGCCGCGGTGGATTCGTCCGTCGGCGGCAAGACCGCCGTCGACCTGCCCACGGGCAAGAATCAGGCGGGCAGCTTCTATCAGCCCTGCATCGTGATCTGCGATCCCGACACGCTCGAAACGCTGCCCGAGGAGCAGTACCGCTGCGGCTGCGCCGAGATCATCAAATATTCGATGCTCGGCAATGCGGCGTTCTTTGAAGAACTCTACAAAACGCCCGTGCGCGAGCAGTACGAGCACGTCATCGAGGTCTGCGTGCAGATGAAGCGCGACATCGTCGGCGCGGACGAGTACGACCTCGGCCGCCGCCGCACGCTGAA
>CAKTLD010000140.1 GCA_934572445.1 uncultured Oscillospiraceae bacterium
TCGAGCAGGGCTTTCATGGATACGACGTTTGCCATTGCTTGTAGTTTCTCCTTCAAATTTAGTTTTACCTCTGGAGCCTTCATCCTCCCTGCCAACCTGATGGCACAGACAAAAAGTCCGGTCTCCATGCGGAATACCCGAGCATTGTATCATGCAATATTGCAAAATGCAAGAGCTTTTTTATTTTTCATAAGGTCCTTCCAAAAAATAAACTTGCAAACACGTCAAAAATTTTTATAATGTGGAATATCTGCTTTCAAAAACGGCGACGCGTGCGCTTCTCCCGCCGCGGCGGCTCCGTCCGCGGGAAGGGCCGATCGATGAGGATGATATCATCTCCGACCTGCTTGATGCTCTCCCACGGGATATAATATTCCTCGCCGCGGCCGAAAAGGCCGAAAAATCGGTACGGTCCCGGCACAATCAGCGCGGTCAGCTCGCCCTCGGGCAGGCGGCACTCCACGTCGCCGACATAGCCGAGGCGGCAGCCGTCATGGATATTGATGACCTCCTTGCAGCGGAGGTCGGCAAAGCGGCAGTTCATTCCAGATCCCCCTCCCGTTCCCTGTATCCTATTCGGAAAACAGGAAGTCCTATCCCTTCAGACGGCACCGCACTTCCATTTTCCCGCGAAAATACTTCACTTCAGACAGAGGTTTTGTTTATGACTCAGATCCAGCTCAATATGTATCACGCTCTGGCACTTGGCGCCGCGATGTACGGCATCGGTCTCTTCCTGACCAGACGGATTCCCCTTCTCAGCCGCTTCTGCATCCCCGCGCCTCTGGTCGGCGGCCTGTGCTTTGCGGTCTTCAACACCATCCTGTATGCCACGGGGACAGCGGTCATCACCTTTGATGACACGCTGCAAACGGTCTTTATGATCTTCTTCTTCACGACCGTCGGCTTCACCGTCAGCATCCCGATGCTGCTCAAAAGCGGCAAGTCGGTCCTGCTGCTTCTGGGACTGAGCATCGTGATCATCGTATTGCAGAATGTCGTCGGCAGCGGCGTGATGGCCCTGATGGGCAAGGACCCGCTCTTTGGCCTCGCCTGCGGCTCCATCTCGATGATCGGCGGTCCCGGCACCGCAGCGGGCATCGGTCCCGACCTTGACGCCGCCGGCGCTGTCGGCGGCACGACCGTCGCCGTCGCGGCAGCGACGTTCGGCCTGATCTTCGGCTCGCTCCTCGGCGGTCCGATCGCAAGGAGGCTCATCGTCAAAAACCATCTGCGCGACGAGCTGACCGAGCAGATCGAAGAAGAGGACGCCGACGACAGGCATTACAGCACCCATGCCAACAGCTTCGTCTGCGGCTTTCTGCTGCTCGCGTTCTGCGTGGGTGTGGGCAACTTTGTCAGCGCGTGGCTCACAAAGGTCTGCGGCTTCAGCTTCCCGATCTACATCGGCTCGATGCTCGTGGCCGTCATTGTACGCAATGTGATCGACCGCTTCAAGATCATGAAATTCCCTGCTGCCGAAATCAGCACGATGGGCAATATGTTCCTTGCGATTTTCCTTTCGATGGCGCTCGCGGGGCTCAAGCTCTGGCAGCTTGTCGATCTGGCGCTGCCGATGCTCGTCTGCCTCGCCGCCGAGGTGCTGCTGATGGTCGTTTACTCTGTTTTCGTTGTTTATCCGCTCATGGGCCGCAGCTACGACGCTGCCATGATCACCGCGGGCTTTATCGGCTTCGGCATGGGTGCGACCTCCAACGCCATGGCCAATATGCAGGCGGTTTCCCGCCGCTACGGTCCCTCCCCTTCCGCCTACTTTGTTATTCCGATGGTTGGCGGACTGTTCAACGACTTTTTCAACGCCGCGATCATCGCCTTCAGCATCGGTCTTCTTTCCTGAGAACTGCGTGCGCGCGCGAAGTCCATCGAAGCGCGCCGAACGATAAAAAATATCCCCGCCTCCCGTTCAGTATGTTTCCGCCGCGTACGGAAATACTGAAAGCATCATGCTCAAGGGAGGCGGGGATCGTTTATGCTTGGCAAGGTGGAGATCTGCGGCGTGAACACATCGAAGCTGCCGACGCTGACCGCCGCGCAGACAGACGCGCTGCTCAAGCGCGCAAAGCAGGGCGACGAGGGTGCGCGCGAGGCGCTCGTCGAGGGCAATCTGCGGCTGGTGCTGTCGGTCATCCAGCGTTTTTCGGGGCGCGGAGAAAACGCAGACGATCTTTTTCAGGTCGGCTGCGTGGGGCTTTTAAAGGCGATCGACAACTTTGACATCACGCAGAATGTCCGCTTTTCCACCTACGGCGTGCCCATGATCATCGGCGAGATCCGCCGCTACCTGCGCGATAACAGCGCCATCCGCGTCAGCCGATCGATGCGCGATACGGCCTACCGCGTCCTGCAGGCACGCGAAAAGCTCCAGCGCGAGCAGCAGCGGGAGCCAACGGTCGAACAGATCGCGCGCGAGCTGGATATCCCGCGCGAGGAGGTTGTCTTTGCCATGGACGCAGTCTGTGATCCCGTGTCGCTCTTCGAGCCCATCTATGCCGACGGCGGGGACACCGTATGCGTGATGGATCAGGTACGCGATGACAGGAACACCGACGAAGACTGGCTCGAGCAGATCGCGCTCAAGGACGCGATGTCACGGCTGAGCGCGCGCGAGCGCATGATCCTCGCCCTGCGCTTCTGCGACGGCAAGACGCAGATGGAGGTGTCCAGCGAGATCGGCATCTCTCAGGCTCAGGTCTCGCGCCTTGAAAAGAACGCAATCAAGAGCATCAAAAAGAACATGTAAACAAAAGGGCGGGGATTTTCCCCGCTCTTTTGTCAGTTCGGCGGCTTGACTTCCCGCGATGTTTTTTTATACAATATTAAATGTAATATTCTGCTTCGGCAGAGGTATCATCGAACGATCAGGGAGGAACCTTCCATGCATTACGACGTGATCATTATCGGCGCCGGCCCGGGCGGTATCTTTTCCGCCTATGAGCTGACGAAAGAACGCAGCGATCTGCGCGTGGCCGTGTTCGAGGCCGGTCACAGCCTCGAAAAGCGCCACTGCCCCATCGACGGCGACAAGGTCAAGTCCTGCATCCGCTGCAAGAGCTGCTCGATCATGAGCGGTTTCGGCGGCGCGGGCGCATTTTCCGACGGCAAGTACAACATCACCAACGACTTCGGCGGCACGCTGCACGAGTACATCGGCAAGAAGCAGGCGCTCGACCTCATGCACTATGTCGACGAGATCAACATGGCCTATGGCGGCGAGGGCACAAAGCTTTACTCCACCGCCGGCACAAAGTTCAAAAAGCTCTGCATCCAGAATAAGCTGAATCTGCTTGACGCCTCCGTCCGCCACCTTGGCACCGACGTGAACCTCGTCGTGCTCTCGAACCTCTATGCCGAGCTCAAGGACAAGGTCGATTTCTACTTTGACGCCCCCGTCACCACCATCGCCCGCGAGGGCGAGGGCTACCG
>CAKTLD010000141.1 GCA_934572445.1 uncultured Oscillospiraceae bacterium
TGCAGCCCGTGCAGGTGATGAGGTACGCGCCCTTGAGACGGCACTCGGGGCCGTTCGGCGTCAGGCGCTTGTACTTGGGCACGGGGACTTCCATGAAATCGTCGGCCTCGATCCAGCACTCGCGGGAGAACGTGATCTCATGCGTGCCGGACGCAGGGTCGGTTGGGTTATTTTCGACCGTGAACGTCTCTCTCTTGCCCTCGGGATAGTTTGTGATGACAAGCTTCACCGGATGCAGCACGCCCATCGTGCGCTCGGCCTTCTCATTGAGGTCCTCGCGCAGGCAGTGCTCAAGGAAGCTGTATTCGACCACGCTCGCGCTCTTGGCAACGCCGATGCGGTCGCAGAAGTTGCGGATGGACGCTGGTGTGAAGCCGCGGCGGCGCAGGCCGCAAAGCGTCGGCATACGCGGATCGTCCCAGCCGGAGACGATGCCCTCTTCGACGAGCTTTCTGAGCTTGCGCTTCGACATGACCGTGTGGTCGATGCCAAGGCGGGCAAACTCGATCTGGCGCGGCTTACAGGGAACGGAGACATTGTTCACCACCCAGTCGTAGAGCGGGCGGTGCGCCTCGAACTCCAGCGAGCACAGTGAGTGCGTAATGCCCTCGAGCGCGTCCTGAATGGGGTGTGCAAAGTCGTACATCGGGTAGATGCACCACTTGTCTCCCTGGCGGTGATGGTGCATATAGCGGATGCGGTAGATGACCGGATCGCGCATGTTGAAGTTGCCGCTCGCCAAGTCGATCTTCGCGCGCAGCGTGCGGCTGCCCTCGGGGAACTCGCCGTTTTTCATGCGCTCGAAGAGGTCGAGGTTCTCCTCTACATCGCGGTCGCGGTACGGGGAGATGGCGGGCTTGCCGATGTCGCCGCGGTACTCTTTCGCCTGCTCAGGCGTCAGGTCGCAGACGTAGGCAAGGCCCTTTTTGATGAGCTCGACAGCGTACTCGTAGTCCTTTTCAAAATAGTCGCTGCCGTAGAAGAAACGGTCGCCCCAGTCGAAGCCCAGCCAGTGGATGTCCTCTTTGATGGCGTCGACAAATTCGACGTCCTCCTTCGTGGGGTTCGTGTCGTCCATGCGCAGGTTGCAAAGGCCGCCGAAGCGCTCAGCGGTGCCAAAGTCGATGGTCAGCGCCTTGCAGTGGCCGATGTGCAGATAGCCGTTCGGCTCCGGCGGAAAACGGGTGTGGACCTGCTGGCCCTGGAAGCGCCCACCCTCCGCGATGTCTTCTTCGATGAAGGCGTCGATAAAATTTTTGCTGCCGGATTCGCCCTCAGCGGCGGCAGTTCTGACTTCCTCAGCCATTTGATTCATTCCTTTCTTTGCGTCTGCGGTAAGACAGACAAAATAATAGTAGATTATACCCTTTCTTTGCGGTTATTGCAAGCATAATATGCTTGAGGTTTCCCTGCGCTGCGCAGGGGTACGATTAAGGGGGATATTCTCTTTCCGAGGAAAGAGAATATCCCCCTTTGATCCCCAAGAGAAAGGGATTTGATTGGCAGTCTCGGGTTCGAATGGCCTTTATGCCCCCGAAATGCAACTGCCTGCGCGCGGCGGAGCCGCGTTGAGTGTTGCTATACGATTGGACTTGCTCCTATCATCCGCTGCCGCTCTCGAATCTTGTTTTGGTGCGGTGTAATCGCCTACTATCGATAGTACGCGTATCGCGGCGAGCACAGCAATGCCGCCTTGGCAGGCAAAAGCAAAACTGCACAAATCTAAAGTAGACGGTGATTGCGTAAGGCTAACGAATCGCAGGCAAAGCGACAGCGAAAATAGAAGCAAACCAAGTCGTATAGCAATGCCACTTGGCAGGCACCCGATTCGGCAAGCGCCGCAGCTCTTCAAGCTGCTCGCTTGCAATGTCGAAACCTTTCTCTTGGGGGATTTAAAGGGGGGCTATTCTCTTTTGTGAAAGAGAATAGCCCCCTTTGCCCCGCTCCCCTGCGGGCACGCAGGGATAATTTCGTTCTTCATTGGAAGAGCCCCTGAAGCTCTTCCCTGCTCATCAGCAAATTAAGCACCTCCAACAGCGCATTGGCGCCCAAATGCTCCGGCAACTCCAGCCTTTTGCACAGCGCCTTGCGCTTTTCCACGCTGTCCGGGCCGATCAGGCCCAGGTCATAGAGGTCCGCTTTTGTGATGGAATTTCCCTTTACAGTGCTTTCTTCATCAATGGTCGCGCCCGCGCGGCGGAGGGCGTCGAGCAGGACCTCCGGCTTCATGCCCTCGACGCCGAGCTTGCCCTCCTTGCCGCCCTTGCGCTTGCGCTTTTCCTTGCCATAGATGTCCGGCACATAGGCCTGCAGCACGCGTCCCTCAGAGATATTGCCCTTGACGCGGTTGCGGATGACAAAGCCCGCGCCGTCGGGATCGGTGAAGAGGATGATGCCTCGCTCCCTGGCGAGCTTTCGCAAAAAGGCCTGCTTTTCCTTGTTGTTGAACACAGCGAAGCCGCCGAGCTCCACGATGACGGCATCCACGACCTGTGAGAGCGTATTTTTATCATAGCGGCCTTCGACCACGATGACTTCTTTGACCGTTGGCTTTGTCATTCTCATTTCCCCTGTGCCAGTCGCATCAGCAGCAGCTTGAGTTCACCCTCGCTGTCGATCCCCTTCTCACTCTTCATGCGCTTGTCAAGTCTCTGGCACAGCAGCAGACTCTCGCTGCACCATTCGCCTGTCGTTTTACGCGCGGCATCCAGCAGCAGACGCGCGGGATAGTCTGAGCGCATCCCCCACAGCTCCATGAGCCAGAGCTTGTCCTTGCCGTTGTCGAGCGCGATGCGCGCGGTGTAGATGCGCCGCAGCTCCTTGCCGATAACCGAAAGGATGACAAACGGTTCCTCCTGCTTTTTGAGCAGCTGGCCAAGCAGCTCCGAAGCGCGGCCATAATCGCGCTTCGTGATGGCGTTTGTCATGTCAAACACCACCGCGTCGAGCACAGGGTCGGCCACGGCGTTGATGTCGTCGATCGTGATGTCCTTTCCCCTGGCGTAAGCGCCGATCTTCTCGATTTCCGGCACAAGGCCGGTCATCAGCGCACCGCATGTGAAGATCAGATGTTCCGCCGTCTGCGCGTCGATACCCTTTCCCAGCGCGCGGAAGCGCCGTGCGATCCAATTGATCAGGTCGCTGCGCTCCTGCGCCTCGAACTTGACGGCAAGCGCGGTTTTATCAAGCGCTTCATAAAGCTTCTTATAGGTCTTATTCGGTTTGTATTCGACAAGATCGTATACGAATATCAGGCAGCAGTACGGCGGGAAATCACTCAGCAGCGCGATGAGCGCCGTGCGCTGATCCTCCGGCAGCTTGAAGAGGTCGCAGTCCGTCACGACGACGAGCGTACGCTCGGCCATCATCGGCATCGCCTCGACCGCTTCGTTCAG
>CAKTLD010000142.1 GCA_934572445.1 uncultured Oscillospiraceae bacterium
TCGTCCTCGCCCTTGATGCGGCAGGCGTTGTAGAACTTGTGGAACGCGGCGGCAAGGCGCATGAGATAGCGGTTGATATAGCTGGGGTCATAGTCGCGCGCGGCCATGCGGATCTCCTCGGCGAAGGAGGAGAGCTCCTTGATCAGCGCACGCTCGGTGTCGCTCGAGAGAATGGAGAGGTCGGCATCCGCGCAGGCGGGAACGCTGTGGCCCTCCTCGGCAAGCGCCTTGAGCAGGCTGCAAATGCGCGCGTGGGCGTACTGGATATAGTAGATGGGATTCTCACTGTCCTCGCGCACGGCGAGGCCGAGGTCGAATTCCATCTGCGTGTCGGGCTTGGCGTTGAAGAAATAGCGGCAGGCATCCACCGGGATCTCATCGAGCAGGTCGGACAGCGAGATGGTCTTGCCTGTGCGCTTGGACATACGCACGACCTCACCGTCGCGCACGAGCTTGACAAGCTGCATCAGCACGATATCGAGGCGGTTCGTGCCGTCCAGCCCCAGCGCGTCGATCGCGCCCTTGAGGCGGGCAACATGACCGTGATGGTCCGCGCCCCAGATGTTGATGACCTTGTCGAAGCCGCGGACCTCGAACTTGTTGCGGTGGTAGGCAATGTCGCCGGCGAGGTAGGTGTAGAAGCCGTTGGCGCGGCGTAGCACATCGTCCTTGAGGCCGAGCTTGTCGATATCCTCGTCCTTCTTGCCCTGCTTGCGGTACTGCTCGCGCATGATCTCAGCGGTCTTGACCCAGAGCGCGCCGTCCTTCTCGTAGGTCCAGCCGAGGTCGGTGAGCTTTTTGGCCGTGTCGGCGACGAAGCCGGACTCGTGCAGGGAGGATTCAAAGAACCACTCATCGAACCTGATGCCGTAGCGCTCAAGGTCGGTCTTCATCTTGGGAATGTTGCGGTCAAGGCCGAAGCGGGCCATATCGGCATGGCGCTGCTCGACGGGCTTGTCGAGGTAGCTCTCGCCGTGCTCATCATAAAACGCCTGCGCCAACTCGCGGATATCGTCGCCATGGTAGCCGTCCTCGGGGAATTCAACGGCATCCTCGCCCTTGATGATCTGGAAGTAACGCGCCTCGATGCTCTTGGCAAACTTTTCGATCTGGTTGCCGAAGTCGTTGACATAGAACTCGCGCCAGACGTTCGCGCCGGACCAGTCCAGCACCTCGGCAAGCGTATCACCCAGCACGCCGCCGCGGGCGTTGCCCATGTGCATGGGGCCGGTGGGGTTGGCGGAGACGAACTCGACCATATACTTCTTGCCGCCCAGCCAGTTGTCGCGGCCATAGTCCTTGTTCTCGCGCTCGATGGCAGCGAGGACATCGTCATACCACTTTTCGCCGAGGCGGAAGTTGAGGAAGCCCGGGCCCGCGATCTCAACAGAGGTAAAGTAGGTGCCCTCAAGCTGCATGTGACCGGTCAGGATCTTCGCGACCTCGCGGGGATTCTTGTGCATGGCCTTGGAGGCAGCCAGGCAGAAGGTAGTGGTATAGTCGCCGTTGGCGGTATCCTTGGGGATCTCGACGGCGGGGACGGTCGTAACGCCGTCGGGCAGCAGGCCCTCCTGCACGGCGGCGCGGTAAGCCGCCGCAGTCAGCTCGGCGATCTGATTTTTGGCGCTGCGGATCATATTCATGGCTTGTTCTCCTCTTATCCTTTGCAATTTCGACCCGGCGCGCGTATTTGCCGCGCAAAACGCCCGTCGGATAGTATTTTTTGCAATTATACTACAGCCTACATCAGAAAACAAGGGAAAGAGGAAAGAAATCCGGCCGCGGAAGGGGCTTTTCCTCCCCCTTCCGCGGCCGGTCCCATATTCTCATGTAAGGCCGAAGAGGCGGCGGCCGTTTTCGCTCGTCAGGGCAATGACCTCATCTGTGCTCATGCCGCGGATCTCCGCAAACTTAGCCGCGATGTGGAAGACATTGCGCGAGTCGTTGCGCGTGCCGCGCACGGGGACGGGGGCCATGTAGGGGCTGTCGGTTTCGAGCAGGACTCTGTCGAGCGGGACGATCTTTGCGACCTCGACGGTCTTCTTTGCGTTCTTGTAGGTCAGCGGGCCGTCGAAGCCGAGGTACCAGCCGCGCTTGATAAGCTCCTGCGCGGTCTCGACGCTGCCGGAAAAGCAGTGGAACACGCCGCGCACCTGCGGGAATTCCTTCACGATGGCGAGGCAGTCGGCGTGCGCGTCGCGGTCGTGTACGATGACGGGGAGGTCCAGCTCCTGTGCCAGCGCAAGCTGATCGCGGAAGACCTCCTGCTGAAACTCCCGCGGCGGGTTCTGCTCCCAGTAGTAGTCGAGCCCGATCTCACCGATGGCGACGACCTTCGGGCTCTTTGCCCACGCGCACAGCGTGTCAAGGCTTGCGCGCGTGTAGGGCGCGCAGTTTTCGGGGTGCCAGCCGACGGCTGCGTAGACGTGGGGATACTGTTCCGCAATCTCCACCGCGCGTCGCGAAGTTTCAAGGTCGCAGCCGGGGTCGACGATCAGCCCCACGCCGTTTTCGGGCATGGAGGAGAGCAATGTATCGCGGTCGGCGTCGAACGCCTCGTCGTCGTAGTGGGCGTGGGTGTCAAAAATCAGATTCATTTCTTCTCCTGCTCAAAGATGAGGTCGTATTCTAAAATCGTGCCGTTCGCCGTCTGCGTCACAGGCAGGAAGCCGACATAACGCCAGCCCTCATCCGCCGCGCGGTCAATGATATTGCGGTACTCAGGGTCAAGCGAAAATCCACCAAGAAAAGCTGACTTGGCGGAAACTTTTACATGAAAGTATTCGTACATGGCTCTTTTCTCCTTTGCAGGCCCAAAGAGGGCGGGTTTTCGCGCCCCAAGGGCGCGGGGATATGCCGCCTGCGGGCGGCGGGAGCAAAGGGGGTATTCTCTTTCCAAAGAGAATACCCCCTTTGGAACCCCCAGAGAAAGGCAAGGGGTCTTACCCCTTGACCCCGCACATTGGCAGTTTGCAGCTTGAATGACTGCACGCGCTACGCAGTGTAAGTACGGTGTACATGGCTTCGCCATGAACCCCTGCGTTTCGTGACAACTCTCAACCGCGCCTTACTATCGTGAGGCGCGTGTGACGGTAGCTTGGCGGCAGACTGCTTACTGAATGCGGCATTGCTGCGCTCGCCGCATTGTGGAGACTGGCGGTAGACGGGAATTAGGCTGCACTGTCACGAGACAGGCAGAGCGGCAGCGGATAGTAGGAGCAAATCAAATCGTATAGCAACACTAACCGCGGCAACGCCGCGCGCAGGTACTTCCATTCCGGAGGCATAAAGGCCATTCAAGATTGAGACTGCCAATCTAAACGCCTTTCTTTTGGACGGGCGACGCCCGTTTTCTTTCTCGGGAAAGAAAATGGGGGTCGCATT
>CAKTLD010000143.1 GCA_934572445.1 uncultured Oscillospiraceae bacterium
ATGTTGGAGCCGTCCTTGATGTTGGAGGTCTCACGGAAGGGCGCGTCGGTGCCGCCGGTGTCGTGATGGTCACGGCCAAGGATGACGGGGCCGATCTCGCCGTTGCGGACCATTTCGTTGAACTTGAGCGCGAGGTTCATGCGGCCCATGGCATCCTGATAGAGGATACGGCACTGGGTACCGACGACCAGCTTGTTCTTCTCCGCGTCGCGGACCCAGACATAGTTGTCGTAGTCCTGATAGCGGCGGTTGTGAGCCTTGATGTACTCGGCAGCAGCCATGTCGGTCTTGTGCAGATCCTCGGGGTTGCGGCTCAGGCAGCACCAACGGAACGGGCCGTAGCCGAAGTCGAAGAGGCAGGGACCCAGGATATCTTCGACGTAGGAGGGGAAGATGAAGCCGTCGAGGTCGTTCTCACCGTTCTTGCAGATGCTCTTGATGCCGGTGTCGTACACGGCCTTGAGGAAGCTGTTGCCGTAGTCGAAGAAATAGGTGCCTTTCTCGTGGAACTTGCAGATCATCTCATAGTGGTGCTGCAGGGTCTTGTCAACGAGCTTGCGGAAGCCCTCGGGGTCCTTGTCGAGCATCTCGGTGCGCTGCTCGAAGGTGAGGCCCTGCGGGCAGTAGCCGCCGTCATAGGGAACATGGCAGGAGGTCTGGTCGCTCATCAGATCAACATGAACATCGTGCTCATACAGATACTCAAGCAGGTCCACGATGTTGCCGTTGTAGGCGACAGCGCAGGGCTTGCCGGCCTTCTGGTGGTCGAGAGCGATCTTCGTAGCCTCTTCAAGGGAGGCGGTGCGGTGGCTGACCCAACCCTGGGTGTAGCGCGTGTCGATACGGGAATCGTCCACCTCGGCGATGATGGAGGCGGCGCCCGCGATCTCGGCGGCCTTGCCCTGCGCGCCGCTCATGCCGCCAAGACCGGCGGAGATGAACAGACGGCCTGCGAGGTCCTTGTCGTTGGGGATGCCGAGCTTCAGACGACCGGCGTTGAGCAGCGTGTTGAACGTGCCGTGCACGATGCCCTGGGGGCCGATATACATCCAGCCGCCCGCGGTCATCTGGCCGTAGTTGGCAACGCCGAGCGCCGCCGCGCGGTTGAAGTTCTCCTGGTCATCGAAGGTGCCGACCATCAGGCCGTTGGAGATGATGACGCGGGGAGCCAGCTTATGGGAGTGGAACAGGCCCAGAGGATGGCCGGACATGACGACGAGCGTCTGCTCGTCGGTCAACTGCTCGAGGTACTTCTTGATCAGGCGGTACTGCATCCAGTTCTGGCAGACCTGACCGGTCTCGCCGTAGGTGACCAGCTCATAGGGATAGAGCGCGACGTCGAAGTCAAGGTTGTTGTCGATCATGACCTGGATGGCGCGGCCCTCGATGCACTTGCCCTTGTACTCGTCGATGGGACGGCCGTAGAGCTTGCCCTCGGGACGGAAGCGGTAGCCGTAGATGCGGCCGTGCTCTTCAAGCTCCTGCGCAAACTCCTTGGCCATCTGCTCGTGATGGTCGGGGTGGATGTAGCGCAGCGCGTTCTTGATGGCCAGCGCCTTATCGGCTTCGGTCAGGTGGGATTCGCGGCGGGGAGCGCGGCGATAGCAGGACTCCATCTTCGGGTACTCCGGAAGATCATAATCCAGCTTGATCGTCATGGCTTCGTCTGCAAGATTGATCATGGTGGTGCCTCACTTTCATCAAAATGATTTTGTAAAAACCGATAAAAATATAAAATTCTATCCGACTTTTCCTTTACATCTTGCATTATAACAAAGAACTGCTATAATGAAAAGTACTTAATTTGTCATGATTCCATATCAAATAAGTATAGCACGGAGGACGGGATATGAAGCTGCGCCAACTGGAATATTTCTGCGCGGTGGCGGAAGCGAAGAGCATCTCTGCCGCGGCGCGCGAACTGCATGTGGCCCAGCCGCCCATCTCGCGCCAGATCGCCCAGCTCGAAGAAGAGCTCGGCGTGCAGTTGTTCCTGCGCGGCAGCAAGGGCATGCTCCTCACCGACGCGGGGCAGAAGCTCTACCAGCAGACCCAGCAGATCTTTCAGGATCTCCGCCGCGTGGAGGACAGCGTCCGCAGTGTCGGCATGGGGATGAGCGGGCGCATCAAGCTCGGCGTCATCTACTCCGCCGTGCCCTACGCGCTGCGCTATGTGGACCGCTACCACCGCGCCTACCCGCAGGTGGAGCTTTTCATCCGCCTTGGCTCTCCGCAGGAGCTGCTCGAAGCGCTCAACCGCGGCGAGCTGCACGCGCTTTTCCTGCGCACTGCCGCGCGCGAGCCCAGCGGATTACAGGAGCGCGTTCTGGGCGAGGACGCGCTTGAGCTTATCATGCGCGCGGACATGGACCCTGCGCCGGAGCTTTCTGAGGTGCCCATCGAGCGGCTGAAAAGCGTGCCGATGTGCCTTTTGCGTTCGGACGATCTCTGGAGCTACAACGACTTTCTTGTGCAGGAGTGTCAGCGCAGCGGCTTTACGCCCAATGTTGCCTGCCATTGCTACGATACGCCTATGGCAATGCAGATGGTGCTCTCCGGCTTCGGCCTGAGCTTCCTGCCGCGCTCCATCCTCAGCACGCATCCCGGCGCGCCGCTCACAGCCAAGCCCGTGCGCGGCCTGCCTATCCGCTCCTACGCCGTGCTCGCGTGGAACAGCGAGGTCCTCAGCGCGCCCTGCGTGCAGCGCTTTGTGGAGCAGAGCATCACTTAAAAAATTTAAGCGCCCCTCTGAAAACGACAAAGAAAACCTGTTTACGCTCCCCATGCGCCGCGATATAATAGCGGCGCTGAACAAAAAACAGCCGGACCGCTGTGTGTTCGGCTGTGCAAAAATGACGATAGAACGACCATAAATAATAAAACGGAGGAAAACTATCATGGCAAAGCTGATCGAATGTATCCCCAACTTTAGCTGCTCCAAGGAAAAGGACGAGGCCACCTATAACGCCCTCGTCGAGACCGCCAAGAGCGTCCCCGGCTGCACCCTGTTTGACGCGCAGACCGACGGCAACCACAACCGCTGCGTCTTCACCCTCATCGGCTCTCCCGAGGCCATCGAGGAGGTCGCTTTCCAGCTGACCAAGGTCGCCACCGAGCGCATCGACATGAACAAGCATCACGGCGAGCACAAGCGCATGGGCGCTACCGACGTGATCCCCTTCGTTCCCCAGATGGACGTGACCGTTGAGGAAGCTGTCGAGATGTCCAAGCGCGTCGCCCAGCGCATCTGGGACGAGCTGAAGGTCCCCTCCTTCCTGTATGAGGACAGCGC
>CAKTLD010000144.1 GCA_934572445.1 uncultured Oscillospiraceae bacterium
GCACGGCAGGCAATTCGTCCTGCGCAGGAAAAGGCGGCAGAACAGCAGCTGGAGGATGCCTTGCAGAAGAAGCCATCTCTTATTATGCTGCTCAGCGCCAAGCAGGAAGCGTCTCATCTGCTTGGGTCGGACGCAGAAGAACAGCAGGTGCGGCAGCTCATTACTCACAGAAAGCAGGATCAGCATCTGCATTCTCACAGCAAAAGGAAACGAAACGATCTCGAACGATAACGACAAGGCGGCGGCTCATACGAACCGCCGCCTCTGTTAAAAAGTTGGTGTCAATCGTCGAAATCCTCAAATTCAGCGGTACTTTCGTTCCCGTGCTTAGCCAGCCATCCTTTCAGCGGACATGGCTTATCCTCTTCCAGATAGCCATATACCATGTGCGCAAGTAAACCAAGAACGCCCGCACCGAAAACGAATTTCAGAAAGCCTCTGCACTTGCAGTGCTTCTTTTCACAACAGTCATGATTTGCCATCTTCATATTCATACCTCCATCAATTATGGTTTTCTTCCGCCCAGAGCTTTTCGGCTTCAGGCTTCCAGCAATCGGCATAGGCCTTGCACTTCTCGCACAGATGCTCGGCGCTTTCCGGAGCTTCGAGGTCGGTGGAGTGCGCACCGCTCTCTGCCACCATTTTCGGCAGCAGTTCCGGATTTTCCAGCATGGGGCAGGGCCGCAGGTGGTTGCCGTTGAAAGGCTGTCCCTTGCGGTAGAGTTTGAACAGCGGCTGCTGCAAGCACTCCAAGAAACTCTTATCCCGGATATTCGCGCTGGAGTAATGAATGAACACGCAGGGTTCCACATCGCCTGCGGCGTTGATGTGGCAGTAAATTCTGCCGCCAGCTACGCATCCGCCTGCAAACTCACCATCGTTCTGGAAGTCGATGCAGTACAGTTCCTTACCACCGGTAAGCCCGCGGATCTCCCGTACACGGTCTTTCATATACGCTCTTTGCTCCGGTGTCAGCAGTAGGGAGGTGTCAGCGTTCAGGCCAACGGGCATATAGTGGAAATACCACGCGAAAATGCAGCCCTTGGAAATCAGCAGGTCAAGAAACTCATCGCTGGTGACGACCTTGTAGTTCTGGCTGGTGTAGCAGATGGAGACGCCGAAGGGGATGCGGTGACTGTGCATCAGCTCCATCGCATCCAAGGCTTTCTGGAAATGGCCCTGTCCACGACGGCCATCGTTGGCTTCCTCAAAACCCTCGACGCTGATGGACACGAAGAAGTTGCCCACACGCAGCATCTCCTGACAGAACTCCTCGTCAATGAGGGTGCCGTTGGTGAAGGCGTGGAAGGCCATGTCCCGGTGCTTTTCGCACAGACGGATAATGTCCTTCTTCCGCAGCAGCGGCTCGCCGCCGGTGAACAGGCAGGCATGGGTACCCAGTTCCTTGGCCTCGGTCAGCACACGATCCATTTCCTCAAAGGTCAGGCTCTGCTTGTGACCGTATTCTGCCGCCCAGCAGCCGGTGCAGTGCATATTGCAGGCGGAGGTGGGATCCATCAGGATCAGCCAAGGTACATTGATGTCGTACTTGGCGGCATTCTCCTGCGCTGTCTGATAGCCCCGGAAGCCGCCCTCGTATGCCACATTGGTCAGGAAGGTTTTGAGAATGTATGGGTCGTTCTCCCGGATAAGCCGCTGGGTATAATGTGCCCACTTGCCATCGGGATTTTCTGCAATCATGCGCAGCGTTTCGTAAGACTTGTCGCTCCAAGTTCCCTTGTGAATCTTCTGGATCATGTCGATAAGCTGTTCGGCAAGGTCGCCTACATCCTGCGTCTGGCCCTTTTTCAGCATGGAGTCCAAGATTGTTTCAAAGGCTTTGCGCTCCGCCGCATGGGAAATCTTTTCTGTAATGCTCATAGTTCACTTATCCTTTCTGCCAAAGCTGGCATTGTTTTTTTCATTTGAGAGACAATTTCCTCATAAAACACATTTAATTCGCCAATGTACCCCGATTTCCACGGTTTATTCCGCCCGCAGTAATGAATGACAGCAGATTGCTGACGGACATCTTCTAACGTCATTCCGGTTTCTTCACGCCGATGAAGGGCATACAGTTTTTCCGTCATGTTATAGCGGACAGCATCCAGCGGAAGAATGCGCTGTCCATACAGGGCGCTGATAATATCCTGATCTGGAAGCAGTAGCCGCCCTTTGTGTGCCTCCATATAGTTGAACACTTCTTGTGTGTCCTGCTCTGCCCGCAATGCCTGCAAATTCATCAGCATTACACCGGAATTGATATAAGGGCTGTCCTCGCCCATGTCGAGACGCAGTTCATTAAAGCGGTGCAGTAGCGCCCGTATGTGAGAGGCCGCTGCGAAATATGCTGTATTCATCGGCAATTCATACAGTTCCTGCAAACTCTTTCGTACCACAATATCAGGGTCGAGATATAATACCCGCTCAAGTGTGGCTGGCAAGTATTTCGCCGCAAAAATGCGGTAATAAATTGCTTTTGGGTATCGGTCAGAAGTGGGGGCGTCAGCTAAGCCGCATTCGTTTACTTTTATCAAGTGCAGCTTACCGCGTTGCCCCAAGATGGCATTCGTCGTGATCAAATCTGTATCCGCCAAACCATCGTCGTGCAGAATATATACGCAAAAATAGGCGGAACTGTCGCTACAAAGCGCAGAAAACAGCATAACATTCAACTGCTGGACATAATTCCGATCCAATGTGACAAGCAGATTTATTGTGTGAAAGTTTTTTGCTTTAATCATGCTTTTTCTCCATGTGCTGTCTATTTAAGCTGTGCCTTCTACGGTAAAAATGAAAGACGATACAGGAAATGATAGTGGCTGCAAGTTCGATGCCCGCCGCAGTAAGAAATTGAGGGGAACGCACATCCGAAATACTCATGCCCATAATAGGAAACAAAATACAGGTCGGCAGGAAACCCAGCAGACAGGCTGGAAGATACGCTCGGTACTTCACCCCTACTGCCCCCATATATGCGCTGACTACATCAGCAGACAGGATGCCCAGCAAGCGGACGATCAGCACGAAAAAGAAATCATTGCCGCCGCGAAGATCGTGGAGCATGGCGGACTTCGGCCAGCGATGCAGAATATACTGTACTGCTTGACTTCCTAACTTTTTCCCCAACCAATAGGGAATACTGACCATGACCGCTGTGCCTGCAATGTTTACCGCGATGGCCACAGGCAACGGAAACAAAATGCCGCTGGCGGCATAGAGCAGACCGCTATACAAAAAGATGCTCAGGCTTTTCACCGCAAACAGCAT
>CAKTLD010000145.1 GCA_934572445.1 uncultured Oscillospiraceae bacterium
TTACCACATAAGAGAAATTATGTCGTAAAGGAGGATCGTGATGAGCACACAGAGCCTTGCCGCCTTCTGCGCGGCAGCCGGCGCGTCCGTCCTGCTCGGACAGTGGGATACAGAGAAGAACGCGCCGCTCACGCCGGACGATGTGACCTACGGCAGCCACAAAAAGGTCTGGTGGACGTGCGAAAAGGGGCACAGCTGGTCTGCCGCCGTGCGCTCGCGCACAGGCGCGCGCCCCTGCGGCTGCCCCGTGTGCGCAGGCCGGGCCGTCATGCGCGGCGCGAACGATCTTCCGACGCTCCGGCCGGACCTTGCGCGCGAGTGGGACGCGGAAAAGAACGCGCCGCTCACGCCGGAGCAGTTTACTGCCGGCGCGGAGCAGCGGGTGTGGTGGAAATGCGAAAAGGGGCACAGCTGGCGCGCCGCCGTGCGCTCGCGCGCCAGAGAGAACACGGGCTGTCCCTACTGTGCGGGGCAGAAAACGCTCGCGGGCTTCAATGACCTCGCCGCGCTCCGCCCCGAGCTCGCGCGCGAGTGGGACATGGACAAAAACGCGCCGCTTACGCCCGAGGCCGTCACGCCCTCCAGCAACCGCCGGGTCTGGTGGCGCTGCCCGCGGGGGCACAGCTATTGCGTCGCGGTGGAACGGCGCGGCCTGCGCGGGGAGGGCTGCCCCTACTGCGCGGGACGGCGCGTGCTGGCGGGCTTCAACGACCTTGCCACGAAAAAGCCGCTCGTCGCCGCCCAGTGGCACCCCACGCTCAACGGCGAGCTGACGCCGCAGCAGGTCACGGCGGGCTGCCACCGGCGGGTGTGGTGGCAGTGCCCTGAGGGGCATGTCTGGCGCGCGGTGGTCCATTCGCGCACGGGCGCGCATCCCTGCGGCTGCCCCGTGTGCGCGGGGAAAACGGGCACAAAGCGCGCACGGCGTTACGAGGCGATCATAGAAAATTCAGCGGCTTGCCGCTTTTGATATAAATAAAATTTAAGGATAAGGAGAAAAGTATGAAAAAACGCTTTTT
Source organism: uncultured Oscillospiraceae bacterium (assembly GCA_934572445.1). Lineage (GTDB taxonomy): Bacteria > Bacillota > Clostridia > Oscillospirales > Oscillospiraceae > Hominicoprocola. The sequence goes on from CAKTLD010000145.1 coordinate 1,020, forward strand.
TGCAGCATTGCTGTCGCTTGTCATGGTTTTCAGCCTGCTGCCGGTGAACGCATTGGCGGCAAGCAACAGTACCGTTGTGCTGCATCCGTCCGTCAATCATACCGTGACGGGTGTCAAGGTCAAGGTCGGCGACAAGATTGACGGACATTCCATTACGAGCATCAGCGGCTATGATATCACCGTTGACCTCGGCAAGTACAATGTCAACAACGGTACTTTCCGTCTTCCCTATGCAAAGGATATCTGGACAGGTGTTGACAACAACAAAGTCGACTACATCAGCTGGGCCGGAAGCGGCAGCAACAGCCGCAGCGAGGGCGCAAATGCCTTGCTTGCCAACGGCAAGAACACTGCATATTACTATTTCAAAGGCGCGCCCGTTCTGCTGACTTTTACGCTGAACTATGACGCCAACGGCGGCACTGGCGCACCGGCCAGCCAGACCTACAAGGCGACCTCTGAGTATGAGAGGTCCCATAGCTTTACCATTTCCTCGCAGGAGCCAACCCGCGAGAACTATACCTTCCTCGGTTGGAGTACCAACAAGAATGCAACGTCTGCATCGTATCAGCCCAGCGGCAGCATCGTTGTGACCGGAACCACCAAGCTGTATGCTGTGTGGGAAGAGAACACGCCCCCCAAACCCGACAAGCCCACCGCTCCCGGTGAGGAAGACCTCAGCAAGCTGATCGGCGATATCACCGTCAACTGTACCAACGATAAGGCTGCCCACGAGCTTAAGACCAAGAGCTACGCCCTGATCTCCGGCTCCTACACCACCAGCGAGGTGGAAGGCGATGCCGAGAACGGCTACACCTGCACGGTCACCATCAACGCTCAGGAGTATGTGAAAAAGTTTAAAGCCGATACCAGCAAAGCCCACGATCCCAAGGACGGCACCGCAACTGTTACGCTGAAGTACACGGATAATGGCTGGACTGTTACGGCCGGCACTCCCGTTGTTTTCAATGTCGCGTGCGTGCCGGAGATCACTCCGCCCGAGAAGCCCACCCCGCCCACCGTTGAAATTGGAGGGGCGACGGTAGCGGTTAAATGTATCACCGGCCATGGCGATTTGTCTTGGAAAATTGGCTCCAACACGTTCACAGTCGGTGAAGTGACCGGCGATGATACCACCGGATATACCTGCACCGTCACCGTCCAGGCTGAAGTATACGTTAATGCGTTCAATAGCAATAAGAAAGCGAATGGCGTAAAACACACTCTGGCGGATGACGCTGAGAAGACCTTTACGATGACGTATGTGAACGGAGCATGGACTGGACCCACCAACCCCGCCGTAACATTCGAGGTCAAGTGCGAAGAAGAACTGGTTCCCGTCCACCTTGTGATTTATCGCAACGGCAACACCTCGAAGGCTTATCAGGACATCGCGCTCGAAGGCCAGCCGAAGGGTCATGTCATTGACCTGTCCACGATCGACATTGCCGACTATTACACCGGGAACTACGAGTTCTACGGCTGGTACGACGACGGCCTGTTTAATATCTACAAGAGTGACCCCGCAAATCCCCCTGTCGGTCTGAAGGAGAAAACCGTCAACGGGTGGACGAATTTTAAGTGCATGGTCTATGACTATGTCCCGGTCGTTTACTTCCAGAGTAAGGAAGCCTGGAGCGACTTCCAGAATGACCACAGCAAGACCGAAGGTCGGCTGTACAGCACCACTGCGCTCTTTGGTTCGACCCTTCCCACCGCGGACGCTCCCACCCCGACCCGTACCGGCTACACCTTCAAGTTCTGGAGCCGTGAAGGCCAGACCGGCGACGTCACCGGCCAGACCGTTGGCGGCTGGACGAACCTTTACGCCGTTTGGGAAAAGAACACCTACACGGTGACTTATACCGACGGTGTGGATGGCAAAGAAGTCTTTGCGGACCAGACTTACAATGTGCAGTTCGAAGACGCCATCACTGCTTTTGATGGCACTCCGACCCGTGAGGGCTATACATTCGACGGCTGGGATTCCAGTGTGGAGGGCATTACCCCGGATAGCAAGATGCCCGCAGAGAATGTGACTTTTACCGCGAAGTGGAAGATCAACAAATATACTGTAACCTACACCGACGGTGTGGATGGCAAAGAAGTCTTTGCGGACCAGACTTACAATGTGCAGTTCGAAGACGCCATCACTGCTTT
>CAKTLD010000146.1 GCA_934572445.1 uncultured Oscillospiraceae bacterium
GCCTGTCATCGGCGGCTAAATCATGGTCTTCTCCAGCCTGACGTTTCTGCAATGCTTTCTGCCGCTGTGTCTGCTGGCCTATTTTCTTGTGCCGAAAGCATGGCGCAACGGTGTGCTGTTCCTGTTCAGCCTGCTGTTTTACGCCTGGGGCGAGCCGGTCTATGTGGTGCTGATGCTGTTTTCCACCGCACTGGACTATACCTGCGGACAGATGGTGGAGCGGCACCGCGGACGGCAGGGGGCAAAAATCGCGCTGCTGGTGTCGGTGTGTGTGAATCTTGGCCTGCTGGGCGTATTCAAATACAGTAATTTTCTCATCGGCACGCTTAATTCTCTGTTCGGCACGGCGATTCCCCAGCTGAACCTGCTCCTGCCCATCGGCATCAGCTTTTACACGTTCCAAACCATGAGCTACACCATCGACGTCTACCGCGGCGAGGCGAAGGTGCAGAAGAATATTATCAACTTCGGCGCGTATGTGACGCTGTTCCCTCAGCTCATCGCCGGCCCCATCGTCCGCTACCGGACGGTGGCGGATGAGCTGGGGCACCGCGAGTGCACCGCCGATCTCTTTGCTGACGGCGTGAAGCGCTTTGCCTGCGGCGTCGGAAAAAAGGTGCTGCTGGCAAACAACATCGGTCTCCTTTGGGAGACGGCGAGCGCGCAGACTGCGCCCACGGTGCTGACGGCGTGGCTGGGCGTCATCGCCTACGGCTTCCAGATCTATTTCGACTTCTCGGGTTATTCCGATATGGCCATCGGCCTCGGGCGGATGCTGGGCTTTCGCTTTCTGGAGAACTTTAACTACCCGTTTTGCGCCGACAGCATCACCGACTTCTGGCGGCGCTGGCATATCTCGATGGGGACATGGTTCCGGGATTATGTCTACATCCCGCTGGGCGGCAACAAGGGGGGCCTTAAAAAGCAGCTGCGCAATATCGCCGTCGTCTGGCTGCTGACGGGCTTTTGGCACGGGGCAAGCTGGAATTTTGTGCTCTGGGGCATGTATTTTGGCATGCTGCTGGTGCTGGAAAAGCTGTTTTTGCTGCAATTTCTCAAAAAGCTGCCCGCCGCGCTGCGGCACCTCTACACGCTGGTACTGGTGACGGTCAGCTGGACACTCTTTGCCTTCACGAATACCGGCGCGGGCTTTGCGTGGTGCAGGGCGATGCTCTCCGGCACACTGTATGACAGCGGCAGCCTCTATCTTCTGCTGACCTACGGGCCGATGCTGGCGATCTGCGCCTTGGCGGCGACGCCGCTCGGCAAACACTGTTACGAAAAGTTGAGCACGCGGCTCAGCCAACGGGCGCTGACCGCGGCGGACTGCGGCGGTCTTGCCTGCGTGCTGGTCATGTCCGCGGCGTATTTGGTGAGCGGCAGCTATAATCCGTTCCTGTACTTCCGATTCTGAGGGGAGAAAAATGCGAAATAAAATCATCACCTCGTTTTTCTGCCTGCTGCTGGCGGCATCCGCGCTCACGGGACTGATCGTGCCGGATCGGTACTATTCAGAGCGCGAAAAGCGCACCTTGACGCAAAAGCCGCAGTTTACCATTGTCGACTTCGTTTCCGGTAACTTCAGTGATGAACTCGATCAATATCTCACCGATCAAGTCCCCCTGCGCGATGACTGGGTCACGCTGAAAACCTACATGGAGCTTGCCGTCGGCAAACGGGAGAGCGGCGGCGTCTACATCGGCAAGGACAAGTACCTGATGGACAAGTTTACGTCTTACAGCAAAAAGCAGCTCACCGCCAACGCGGCCGCGCTGGCAAAGCTGCAAAAGGTACTGGCGGAGGAAGGTATCTCCATGGACACGATCCTCGTCCCTGTGGCGGCGCAGGTGCTGACGGATAAGCTGCCCGACTATGCTCCTGTGGCGGATTACGCCGCTATTTTGCAGGTGCTGACCGACGCAGGTGTTGATACAACGGACGTGTTTTCTGCTCTCGCCGCTCATGGCAGCGAGAACATCTACTACCGTACCGACCATCATTGGACGAGCCTTGGCGCGTACTACACTTACTGCGCGTGGCGCGGCGTCGAGCCAAATGCGGACGAGTGGACGCAGGAAGTCCTCTGCACCAACTTCCGCGGTACGACCTGGAACAAGGTCCCGCTGCCCACCGTTCCCGCCGAGGAGATCACCGCGTGGTACAAGCACGAATACCATAATGTCTCCTACAACGGCGGCGAATATGAGACCAACAGCATCTACGAGCGCAAGTACCTCTCCGGCAGCGACCAGTATGCGGTGTTTCTCAATTCCAATCAGGCGCGGACGATCATTTCCGGCAGCGGAAGAAGCGGCAAACTCCTGCTCATCAAGGACTCCTACGGAAACACGTTCTCCCAGTTCCCCGCGGAGGACTACGCAGAAGTCCACGTCCTCGACCTGCGATTTTTCAAGGGCGATGTGGCAGAATACGCCAAAGAAAACGGCATCACCGATACGTTGGTGCTGTACGGCGCGCAAAACTTTGTCAAGGACACGAACCTGCGGTTCTGAATTAGCGGTATGGCTGTCGGCGTCGGGTACGGTGCGGGCGAAAAAGGAAAAACACAGGCGCGGGGAATATCTCCGCGCCTGTGTTTTTCCTTTTACAGCAGCAGCCATCCAAGCAGCGCCGTGATGAGCAGCGTGATCACGGCGGAAAGCAGCACGGCCAACGCCTTTTGATATGGCCGTTTGCCGCGCTCTACCTTCCGCGCGATCTCGTCAAGTGTCTTTCCCTCGCTGAAGGCGACGATCTCTCGGAACGACTGTATGTCGTTCATCTTTTTGATGCGTTCGATCCGGAGCGCAAAATACAGCGCGGCCGCCCAGACAAGGAGCGTCGGTATGAGTCCATACCAGTCCAAAAGCTTCAGCAATGGGAGGGGCAGGATAACAGCGGCGGCGAGCAGAATGGTGTAAATGACCGCGTCGCGATTCATGGCCTTGACATCTGCGGTATTGATCTCCTGTTTCATTTCTTCGAGGTCTCCTTTGATAAGTTGGTCGAGTGAAACGTCAAAGAGTGTGCTCAGGAGGAGCAGACTCTGGAGATCCGGATAGACAATATGAAATGACCCCTTCGCTTGTAAAGCGTGGATTTACCTGTCATACTTAAAGTGCAAACAAAAA
>CAKTLD010000147.1 GCA_934572445.1 uncultured Oscillospiraceae bacterium
TGAAGGCCGGAGATATTCACGACCACCAGGCGGCGGTGCTGCTCGGAGAGCTGGAAGAGCTGGAGCTTTGCGGGAATCTCGAGCCCTAAGTCATAGGTACTGTTCACGCGCTCCATGATGTTGCGGTACTCAGGCTTGGCAGACACGATGACACCGTGCTGCGCAAAGAGTTTTTTGAGATAGTCCACCGAAACGTCCTCACGGGTGATGGTGCCCTTGCCGAGGCCCGTGAGCATGGTGTTGGAAAGATTCAGGCTGACGTAAACTTCTTCGCCGGTTTTGGGATAGTTCATAGGTTGCCCTCCGTTCAGATTCCGCACCGCCAAGCCAGCAGCGGCGCGCAGGTTAATATTGACATCTGAATCGTAGCACGGCGCGGGAAAAAATACAAGCGGCAAGCTGTACTAAGTCCTTTCGAAAAATTTGTTGGAATCGCCGCGCCCCCGGGCCAAAAGCCGTGCTTGACAAGCGTTTCCCGCCCTGATACACTGAAAACATCTGGAACAAACTTGCGGGTATCCACCGGCAGCCAGGCATGATCGCCGGCTGTCTTTTTTTCTGCCCGCAGGCAAAAACATGGAGGAATTCATCATGGCTTACTTCTGGCCGCTCATTCTCGTTGTGGCGTCGAACACGGTGTATCACATCTGCGCCAAGTCTCTGCCCGCAAAGGTCGACCCGCTCGCCTCGCTGACGGTCACCTATCTCGTCGGCGCGCTCTGCTCAGGCGCGCTGTATTTCGCGCTCAACCGCGGCGGTGCAGATCTTCTGCGCGAATACGGCAATATGAACTGGGCGCCCTATGTGCTGGGTCTTGTCATCGTCGGGCTGGAGGCAGGCAGCATGTACGCCTATAAGGCGGGCTGGCCGGTCAGCGCGTTTCAGGTGACGTCTGCCGCGGCCATCGCGGCGATCCTGCTTTTCGTGGGCTACCTTGTCTATCACGAGGCCGTCACCGTGAGCAAGCTCGCGGGGCTCGCGCTGTGCCTCGTGGGGATGTATTTCCTCAACAAATGAGTTGTGCCGCGGCTTTGGGCGTGGTATGATGGGGAAAACTTGTTTGAAGAAGGAATTTTGATCTATGAAAGCTGCACGCGAATATCCGATCCTCACCGTCACCGCCAAGGGCACGCGCTGGCTTGAGAGCGGCCACCCCTGGGTGTACGACTCCGACGTCGCCCGCGAGCCGGACGAGAGCGCGTGCGAAAACGGCGCGCTCGTCGACGTGGTGTCGGAAAAGGGCAAGTATCTCGGCACGGGCTTTTTGAGCCGCTTGAGCAAGCTCCGCGTGCGCATCGTCTCGCGCAACGCGAACGACCGCTTCGACGAGAGCTTCTGGCGGCGGCGCGTGCGCTACGCCTGGGACTACCGCAAGGCGGTGATGGACGGACAGACCGGCTGCTGCCGCCTGATCTTCGGCGAGGCGGACGCCTTCCCCGGCCTGACGGTGGACCGGTTTGAAAATCTGCTCGTCACGCAGACGCTTTCGCTCGGTATGGAGAAGATCAAGGACATGCTCTTCCCCCTCATTGTCGAGGTGCTGGAGCAGGACGGCGAGACGATCGACGGCCTTTTTGAGCGCAACGACGTCGCACTTCGCGAAAAGGAGGGCCTGACGCAGAACAAGGGCTGGTTCCCCCTCCACAGCAAAAAAACGCCAGAGAGCCCCATCACTGAAATTTGCGAGAACGGCGTTTTCTACCGCGTGGACGTCGAAAACGGGCAGAAGACGGGCTTTTTCCTCGACCAGAAGTTCAATCGCCTCGCCGTCGCGCACCTTGCGCGCGGCAAGCGCGTGCTCGACTGCTTCACGCACACGGGCTCGTTTGCGCTGAACGCCGCCAAAGGCGGCGCGGAGCATGTGACGGCGGTGGACGTGTCCGAGAGCGCCATCGAAATGGCGCGCGCGAACGCGGCGCGCAACGGCCTTACAGACAAAATGGACTTTCTCGCCGCCGATGTCTTCGACCTGCTCCCGCAGCTCGAGGCCGCGCATGAAAAGCCCTACGACTTCATCATCCTCGACCCTCCTGCATTTACAAAATCACGCCGCACGGCGAACAATGCCGAAAAGGGGTACAAGGAGATCAACCTGCGCGCGATGCGCCTCCTGCCGCGCGGCGGCTACCTCGCGACCGCGTCGTGCAGCCACTTCATGCCTGCCGAGCGCTTTGAGCGCATGCTGCGCTCCGCCGCCGCGGACGCGGGCGTCGAGCTGCGGCAGATCGAAGCGCGCACACAGGCAAGCGACCACCCCATCCTCTGGAACGTGCCGGAGACGGACTATCTCAAGTTCTATCTCTTCCAAGTGGTATAACAGAATCAAAAAAGCGCCGGAGACTTGCATCTCCGGCGCTTTTTTCGGAAAGTCCTCCGCCGCCCCGCCGTCTCAATCCAGCAGCTCGCCATAGCCGGTAAGGCTCTCGGTCGCGGCGGCGCGCATCGCGTCCCACTCCGCGCCGTCCGCGCCGCGTACGGCCACGGTGCGGAAGCCCGCGGTCTTCGCGTGCTCAATGGCGGCAAGTGAGCCGGAAAAGACAACGGTGTCCGTCTTCTGCGCGTGCAGTCGCCTCATTGCGCGCTCAAACATCGTGCCGCTGTCATACGGGCAGAGGGCTACGCGCTCGGTCAGCACAAAGCGGAAGTATGGCGCAAGGCCCGCGCGCTCCAGCGCGCGCTGCGCCTCGTCCGCGCCGAGTGCCGTCACCGCGCTGAGCCACACGCCCTCCATCTTGAACAGCGCGAGCACCTTGTCCAGATCCTCGCGCGCCGCGCCGTCGGGGGTGAAGAGCGTATCCTCCAGGGTAAAGATGGCGCTTTGCAGCCGCATGGTCATGTCCTCCTTTGTGCGGATAGAGTTTTCCACATTATAATGCGCGGGGGCGGGATTTTCAATCCCCCGCACAGGGGCCGGAAAACGAATAAAGCTTCACAGCCCCCTTCGGGCAAGTGCGGCGCCGTCTCCGATCCTTGCCCTTCAAAAGCGCCGAACTGTATAAAAACGATGAAGGAAAATTCATTTTACGGAATTTATTTGGATATTTCAAAACAAGATAGACAATATGAAATGACCCCTTCGCTTGTAAAGCGTGGATTTACCTGTCATACTTAAAGTGCAAACAAAAAGCA
>CAKTLD010000148.1 GCA_934572445.1 uncultured Oscillospiraceae bacterium
ATTCCCGCAAAGCTCCAGCTCTTCCAGCTCTCCGAGCAGCACCGCCGCCTGGTGGTCGTGAATATCTCCGGCCTTCAGCGCAAGAACGGCTCGCTGCTCCCGTCCTACACGGAAGAGGAACTGGACGAGGCGACCTTCACGTTTGTGAAGTACTACGTTCAGGGCGAACATTACGATGAACTGGTCGAGGAGAACAAGAAGCTCCGCTACGAGCTCGAGCAGGAGATCTCCTGGAGAAACCGCACGGATTCGTAAGGGAGCGCAATACGCAGCAAAGGGGATATTCTCTCACACGAGAGAATATCCCCTTTTTGTGCGTGCGCGAAGGGTATGCGGCGTTTACAGCCTTTTTCCATACATGAAAAGATCGCATTTGAGCATGCCATTGTAAAGTTTTCTCTTCTTATCGGCAAATTTGCCGTAACATCTTTCAAAGTCAGGATGTGACGACAGTACACACACCTTCCATGTGTCGGGCAGCTTATCCATCGCCTTGCCGAAGGCCTTGTAGAGCTCGCCCGCCTCTTCGCGCTCGAGGAGCCGCTCGCCGTACGGCGGGTTCGTCACGATGCGGCCGTACAGGCCGCCCCAGTGGAAGCGCGTTGCGTCGTCGACTTCAAATTTCACAATGTCATCGACCTCGGCGAGCTCGGCGTTGTGGCGCGAGAGCTCGACGGCGTCGGGGTCGATGTCGCCGCCCCAGATCTCGTAGTTTCCGTGGAACTCGTTGTCCATGGCCTCATCCGCCGCGTCGAGCCAGATCCGCTTGTCGAGCATCGCCCAGTGCTGGGCGGAAAAGCTGCGGTTGAGGCCCGGCGCGCGGTTGCGCGCGATGAGCGCCGCCTCGATGGCGATGGTGCCGCTGCCGCAGAAGGGATCGCAGAAGGGGTCACGGCCATTGTAGTGCGAGAGCTTGACCATCGCGGCGGCGAGCGTTTCCTTGAGGGGGGCCGCCACGCCCTGTGCGCGGTAGCCGCGCTTGTAGAGTCCCTCACCCGAGGTGTCGAGCCCGACGGTCACTTCGTCCTTCATGATGGAAAAGCGCACCTGATAGCGCCGCCCCGTCTCGGGGAACTGCGCGATGCCGTAGGCCGCGCTCAGACGCTCCACGACCGCCTTTTTGACGATCGACTGGCAGGCGGGCACGGAGTGGAGCGTCGAGTTGATGGAGTAGCCCACGACGGGGAACTCCCCCTCGCGGGGGATCCAGTCCTCCCAGTGCACCGCGCGCACGCCCTGAAAGAGCGATTCAAAATCTGTCGCGCGGAACTTGTGCAAAACCAGAATGACGCGCGCGCCGCAGCGCAGGTTGAGGTTGAGGCGCGCGATGTCGCGCGCCTCGCCGCGGCAGAGGACGCGGCCGTTCTCCACGCGCACGTCCGCAAGTCCCAGTTTTTTTACTTCGTCGCCGACCAGGCTCTCCAGCCCCAGCAGGCACGGGATGACAAATTCCAGCATGATACCGCTCCATAAAAAATTTTTTCACTCCCAGTATATCCCACGGGAACAAAAAAGGCAATCTCTGCGTCAAAATAAGCGTGGTAAAGCGGCGAGGTCTGTGGTACAATAGAAAAAACACCGCGTAAATACGCTGCTGCGCCGATGTAACATCAAACTTGCGCGGTTTTTCCGCGAAAAAGACCGGATGCAACGTTTAACTTGCTGGTAATTTCCGCGCGGGTTTGCTATCCTGTGTCCAGACAGAGAAACGGAGGAAGGGCAATGGCATTTGGCGAGAGGCTCCAGGAGGTCCGCAAGCGCAGCGGACTGACGCAGGAGGAATTTGCCGAACAGCTGCAAGTCTCGCGCCAGTCGGTCTCGCGCTGGGAGTCCAATCGCGGATATCCCGAGATGGAGAAGATCATCTTTATCTGCAACCGCTACGGCGCGACGATGGACGAGCTGTTCGAGGAGGAGGTCCCCGCCCCGGGCGAGCCGCCCGCTGAGGCACCGCGCCTTTCCGTGCGCACGCTCGGCGGCGAGCTTGCGAGCCTGTATGCCAATCTGTCGCCCTACAACAAGAGCATCGGCATCATGCTGCTGACCGTTATCATGATGCTGGGGCCGGCATACGTCTACTGTATGCGAAGTCTGAAAGGAGGAGCAGATGAAATGATGACCATGATCTGGATCGGTGCGATCATCGTCTTCGGCATCGCCGAGGCGGCAACGGCGGGACTGGTGTCCATCTGGTTCGTGGCCGGCGCGGTGGCCGCGCTGATCGCAACCGAGCTGGGCGCGGCGCTGTGGCTGCAATTCGCGGTGTTTCTGGCGGTGTCGATCCTGGCGCTGATCGCCACGAGACCGCTGGCGCGAAAGATGCTGGACAAGACCATCGTTCCCACCAATGCTGACCGCGTGCTGCATCACGCGGCCAAGGTGACCGAGACCGTGGACAATGAGAACGCCACGGGCGCTGTGTATATCGACGGGAAAACGTGGACGGCGCGCAGCGAGAACGGCGAAGTCATTGAAAAGGGAAAAATGGCAAAGATCATCCGGATGGAGGGCGTCAAGCTTTACGTCCGCGAGGCAAAGGAAAGCAAATAAATTTACAATATTAAAAAAACAGGAGGAAAGAGAACAATGGGAGAATGGATCGGATATATCGGCGTCGGCGTGCTGGTGCTGCTGGTGCTGCTGGTGCTCGTCTCGAACATCCAGATCGTGCAGCAGTCGCGGGCGTATGTCGTTGAGCGGCTCGGTGCGTACAGCGCCACCTGGGGCGTGGGCCTGCACTTTAAGATCCCCTTTATTGAGCGCGTGGTGAAGAAGGTCAGCCTCAAGGAGCAGGTTGCCGACTTCGACCCCCAGCCCGTGATCACGAAGGATAATGTCACCATGCAGATCGACACGGTCATCTACTTCCAGATCACCGACCCCAAGCTCTACACCTACGGTGTGGAGCACCCGATGAACGCCATCGAGAACCTGACAGCCACCACCCTGCGCAATATCATCGGCGATATGGAGCTTGACCAGTCCCTCACCAGCCGCGACGTCATCAACGCCAAGATGCGCTCCATCCTGGATGAGGCGACCGACCCCTGGGGCATCAAGGTCAACCGCGTGGAGCTCAAGAACATCCTGCCGCCGCGCGAGATCCAGAACGC
>CAKTLD010000149.1 GCA_934572445.1 uncultured Oscillospiraceae bacterium
GAGATCAACACGCTGCCCGGCATGACGAAGACGAGCCTTCTTCCGCAGGAGGCGGCGGCGGTCGGCATCGGCTACGAGGAGCTGTGCGAGAAGATCGTCGAAGAGTCGCTGAAGCAGAAAAGAGGGCTGTAAATGGAGGCCATCACGGTAAAGGAACTGCTCGCGGCGGTGCACGGCGAGCTGCTGCAGGGCGAGGGGACGGCGAAGATCCTCGGCGTGAACACCGACAGCCGCACCGTCAAATCGGGCGAAGTCTTCCTGCCGCTCGTCGGCGAGCGCTTCGACGGGCATGACTATATCGAAAAGGCGCTTTCCGCGGGGGCGGAGGGCTGCCTGTGCGCCCGTGTGCCGGAAACGCTGCTGCCCGGAAAGTTTTACATCAAGGTGCCTGACACGCTGCTTGCGCTCAAGGACTTGGCCGCGTGGTACCGTTCGCAGTTTTCTATCCCCTTTGTGCAGGTGACGGGCAGCGTCGGCAAGACGACAACAAAGGAAATGATCGCCTCGGTACTGGGTGTGAAGTTCCATACGCTCAAGACCGCGGCCAACTATAATAATGAGATCGGCACGCCGCAGACGCTTCTGGGCATCTCCCGCGCGCATCAGGCGGCGGTGATCGAGACGGGCATGGACCGCGCGGGGCAGATCCGGTATCTTGGCGAGATGGTGAAGCCCGACATCGCCGTCATCACAAACGTCGGCGACATGCACATTGAATACCTCGGCTCGCGCGAGAACATTTTGAAGGCCAAGTGCGAGATTTTTGAAAACCTCAAAAAGGGTGGAATCGCCGTCTTGAACGGCGATGATGAGCTTCTGAATACCGTCACGCTGCCGCAGAAACTCTTACGCTGCGGCCTGTCGGAGCACTGCGATGTCCGCGTCAGCGAGGTCGAAGACCTCGGCATCGACGGCATCCGCTGCGTCGTGACGACGGCAAAGGAGCGCTACGCGCTCTCCATCCCCGCGCCGGGAAAGCACATGGTCTACTCCGCGGCGATGGCCGCGGCCATCGGCGAGTACCTTGGCGAAACGAAAGAGGAGATCGAGCGCGGCGTCGCGGCCTATGAGCCCGCGGGCTCGCGCATGCACGTCATTACGCTGCCGGAAAACCGCCGCCTGCTCGACGACTGCTACAACGCGGGTCCGCAGTCGATGGCGGCGTCGCTGCGCGTGCTGGGCGCAAGCGGCGGCAAAAAGGCCGCCATCATCGGCGACATGGCGGAGCTTGGCGCGCTTACCGAGCGCGCGCATAAGGAGATCGGTGAGCTCACTAAAGAGCTTGACATCGACACTGTCATTGCAATCGGCGCACGGGCCAAATACTTTACAGAAGGGAACCCCTCTGCGCAGTGGTTCGGGAGCGTGGACGAGGCGATGGGCGCCGTCAGGGCGGCGTTCACGGCGGGGACGGCGATGCTCGTCAAAGCCTCGCACTCCATGCACTTTGAAAAAATCGTAGAGGAACTGACCAAGGCATGATCGACATCAGCGTTACGGGACTAGTGAAGTCCTTTGACCTCGAAAAGAAAATATTGGACGGTATCACCTTCCAGATCGACACGGGCGAGCGCGTGGGCCTTCTCGGCAAGAACGGCGCGGGCAAGACGACGCTCTTCCGCATCCTGACGGGCGAACTCGACTACGACGCGGGCGAGGTGAGCATCGCTTCGGGCCGCAGGCTGGGCCTCATCTCACAAATTCCCGTGTACCCCGAGGGCTACACGGTCGAGGACGTGCTCAAGAGCGCGTTTTCGCGTATGCAGAAGATGGAGGACGAGATGAACGCCCTCTCCCAGCAGATGGCAAGCGGTGACGAGAGTGAAGAGACGCTGCGCCGCTACGGCGAGCTCTCGGCCAAGTTTGAGGGCCTCGGCGGCTACGACACCGAGACCCCCATCAACAAGGTCGCCAACGGCCTTTCGATCCCGCCGGAGATGCGCGAGCGCCTGTTCGACACGCTTTCGGGCGGCGAAAAGACGCGCGTGAACCTCGGTCGCCTCATTTTGGAGGATACGGACATTCTGCTGCTCGACGAGCCGACGAACCACTTGGACCTGCACGCCATCGAATGGCTGGAGCAGTATCTCTCGACGTTCAAGGGCACGGTCGTCGCGATCTCGCATGACCGTTACTTCTTAGACCGCACCATCACGCGCGTCATCGAAGTGCTCGACGGCAAGGCGGAGTTCTACAGCGGCAACTACAGCTTCTACGCGGTGGAAAAGGAGCGGCGCTATCTCGAAAAAATGCGCCAATACGAAAAGGAACAGGCCAAGATCGCTCAGCTTGAAAAGAGCGCCGAGCAGCTGCGCATGTTCGCCTTCAAGGGTATGGACAAGACCTACCGCCGTGCGCTGTCGATGGAAAAGCGCATTGAGCGCATGCGCACGACGGACAAGCCCACGAAGGAACGGGCACTTAACGTACAGTTCAAGTCGCAGGAATTCTACGGCGACGAGGTGTTTGCGCTCAGAAAGCTCAAAAAGAGCTTTGGCGACCGCGTACTCTTCCACGATGTTGACTTGCAGGTGCGCGGCGGCGAGCGCATCGCGCTCATCGGCGACAATGGCACGGGCAAGTCAACGCTTATCAAGATGCTCATGGAAGAGGAGTATCCCGACGAGGGCAAGATCAAATTCGGGCCCTCGGTCAGAACGGCGTACCTGCCGCAGATCGTCACGTTCGACGTGCCGGAGCGGAACCTGGTCGACACGATGCTCTACTCCAAGCGCAACATCACGCCGCAGACAGCGCGTGACCGTCTGGCTGCGTTCCACTTTACGGGCGAGGACGTTTTTAAGAGCGTGAGCGTGCTCTCCGGCGGTGAGCTGAGCCGATTGAAGCTCTGCATTCTGATGGACGAGGAAGTGAACCTTCTCATTCTTGACGAGCCGACGAACCACCTCGATATCGCGTCCCGCGAGTGGATCGAGGAGGCGGTGGAAAGCTACGACGGGACGCTCCTGTTCGTGAGCCACGACCGCTATTTTATCAACCGCTTTGCAACGCGCGTGTGGGAGCTGGAGGGCGGCGTCATCACCGACTATCCGATGGGCTTTGCGCGCTA
>CAKTLD010000150.1 GCA_934572445.1 uncultured Oscillospiraceae bacterium
TTCGACGAGATCGAGAAGGCGCATCCCGACGTGATGAACGTCCTGCTGCAAATTCTCGACGACGGCGAGATCACCGATTCCCACGGCCGCAAGGTCAACTTTGAAAACACCGTCATCGTGATGACGTCCAACGCGGGCAGCGAGCGCAAGGAGGGCACCGTCGGCTTCGGTCACACGGTGAACGAGCAGAACCGCGACCGCGCGATGAAGGCGCTGGGTGAGTTCCTGCGCCCCGAATTCCTGAACCGCGTAGACGAGGTCATCTGCTTCAACCGCCTGGATGAGAAAAACTTTGCCGATATCGCGCGCATCATGCTCTCGGAACTGCAGCAGAGTCTTGAGGATAAGGGACTGCACTTCACCTGGGATGACGATGTGGTCGGTTACCTTGTCAAAAAGTCCTACTCCGCGGCCTACGGTGCGCGCAACCTGCGCCGCACCATCCAGAAGGAGCTTGAGGATGTCATGGCCGGTCAGATCATTGATTCCTATGAGCATCCCGTCACCGTGCTGCACGCGGCGATGGAGGACGGCAAGCTCGTCGTCCGTAGCCTGTAATAAAGAAGGGGGAGGGGGACTGTGTTCCGCTTTTTCCGCAAAGATATTGAAAAGCACTGCGCTTACTGCAAAAGCGGCAGCGTCATCAGCGACGGGCAGGTCGTCTGCTCCCGCCGCGGCGTGGTCGATTCCGCTGACCACTGCCGTCACTTTTGCTATGATCCGCTCAAGCGTGTGCCGCCGAGACCCGCCACACTGCGCGATCAGTATACCTCCGAGGATTTTTCCCTGTAAGGCCGGGCAGCGCCCCGAACAATAAAGAAAGAAGGCCGATTCCCATGAATATTTCTCAGGTTTACGCAGTCTATTTCAGCGCCACCGGCAACACCAGAAAGGTGACCACCACGCTTGCAAACGCCCTTGCCGTCAGCTTCGACGTGCCGCTGGAGGTGCGCGATTTCACGCTGCCCGCCGCGCGCGAGGAAAAGTACGAATTCACCGAGGGTGACCTCGTCGTCTTCGGCATGCCGACCTACGCGGGCAAGCTGCCGAATAAGCTGCTCGAGTTCGTGAAGACCAGCTTTCAAGGGAACGGTGCGCTCGCTGTGCCGGTCGTGACGTTCGGCAACCGCAGCTTTGACAATTCCCTTGCCGAGCTCTGCGCCTGCCTCGAAGGGGACGGCTTCCACACCATCGGCGCGGGCGCCTTTGCCTGCCGCCACGCCTTTACCGACGCGCTTGCCAACGGCAGACCCGACTCCGACGATATGGCGGAGCTCGCCAAGCTCGGTTCCGCGGTCGTGGGCCGCATCGTGAAGATGACGGACTTCCCCGCGCCTGTCACGGTCGACGGTAACGCGGATGCGCCCTATTACCGTCCGCTGGGACTGGACGGCGAGCCGAAGGTGTTCCTAAAGGCGAAGCCCAAGACCGACCTCGACAAGTGCATTCACTGCGGCGTGTGCGCATCCCTCTGCCCGATGGGCTCGATCAACCCCGACGACGTCACCGAGGTCGTGGGCGTGTGCATCAAGTGCCATTCCTGCGTGCGCAACTGCCCGATGGGCGCGAAGTATTTCGACGACCCCGCGTTCCTCTCGCACCGAGCCATGCTCGAGCGCGACTACACGCGCAGGGCAGAGGACAAGATCTTCACGGCGTA
This sequence comes from uncultured Oscillospiraceae bacterium, assembly GCA_934572445.1. Lineage (GTDB taxonomy): Bacteria > Bacillota > Clostridia > Oscillospirales > Oscillospiraceae > Hominicoprocola. The sequence goes on from CAKTLD010000150.1 coordinate 1,661, forward strand.
AACAAAGTACATAAAAAGGCTCTGCTTGGGTTCTCCCAAACAGAGCCTTTTCTTTATTTTGCTGTCAGCTGAGGTGGGCAAAGGTCGTGCCGAGCTTTTCGGTGAAGCCCAACGCACGGTACATGCCTTCATCGCACGGAGCGCAGGTGACGGTAAGACTGACAAGGGAATTTGCCTTGCAGTATTCCTGCGCCGCGGAGACGAGATGCCGCGCGATACTGTGCTTGCGGAACACCGGCTCGATGTAAAAGTCCTCAAAGATGCCGTTGTCCGTGCAGGCGAATGTCGAAAACACGCGGCTCACGCTGCACATCCCGACCATGCGGGTCTTGCGGTACGCGGCAAAGAAGGCGATCCTGCCGTCCTGAACAGCTTGCAGGAGCGGGGCCTGCTTTTCCTCATCAAGCAAAGCTTCACCGATTTCCGCGCGGTAGCCGTTTTCCAGCTTCCAAAGCTGCCAGTCATCCGCGCCGGGGACAAACTGACAGACAGTGATGGGCGCACTTTCCTCCGGCGGGCGCAGCATCAGCTTCTCACCCCACTCGTCGCGTCCGTTCGGCAGAAAACCGAGGCGGTGCCAGAAGCGCTCGCGCGGTGCGGTGCCGCAGTTGAGCTCAAAATAGCTTGCCCCGCGTTCGCGCGCCCAAGAGAGCAGCGCTGCGCCACAAGTGTGACCTGTGCCATTCCCGCAAAATTCAGGGTAGACGCAGAATTCCATGACGAAGCATTTGCCGTCCTCGGTTTCATAGATGACCGGCATCGCGAAACCGATCTCCTGCCCGCTGCGCTCGAAAAAGAGAAGGTGCAGGCGGTTATGCTTCCGCTCGTGCAGCGCTTTGAGCTGTGAAAGATATTCCCTGCCGAGGAAATAGGCGAGGTCCTCGGCATCCTCTGCCGCGGGAAAGATATCGTGTCGGTGATAGGTGTGCAGTTTCTCAAAAAAGTGCGCGATACGGTTGTCCGTGAAGGCCTCACGGACGATGATGGTTTGTTCCATGTTGTCCTCCAAATGAATGATTCGGAGGGTCAGGAAGCGTGGACCCTCCAGGCACGTTTCATTGTCATAAAAGATCAGTCCTTTCTTCCTGTGTGTGCCGCGAAGCACGGCCGGACTCAGCATAACACGAATGGCGCGTTTGCGCAAGATAAAAGGTCTGCGGGAGCAGTGCTCCCGCAGACCTTTATCCGGTTTCTTAAAATACTTCTATACGCTCAGCCGACGAGGGCCTCGGTGTCCATGGCGATCATCAGCTCTTCGTTGGTGGGGATGAGCAGGACGGTGAC
>CAKTLD010000151.1 GCA_934572445.1 uncultured Oscillospiraceae bacterium
GCGCCGGTGCGCTTGGCGGTCTCGACGATCTTCTCTGCGCTCTGGTCGATGACCTGGTGGTCATAGGCCTTGAGACGAATACGGATCATTTCTTTTGCCATTTTCGGTTTCTCCTTCATTTTTGTACGGTATTCTTGCTTTGTCGAAGCCGTACGGTGAGAGTTTTTCCTGTACGCTTATCCGTGCGTATCATTCCGGCTCATAGAAAAACCGGCACGAATAAACGGCCGGTCCACACATGGCGCAGCGATCTACGCAACGTACAGATACTTCTCTCAGCCGCCCGATGTTCGGACATACTCCCCGAAAGTTACCTCGGATACCCGAGCAATCTCCCGGTTCATCGCAAATATCGCGCAATTTGGGCAGGATCAGCCCAATCGCGGACCTGTTTATACTACTAAATATCGCTGCGTTTGTCAATACAATTTTCGATTTTCATGCTAAATTTTTTTCAGCTTTTCGCCATTTTTGCTTTGTTTTCCGGTGCAAGGCATACTTGTGCTGGCCAAACGATATAGTAAGGTATGCTTTTCGGACAAAGGAGGCGCATTTTATGGCGATGTCCTGGCTCTGGACAGGAATGGTGACGGTCTCGCTCGTCTACGGCGCGCTGAGCGGAAACCTCTCCGCACTCAGCGCCGCGGCGCTCGAGGGCGCGCAGAGCGCGGTGGAGCTCTGCTTTGCGATGTGCGGCGTGATGTGCCTCTGGACAGGCGTGATGGAGATCATGGACCAGAGCGGCCTGACCGTCTCACTCGCCCGCATGTTCCGTCCCCTGCTGCGGCGTCTGCTGCCGCACGCGAGCCGCGATGACGAAACGCTGGCGGCCATCTCCGCCAACCTCGCCGCCGACATGCTGGGGCTCGGCAACGCGGCCACACCGCTCGGCATCCGCGCAGCGCGGCGCATGAGCCGCGGCTGCGGCGGCGCGGCCTCCGACGAGCTGTGCCTGCTCGTCGTGCTCAATACCGCCTCCATCCAGCTCATTCCCTCTACGCTCGCAGGGGTGCGCGCCTCGCTCGGCGCGCACGATCCGTTCGACATCCTGCTGCCGGTGTGGATCGTATCGCTGCTTTCGGTTCTCGCGGGACTGCTTGCCGCCAAGGCCTTTGCTCGCGTATGGAGGGACTGACCGTGCCGCTCTCTTCGCTCATCGTCCCCGCGCTGCTGTGCTTCACCGCCTGCTTTGCCAGCCGCCGCCGTGTTGATGTCTACGCCGCGCTCACCAAGGGAGCCGAGGAGGGGCTCACCGTACTGCTGCACATTCTGCCCTCGCTCATCGCGCTGCTCTCGGCAGTCTATATGCTGCGCGCCTCCGGCGCGCTTGAAGCGCTCAGCGCGCTGCTCGCGCCCGTGCTTGATCGGGCGGGTATTCCCGTCGAGGCTGCGCCGCTTCTGTTCATCCGCCCGATCTCCGGCAGCGGCGCGCTGGCCGTCGGCTCGGAGATCATGTCCTCCTGCGGCGTCGATTCCTATGTCGGACGCGTCGCGGCAGTCATGCTGGGGTCGAGTGAAACGACATTCTACACCGTCGCCGTCTACTACGGCGCGGCGGGCATCACCAAAACGCGCTATACCATCCCCGCTGCTCTCTGTGCTGACGCGGTGATGTTCCTGGCCTCAGCCTGGGCGGTGCGCCTGCTCATGGGTGTGTAACGTCCGCGAGGCACTATGCTTCGCGCACCTGGACACGGACTCTGAGCGCACACTCTCCCTTCTGCCCGCCGAGCACAATGCGGTAGCGGATGTCAAGCAGTCCTCCGTGCGCACCGAGACGCCAGCGCAGCTCCCGCGTCTCCACCTCGACCGGCACCGCACCGAACGGCAGCGCATACACTGAAGTACACACCTGCCCGTGTGCAAAGCGCAATTCCGCCCGCACCTCGCCCGTGCGTGTGATCGTCACGCTCTCCGGCGTGACGGAAAGGCGCGTGTGTGTCACCGCGCCGCTCTCGCCCGTCTCTTCATAGCGCAGGAGGAAGCCATCCTTCGTCCGCTCCAGTGTTCCATCCGTGCGCAGCTCCGTGCAGCTGCGCTCCAGCCCCTCATATTCCTGCTCGCCGCGCACGGCGAGCCACACGCTTTGCTCCATTTCCGCTCCATCCGTTTCGTTTTCTGTCATCATACTACGCCGCAGCAGGAGAAACAAGCGCCCCGCTTCATTTTTTGCGCTTTTCCCTGTTTTTGCTATAGCAAAAAGAAAAGGCGCGTGCTATAATCTCTGCTGAGCAGATTCTTGTTCCTTCAAAGGAGGCAGCGTTATGGAAATCAATCTGACGGAAAAGCAGTTCCGCCGTCTTCTCGATCTGGTCTATGTCGGCAACTGGGTGATGAACTCCACCCGCGGCGACGACCGCATCCGTGAATACGACGATGTGGAGAGCGCCGTCTTTGCCCATTGCCTCTCGCACGGCATGGTCCCGCTGGTCGAATCATATCAGGGCGAGCTGATCCCCTCGCGCGCGTTTGCCGAGGGCGGCATCCACGAGGCGATCATGGCCTACGAGGACACGATGTTTTTTGAGATCCTTGCGCAGGAGCTTGCCCTGCGCGACATGGACAGCGACGCGCCCACGCCGGAAAACGTTGACGAGCTGCGCGAACGCATGGACACCTACTTAGGCGAATTTGAGCAGCACGGCACCGACAACATCACCGTTGAGATGTAACACGCCAAAAGGGCTCCGTTCTTTACGAACGGAGCCCTTTTCTGCCCCTTGCGCAGCTTCACGCCTCTCCCACGCACGGCCGCTGTGTGACGCGAAGCTCCTCGATGCGGTGGTGATCTACCTTCGTAACAAGCACATCAAGATCATCATAAGTAAAGCGGTCGCCGCTCTCCGGCACACCGCCGCAGCGCTCCATCACCCATCCGCTGACCGACACCATCTCCGAGTCGGT
>CAKTLD010000152.1 GCA_934572445.1 uncultured Oscillospiraceae bacterium
CAGACAGCAAGCCCTTTCGGCTGCTTGAACAATTTGTGCTCAAAATATTTGTCTAACTTTTTGGGGTCACTTCAACTGCGCGGGGCTCTTTCTGTTCTTTCCTTTACCGGCGCTTTCTGCGGCGGATATCCTCGCCAAAAAACAGCAGCAGCTGATATTCGCCCTGCAGGCGCGAGAGCACCGGCGCGCCATAGCGCCGGCCCAGCTCGCCGGGACTCAGATTCGTGGAGATGACGGTCTTCTTCCCCGTGATGAGGCGGGTATTGACGAGCTGATACATCGCACTCTGGACAAAGCTGGTGGTCAGCTCGGTACCCAGATCATCCAGGATCAGCAGATCGCATCTGAGCACGCGGTCCACGTCGCCTTCCGCCTCGCCGCCATCCTCGCGGCCGAACTTCTGCGCCTCGAAGCGGGAGAAAATATGTCCCGCCGTATCATAGACCACGCTGTGCCCGCCAGCACTGACCACACGCGCGATGGATGCGGACAAAAAGGTCTTGCCGAGGCCTGTGCCGCCCGAGAGCAGCAGATTGCCGCTTTTCGGCGAAAATTCATGCGCGTAGTCCTGACAGACGTCGTACACGCGCTCCATATTTGCGCGCGGCGAGATGCCGAGCTCTTCATCCGGCACGGGAGAGTAATAATCGAAATCAAAGGTCTCAAAGCTCTGCGTGCCAAGGTCCAGCAGGCCTGAAAGCTCGCGGTTCTGCTCGCGGGCATAGTAGCCGCGCAGGCAGGCGCACACCTCGCTGCCGCGGAAGCCTGTATCGCCGCAGCGGGGGCAGTTCGGCTTTTCCTCCAAAAAGTCCGCGGGATAACCCATCTGCGTGAGCAGCTGGGCGCGCTCGCCCTGCAGTCTCAGGTTCTCCTCCCGCAGCGCCGCGATCGCGGGCCGCGGGTCGCTGCCGCGCCGCAGGCCGGAGGCAATGATCTTCGCCATCGTGCCCGCCAGCGCGCGGTCGATCTCCTCGATGCGCGGGCAGCGGGCATAAACGGATCGCTGCCGCGCGCGGTATTCCTCCGCGCGGCGCTGCTTATCCTCGTCATAGCGCGCCAGCGCGCGGCGCATGATCCTGCCGTCGTAGGACATGGCTGTCCCTCCTCCCTGTTCAGTGCTTCAGGTATTCCTTCATCCACGCATTGCCGCTCTCTCCGGCGGCCTTGCGCGGCTTTTCCTTTGTGCTCTCGGTGCGCACCGCATCCAGCGCGTGCAGGCCCTTTTCGTGCCAACGCTTCAGGATGCCGTTGCAGTACGGCCAGCGGAACTCGTGGCAGTGCAGCACGGTACGGTCGTAGGCCTCGGCCACCGTTTCCGCCGGAAAGCCCATCTCCGCCCACGCCGAAAGGTACTTCTCCTCCCCCGGCGAGGCGGCGCGGCCGCTCATCTGCAGCGCAGCCATGTATTCCGGATACCGGCCGCGTATGCCTTGGGCGCGTTTGATGTATTCGCCCGCCTTCTCCACGGTGAAAAGCTCACGCCGCGCCCAGGCGTAGCCTTCCTTCTCGATCTCGCGCATCGTCGGCAGCCGTCCCGCGCCGAGCTGACGCTCCTTTTCGGCGATGCAGTAGCCTACGAGCGTATAGACCACGTCCGCCGGAAGGCCAAGGTCCTCGTAAAGCCCCAGCAGCTTCTTGACCGACGGCGTGGAGAGCGGGCCGAGCTTACGCTCAACTTCGCGCAGCAGTCCCGCAAACTGCCCGTCCTGCTCGAGCCTGCGCGCAACATCCTCGCGCGTGTACTCGGGCGGCTGCGGCGCGGGTATGGGCGGGACGGTGCGCGCCGGTTCCTCCGGCGCGCCGACGAGCTGCGCGGCATACAGCGACTGCTCCGCCGCGCGGACGCGCGGCATATCCCAGCGGAGCTCGCGCGCAAGCTTTTCCGGCTCCGCCGCGCCGTGGGCGCGCAGGATGGCGAGGTACAAAAGCGCCGCGTCGCCGTTTCCGAGCGCGATGAGCCGCCGGACCGTGGCCGCCGAAAGCGTGATGTTTTCCTCCGTATTCAGGTGCAGCACATAGCCGGCCATCGTTTCCCCGCCTCCTTTCGCCAGAATATCATCTTATTCTACATGAAAAATTCTATTTCGTAAATATGAATTTTTCCGCACCCCCCTTTTCACAAAATGGCGGACGTGGTATACTTATCGTGAATAATTGGGTGGAGATCGCCCTTTTTGTACCATACGAAGGAGAAAGGAGCGCACACGATCATGGAAAACCGCATCACCGTCACCATCTGCGGCGAGGATTACACTTTTGTTGCCGAGGAGGCCCCCTCCTACATGCAGAAGGTCGGCTCCTATGTAAATGAAAAAATGAGCGCGCTGCTCGAATCCGCCAAGGTCGGCCGCAGCGACGCCGCCGTGCTGACCGCCGCCAACATCGCCGACGAGCTGTTTAAGGAACGCGAAGCGGGCGAGGCGCTGCGCCGTCAGCTCAAGCAGTACCTTGACGAGGCCGCCCAGGCCAAGAGCGAGGTCAGCGAGCTCAAGCGCGAGATCTTCAAGCTGCAGAACCGCAAAAATTGAGCACCGAACTGTTAGCGCCTGCCGGCGGGCAGGAGGCTCTCTCCGCCGCCGTGCAGAACGGCGCGGACGCCGTTTATATGGGCTTTGGCGCGTTCAATGCGCGCAGGAACGCGAGGAATTTTTCGGAGGAGGAATTCCGCGCGGCGGTTTCTTATTGCCATTTGCGGGGCGTGAAGGTCTATCTGACGCTCAACACGCTCGTCACCGACCGCGAGCT
>CAKTLD010000153.1 GCA_934572445.1 uncultured Oscillospiraceae bacterium
CTGCTGATGTTCATCGAGTTCCCGATCCCCGCGCTCATCCCCGCCTTCGTCAAGCTCGACATCTCCGATCTCCCCGAACTGCTTGCGGCGTTCTCGCTCGGCCCCGTCTACGGCGTGATCGTCACGCTGCTCAAGAACGTGCTCTTCTCCGTGCTGCACGGCACGTCTTCCGCCTATGTGGGAGAGCTGTTCAACTTTATCATGGGCAGCGTATTTTCCTTCACCGCAGGCTTCATCTATCAGAAAAAGAAGTCTCGCAAGAGCGCGCTCGTCGGTGCGCTCACCGGCGCGCTGCTGATGGCAGTGCTGTCCGTCCCCTTCAACTACTTTGTGGTCTATCCCGCCTATGTTGTGTGCTACAACCTGCCGCTCGAGGCGATCATCGGCATGTATCAGGCCATTCGTCCCTCGACCAACGGTCTTCTCGAGTGCCTGATGGTCTTTAACATGCCCTTCACCTTCGCCAAGGGTATGATCGACGTGGCGCTGTGCTTCCTCATCTACAAACCGCTCTCTCCCCTGCTGCACAAATAATCGCCGATAAAAAACCGGCAGAGCCCTGCTCTGCCGGTTTTCTTTTATTCCTTTTTCGCAGCCAGGAATAGATTCGGCGGCGCGGGGAACAGATTTTCCCGCTCCAGCACCGCAAAACCCGCGGCGGCGACTGCTGATTCGAGCGAGTGCATCGTATCGAAAGCAACATAAGGGCGCTTCCCCGTTCTGTATTCGACCCATTTGCGCACGCGCTCGCGCGTCAGCCCTTCGCCGAGGCAGTCCGTCACAGAGAGGAATCGCCCGCCGCTTTTGAGCAGCCCGTGCAGGCGTGCAAGCACCGCCGCACGATCTTCAAGATACAGCAGCACATTGCATGCCAGTACCGCGTCGAAGCTCTCCGGCGTCAGGCGCTCGTCAAAGAGATCCATCTGCACGATCGTCACATTTGCCGCCCCCCGCGTGCAGGCCTTGGCCTGTGCGCGGCGCACCATTTCCCCGGAAATATCAATGCCCTGCACCGTCCGGACCGAAGGGGCAATGTCGAGCGTCACAATGCCCGTGCCGCAGGCAAAGTCCAGCACCGCATCTGTGGGATACAGATAACGGCGAAAGCAGTCCGCCGTCCTGCGGTAAGCCTCCGCATAATAGAGGCCGGCCTGTCCGTCATAACCCGCCGCACGGCGGTCCCAGAACTCTCTGGCCTCGGGCATCACTCGCCGCCCTTGTAAACGACGCGCACGCTTGGCGTGTTGGTCAGGTAGACCAGCGGGCCGTAGGCCTTCACGCCGAACTCCAGCACATCGCCGACCTTGACCTCCCGCTCCGCGTCCTCCACATCCAGAATGGTGTGGTCAGATGATGCGCCGAGGATCTCCACGCCCTTCATGCGCGGCACAAGGTCAAAGCAGTTGCCGTAGTCCACGCGCCCGAGCGCGACGAGCGCGCGGCGACGGATACCACGGTCCTCGTAATGTCCGACCTCGCCGAAGGCATTGACCGTCAGCTCGCCGACGGGAAAGCTCGGCTTCTCGCGGCACTCGATGACCTCCGCCTTGATGGTGAAGACGTCCTTATGCAGGAAATCGGGGCCAAAGCCATCTGTCTCGCCGCGCAGGGCCATGTCGCCCACGCGCAGCAGGTTGATGCGGTAGGGCATGGTGCCGCCCAGTGCCATATAAAGCGAGGTGGATGCACCGCCGCTGATATAGTCCAGCCTGCGGCCGATCTCACGCTCGATATCAGCCGCCAGACTGACAAGGCCCTGCATATTGCGCGTGTTCGGCTTCACCGAACCGTAGCAGCTCAGGTTGACACCCACGCCGGAGAGCTTCAGGTTCGTCAGCTCATGCTCGATCTCGAGCGCGGCGTCTATGGCATCGTCTTCGTTCCAAAAGCCCTCACGCAGGTCACCAAGGTCCATCATCAGGATAACCTCGTGGGTCTTATTCTGCTTTTTCGCTTCCTCATTCAGTGCGCGCAGCACCGTGATATCGCTCTGCAGGCTGATATCGCTCAGCGCCACCACATCCGCAAGCTCCGAGAGCATCGGGATGCGAATGAGCATCAGCGGCTTTGTCACAAAGCCGTAGTCACGGATGGCGCGCAGCTGGTCGACGCGCGAGGTGGCGATGAATTTCACATTGCTTTTCTCATACACGCGCACGATCTCTTTCAGGGCGCTCACGCCCTTGACAACGCCTGCGACCTCGATAAGCGAATCATGGCAGCGCTCAATGAGCGCTGCCAGATTCTCAGACAATTTATCGAGATCACATTCAATGCAGGGATAGGGATTCCGATCATTTGTCATTGGTTTGATTCCTTATTGGGCAGATTGGGTCAATTACTTTTCAGCCTTGACCTTCTTGTAGGCCTTACCGGCCAGATCCTTGAGCGTCCAGCCGACGAGAGCGCACAGCCAGTTGACGATGGGCATCAGCCAGTTGAAGATGGCCCAGGGACCATAGCCGCCGGCACCCCAGGCGGTGATATTCAGGGTATCCTGAATGTAAACGCCGCAGGTGTTCCAGGGGATCAGCGCAGAGGTAACGGTACCGGCGCCTTCGAGCGCACCGGACAGGACCATCGGGTGCAGGCC
>CAKTLD010000154.1 GCA_934572445.1 uncultured Oscillospiraceae bacterium
TGCGGCGAGCGCGGCAACGAGATGACCGACGTTCTGCGCGAATTCCCCGAGCTCATCGACCCGCGCACGGGCGAGAGCCTGATGAAGCGCACGGTGCTGATCGCCAACACCTCGGATATGCCGGTCGCGGCGCGTGAAGCGAGCATCTACACCGGTATCACCATCGCCGAATACTTCCGCGACATGGGCTATGCCGTCGCGGTCATCGCGGACTCGACCTCCCGCTGGGCGGAGGCCCTGCGCGAGATGTCGGGCCGTCTCGAGGAGATGCCCGGTGAAGAGGGCTATCCCGCGTACCTTTCCTCGCGTTTGGCGCAGTTCTACGAGCGCGCGGGCGTGGTCGAATGTCTCGGCAGCGACGAGCGGCAGGGCAGCCTGACCGCCGTCGGCGCGGTCTCGCCTCCAGGCGGCGACCTCTCCGAACCTGTTTCGCAGGCGACGATGCGCATCGTCAAGGTCTTCTGGGCTCTGGATTCGTCGCTCGCCTATCGCCGCCATTTCCCGGCCATCAACTGGCTGAATTCCTATTCGCTCTATCTGGATTCCCTTCGCCCGTGGTACAGCGAGCATCTGGGCCATGAGTTCCTCGAAAATCGCGAGTGGGCGATGGCGATGCTGCAGGAGGAGTCGAGCCTCAACGAGATCGTGCAGCTCGTCGGCAAGGATTCGCTCAGCGCGAAGGACCAGATCACGCTCGAGGTCGCGCGCATGATCCGCGAGGACTTTTTGCAGCAGAACTCGTTTGCCGACAACGACGCGTATTCCGAATACGACCGGCAGGCGCGTATGCTTGCGCTGATCCGGCAGTATGATACCCAGTGCCGCGCGGCAGCGGAGCGGGGCGGCGACTTGAGCGAGCTCTTTGCGATCCCCGCGCGCGAAAAGATCGGCCGCGCCAAGGGCGTGCCCGCCGACCAGTACAAGGACACCTATGCGAATCTGCTCGTTGAGATGGAGGAGCAGATCGCCGCGATCGCTGAGAAAGGAGAGAAGGAAGAATGATCCGTGAATACAAGACCATCCGCGAAATTTCCGGTCCCCTGATGATCGTGGATCATGTGCAGGGCGTCACCTACGACGAGCTCGCGGAGATCGTTCTCTCCGACGGCAGCAGGCGCCGCTGCAAGGTGCTCGAGGTCAACGGCGACCGCGCGGTCGTGCAGCTGTTTGAGGCCTCGGCGGGCATTAACCTTGCCGATTCGCGCATCCGCTTTTTGGGTCATCCGCTGCAGCTTGCCGTGTCGCGCGATATGCTCGGCCGCGTCTTCAACGGCATGGGCCAGCCCATCGACGGCGGCCCCGCCATCATTGCCGACGAGCACCGCGATATCAACGGCCTTGCGATGAACCCCGCGGCGCGCAACTACCCCAATGAGTTTATCCAGACCGGCATTTCCACCATTGACGGCTTGAACACGCTGGTGCGCGGGCAAAAGCTGCCGATCTTCTCCGGCTCGGGCCTGCCGCACGCGCAGCTGGCCGCGCAGATCGCGCGCCAGGCAAAGGTGCTGGACGGCGAGAGCAACTTCGCTGTTGTCTTTGCTGCCATCGGCATCACGTTTGAAGAATCCGAGTTTTTCGTCAACGAATTCAAGCGCACCGGCGCCATCGACCGCACGGTGCTGTTTACGAACCTTGCCAACGACCCGGCGGTCGAGCGTATCGCGACGCCGCGCATGGCGCTGACCGCCGCGGAATATCTCGCCTTTGACTGCGGCATGCACGTTCTCGTCATCCTGACGGATATCACGAACTATGCCGAGGCCCTGCGCGAGATCAGCGCGGCGAAGAAGGAAGTCCCTGGCCGCCGCGGCTATCCCGGCTACCTCTACACCGACCTCGCGACGATGTACGAGCGCGCGGGCCGTCAGGTGGGCAAGGATGGTTCGATCACGATGATCCCCATTCTGACGATGCCCGAGGACGACAAGACCCACCCCATCCCCGACCTGACGGGCTATATCACCGAGGGCCAGATCATCCTCTCGCGCGAGCTGTACCGCCGCGGCATCAACCCGCCGGTCGACGTGCTGCCGAGCCTGTCCCGTCTCAAGGACAAGGGTATCGGCGCGGGCAAGACGCGCGAGGACCATTCCGGCACGATGAACCAGCTCTTCGCGGCGTATGCCACCGGCAAGGAAAACAAGGAACTCATGTCGATCCTCGGCGAATCGGCGCTCAGTCCCACAGACCTGCTGTACGCCAAATTTGCCGACGAGTTTGAAAGACGCTACGTCGCACAGGGAACGGACGAAAACCGCTCCATCGAGCAGACGCTCGATCTTGGCTGGGAGCTGCTTTCTATCCTGCCGCGCAGCGAGCTCAAGCGAATCAAGCCTGAGTATATCAACAAATATCTCAAACCGGCGGAGTAAGGAGGGAAAAACGTGCCTGCGGCCATAGTCAATCCCACCAGAATGGAGCTCACGCGCCTGAAAACGCGGCTGCGCACCGCCCAGCGCGGGCACAAGCTCCTCAAGGACAAGCGCGACGAGCTGATGAAGCAGTTCATGGAGGTCGTGCGCGAGGACCGCGACCT
>CAKTLD010000155.1 GCA_934572445.1 uncultured Oscillospiraceae bacterium
AACGACCAGCTGACGCAGCCCTGCGCGCCCATGCCCTTGCCGTACTTATCGAAGTAATGGCGGACCTCCGGTGCGGTGCGCTGGCGGTTGTCAGTCAGCGCTTCGACAATCACGGCCACGCCGCCGGGGCCATAGCCTTCGTAGGTAACGGACTCGTAGTTATCGGTGTTGCCGGAGCCGAGCGCCTTGTCGATGGTACGCTTGATGTTGTCATTGGGCATGTTGGCAGCCTTGGCCTTGGCGATGACCGTTGCCAGGCGGGAGTTGTTGTTGGGGTCGCCCGAGCCGCCCTGCTTGACGGCGACGATGATCTCCTTGGCAATCTTGGTGAAGGCGGCGCTGCGCTTGGCGTCGGCCGCGCCCTTCGTCTTCTGGATATTGTGCCATTTGGAATGACCGGACATAGTGATTTCTCCTTACATGTAGTATTGGATGACGTCCCGGTGCACGGTAGAGACCGTCGTTTGGATCTCCGGGAACATCCGGGTAAGATATGCTTCGAGCGCGGGACAGACAACGTTCTCCGTCGGGAAATGCCCTGCGTCGATCAGGTTGAGCCCCTTTGTGTCCAGAAAATCGTTATAACGAAGATCGCTCGTCACAAAGGTGTCGCAGCCCAGGGCAACAGCCTGCGGGATATAGTCTCCGCACGCACCGCCGCCGACGGCTACACGGTGCACGCGCTTTCCGCCGTCACGGAAGCGCAGACCATTGCAGCCGAGTAATTCTATCACATCATGCAGGAACTCTTCAAGCCCTTTTTCGCAGGAAAGTGTGCCGATGCGCCCAATTTTTTCCTCATTAAGCGGCGCGAGACCGGTGAGGCCAAGCTTCTCGGCCAGACAGTCATTCACGCCGCCCTTCGCGGCGTCGAGATTCGTGTGCATGCAGATGGCGGAAATATCATTTTTTACGAGCAGCGTTAAAAGGCCGCCAAGGCGCGTGTCGGGCCGCAGCGTCTGCATCTCGCGCTCATGCCAGCGTACATTCATCACCGGATGATGTGATACGATCATCTGCGCGCCAAGATCGATCGCTTCCTGCACCACGCGCTCGGTGATATCCAGCGCGACCACGATGCGATTGACCTCCTGCTCCGGATCACCGACAAGGTGGCCGACGTTATCCCAGTCCATTGCGAGCTCACGCGGCGCCCAGGAAAACAGCGCATTTTCAATCTCATGTACGGTGGCCATGCTTCCACTCCCTTTCTTTTTCCTCCAGCTCCGCGATCAGCCCGCGGAGCTGTGTGATGCGTGCATCCTTATCGGTGCGCGTGGAGATTGCGATCCCCTCCGCCGCGCGGCGGAGCTTGGCGATATGTGCGGCGAGGTATTCGCCGTACAGTGGATCGCCGTCCAGCAGAAAACCAGTGATCGCCTCCGCCGCGCTCAGCGGATGTTCCTGCCCGCCTGCTGCAAGGAAGACGACATAGAGCTGCTCCTTGTCGCGTACCAGCCTCTCTTTAAGAAAGCGGTAGCCGTTGGCACAGAGCCAGCGGCGCAGCAGCTCCGTCTTCGTCTGCGGCTGCAGGATGAGCGTGTGTGCGCCGTCGCGCGTCCAGGGGGCGGCCGACAGGATACCGATAATGGTCTCCCCGCCCATACCGGCGATGGCGATGGTGTCGCACTCCTCAGCTTTGATCTTCTCAAGGCCCGGGCAGAGGCGAAAGTCCATGCGCTCCATCACACCGCATTCCAGCGCCGTGGCGCGCGCGTGGTCGAGCGGCAGCGCATTGATGTCCGACGCGATAGCATGTCCGATCATCCCCTGCTGCAAGAGCCACACCGGCAGATAGCCGTGGTCGGTGCCGATATCGGCCAGCCGCGCGCCCTCCGGCACAAGGCCGGCGATGCACGCAAGACGCGGCTGGAGCTGTAATTCCCTTTTCTCCATGCCTTCTCCCTCCTTCCAGCGAACAAGACGCATACGGATGACCGTATGCGTCCTTTTCTTATTCCTTGACCGGCTTATTGGCTTCCTCGTTGACGAGGGCCAGCAGCTTGTCCACATCGATCCCATGGACTATGCAGGCTTCCTCCACCGTCTCGCCGCGGGAGCTGGGGCAGCCCAGGCAGTGCATCCCGATGGACAGGAAGATCGGCGCGGTCTGAGGGGCAACGTCAAGAATATCGCCGATGATGGTATCGCGCGTGATTTCGATCATATCGATTCACCTCCGTGAAAATAAATTACCGGTGGATAGTTTATCCCATTTTTCGCGTTTTTTCAATAGGCAGCGCAAAAAAAGAGGGGCATCCCATCAGGATGTCCCTCTTTGATCGTAACAGCTACAAAGAATTACTGCTCAGCGCGCATCTTGGCGAAGCACTCGCTGCAGTAGACCGGACGATCGGACTTGGGCTCGAAGGGAACCTTTGCCTCGCCGCCGCAAGCAGCGCAGACTGCGGTGAAATACTCGCGGGGACCACGGGCGGCGTTCTTGCGAGCGTCGCGGCAGGCCTTGCAGCGCTGGGGCTCGTTCTGGAAGCC
>CAKTLD010000156.1 GCA_934572445.1 uncultured Oscillospiraceae bacterium
TTGAACTTTGCCGGTGTGATCCACGATCCTCTGCTGGAGCGTATCACTGTGCTGACGGCGCTTGTGGACGATTTGAGCACAGTCGAAAAGAGCAAGCGCCATGATATTGCGGCACAACTGAAACCGCTGCTGCATGACACGGTTTCCTGGCTGTATACTTGCCCGCCGTTTTGCTATTGCGAAAACCAAGGTGCGTATGAGGATCTTGAACATGCTTTGAGCGAGGAGCGGCTTGATCGGGACTATGAGGAAAGGGAAGAGCATCTTCCGTTCATGGCACTTTCCTTTTGCGAGCCGATCCTGAGAATCCTGGTGGCGATCTATAATTTTTGCCTGCTCATTCGCGCATTCGAAAGAAAGTATCTGCGTGGACTGAAGCAGCGTAATGCAGACGCTTTCGCAAAGGCGGCGCATGAGTGCTTCGATGAGGATGATAGTTTTTTGCTCATGCTGGAGCAGATGCCCTTTGGCAGCGTAGAGGAATTTTTCTCTTATCCGAGAATTGTTACAGGGTTTGCTTACTTCCAAGATGAGAACGACAAGGATAAATGGAAAATGGCACAGCGCGTGATTTGTAAGCGTGTTATTGACTTTTATGTGTTTGACCTGATGAACGGATTGCAGCACGGTCACGCGCCCAGTCAATGTCTTGGCTGCGGTAGATACTTTCTGACTACCAATGGCCACATCCCCAAATACTGCGACGGTATCGCACCGCAGGACAGCCGCTATACCTGCCGACAGTACGGTGCGATGATGCGGCAGAAGGAGCAGAACAAACAACACCCTGTTTATCGCCTGTTCAATACCCGCACCGGCACCATCCGTAAGCATCACCAGAGAGAAAAAATCTCCGATGAGCTGCGGCATGAGGCGCTCTACTTGGCGGAGAGCTATCGGGACAAGGCACTGATGGACAACGATTATGCCGCCGATGGCTATTTGCGGGACATGGAACTGGAACACATTTATGCGGAGGCGGAAAAGCGGTTGAAGTGAGAAAGGGGGCCGTTCCTGTGTCAAGGAATATGTACACCGTTGCCGGGGACGGCCCCTGCAATGAAGAGCTGGCTTTGCGAATGCAAGCCGGAGACAAAAACGCCGCGGAGCGGCTCATCGCACAGAACGAGGGTTACCTCACCGAACTGGCGCGGGCGTACACGCCGTGGTGTGAGCTGGAGGACTTGAAGCAGGAGGCGGCGCTGGCGTTGCTGGACGCGGCGGGGCGCTTTGATCCTGTCTACGGAACGAAGCTGCTGACCTATGCGACGCCCGCGATAGAAGCGGCACTGTCCGACTATGCCGCGCAGTATTCTTCCTCTCTGTCCATTCCCATCAGCCGATACAATCAACTGCGCAGGGTGGCATACCTCTGCGCCGAGGGATGGGACTCATCTGATGCTGAGTTGGTCAAGGTGGTGTGCGGAGAACGGAATGTATCTGCCAAGGTTGCTGGGACATTGATAAAAGAATACCGGACGCTGTGCGGCGCGCGGCAGTTGGGCGACGATGTGTTCTCCATCAGTTGCGGCGGCGATCCTGCCGTGGCCTATGACCGCATGATGCGTCGGACGTTGCTGATGCGGCGGATGGAGGAGGTGCTGACGCCCAGAGAGCTGAATCTGGTGCGGAGTTATCTGGGCATCGGCCAGCCGGACGAGGTTGACATGACCTTTCAGGAGCTGGCGATCTACCTCAACTACAACGGCCCCAGCGGAGCGGAGAAGGCGTACAAGGCCGCGCTGCGGAAGTTGAAAAGGGACTTATACGGCGGAGCCTACGGCCGTTGGCTCTCCGCACAGAAGGCCATCCGCGCTGCTAAAGCGGAGGCGGAGCAGGACGCGGGGCATCACGCAACGCCGCAGAGAACATGGTGGGAGGAGCAGGCGCTGGCAGATCGGTTTGCCTGCGAGGTCGCAGCACTGATCCGTGTTTACGAGGTGCTCAGTGGAGCTTGATCAAAAAAGCTTTTAAGTCCAAATGCAATAAATCGTCCTTTCTGTGCATTACACGGATGACAGGAGACGGAATCCTATAACATAACCTGCGCTTGGTGAAACCACATAAAAGAAGGGAGCTTTTGCTTATGCAAAAGCTCCCTTCCCGTGCTACGAGGTCGAGTTCGAGTCCGGCGGCATGGCGTAAAGCTACGAGATCAACGCCGCCACCAGCACGATCCTCAAGCATGAGACGGAGTTGGATAACTGACGCGAAGATGGAAAATATGCGGTGCAGGCGTGCTTGCAGAACAGAGTAGTATTTAGAAGTCCGAAAAAAACCAACCATACGGGCATACTCCGTGGACGGCATAGTGCTGACCATCACAAATCTGTTTTCCCTCTTGCAATTCAGGGCATACTCCACTATACTGATACTTGTTGATACTAATTGCAATCAGGGATGGAGGTGCTTTTATGGATGCCGCATTGTTTACCAAGATGCTGTCCGACAAGAACATTCTGGATTTGAGAAAGCTCGGCTATAAATTCCC
>CAKTLD010000157.1 GCA_934572445.1 uncultured Oscillospiraceae bacterium
ATCGAAAAGGCGCTCGGCGGCGTGCTGTTCATCGACGAGGCCTACGCCCTCAACGGCAAGGGCGACAACGACTTCGGCCAGGAGGCCATCGACACACTGCTCAAGGCAATGGAAGACCACCGCGACGACCTCGTCGTGATCGTCGCGGGCTACGACGGCCTGATGGAGAAATTCATCCACTCGAACCCCGGCCTTGAGTCCCGCTTCAACCGCTACCTGCACTTTGACGATTATACGCTTGAAGAAATGCTCGAGATCTTCAAGATGCGCTGCCGCAAATCGCAGTATACGCTTTCCCCCGATGCCGAGCAGGACGTCAAGGATTTTATCTACGATGAAAATTCCGACGGCGTGACATTCGGCAACGCGCGCGGCGTGCGCAACCTCTTCGAGCAGATCCTGACCGAGCAAGCCAACCGTCTGGCGAAGCTGGAGAGCTTCACGAAGGAGGACCTCATGACCATCACGCGCGACGATGTTCTGCACGCCCGCGGCATGGAGGATGACGTTACGGCTGCCGAGGCCGAAGCAAAGGCGGAAGAGCAAAAAGAAAAGTCCCCCGGTGCGGAAGCGCCGAAGGACGAAGCAAAATAAAAAGAAAAGGAAGGACGCACAGCGTCCTTCCTTTTTGTACGGGGGAAGCTTACTTGGCGGCGGGCTCTTCCTTCGGCGTGTCCTTGGGGACGACGCGCTTTTCGGGGATCACGCGCCCCTCGTCCACCTCGACCATGTGCTCGAGCAGGCGGACGACCATGTTGGAATAGCCCCATTCATTGTCGTACCATGCGATCAGCTTGACAAAGTCATTGTCGAGCATGATGCCTGCAGTTTCGTCAAAAATGCAGGGGCAGGGATTGCCAATCAGGTCCGTGGAGACGACCTGGTCTGCGGTATAGCCGATGATGCCCTTCATATAGGTCTCGCTGGCGTGGCGGATAGCGTAGCAGATGTCGGCATAGGTGGTCTTGACCTTGAGGTGGGCAGTCAGGTCAACGACGGAAACATCCGCCGTGGGAACGCGGAAGCTCATGCCGGTCATCTTGCCGTAGAGCTCGGGAATAACACGGCCGACGGCCTTAGCAGCGCCTGTGGAGGAGGGAATGATGTTGTTGAGGATGGAGCGGCCGGTGCGCCAATCGCTGCCGCCGCGGGAGTCGACCGCCTTCTGCTTGGCGGTGGCGGCGTGGATGGTGGACATGAGCGACTGCTCGATGCCGAACTCCTCGTTGACGACCTTGGCCAGCGGGGCCAGACAGTTCGTGGTGCAGGAGGCGTTGGAAACGACCTTCATGTCGGAATGGAGCTGCATGTGGTTCACGCCCATGACGAATGTGGGAGTGACTTCGTCCTTGCCGGGCGCGGTCAGAATGACCTTCTTCGCGCCGCCCTTGAAGTGGCGGGAGGCTTTCTCGGTGGTGTTGTAGGCGCCGGTGGACTCGATGATGTACTCCGCGCCGCAGCTGGACCAGGGGATCATCGCGGCGTCGGATTCGCTGAAGACCTGGATGGTGTGGCCGTTGACGATCAGGTTCTTGTCCTTGTGCTCCACGGTGCCGTTGAACTGACGGAACACGGAATCGTATTTGATCATGTAGACCATGTAATCCAGATCCGCCTTGCGCAGGTTGATGCCGCAGATGTCGAACTGCTCCGGATGCTCGATCATGATGCGCAGCACGACGCGGCCGATGCGGCCGAAGCCGTTGATGCCCACTTTGATAGCCATAATATTGTTCCTCCACGAAATAGTATCATAGTTGCGGCGAAGCATCCCACGCCCCGCCGTCATTCAAGCACATTATATCATGGGAACTTTTTTTGTCTTCCCTTTTGCCGGAAAAAGGTAACTGAACTTTACTGCACAAATATGTGCAAAATGGACAAAACAATGGAAAAACATTTGTTTAACTCCGCCAAATATTCCATACATTTGAAACATTTGAAGCGTACATTTGCGCGAAAAACGGCGGCTCCTTTCGGGAGCCGCCGTCCTCTCTTTGAAGCGTTACGCCAGAGCCGCGGTGATGATGGCCATGGAGTAGACCTCCTGGGCGTTGCAGCCGCGGGAGAGGTCGTTGATCGGCGCGTTCAAGCCGAGCAGGATCGGGCCGTAGGCATCGAAGGAACCCAGGCGCTGGGCGATCTTGTAGCCGATGTTGCCGGCGTTGATGTCGGGGAAAATGAAGGTGTTGGCGTGACCGCCGACTGCGTCGGTGATGTGCTTGGTCTTGGCGACAGCCGGAGAGACCGCCGCGTCAAACTGGAACTCGCCGCCGATCGGGGTGTCGGGCATGAGGGCCTTTGCCTTTTCGCAGGCATTGCGCATCTTGTCGACGTCCTCACCCTTGCCGGAGCCGAGGGTGGAGTAGCTCAGGAAGGCGACCTTCGGGTCAACGCCGAAGATCTTGGCGCAGGAAACGGTCTCCTTGCAGATCTCGACGAGCTCGTCCTCGTT
>CAKTLD010000158.1 GCA_934572445.1 uncultured Oscillospiraceae bacterium
CCGCGCACTCGGCGGCAGCGACTATACCAATGCCGAGATCCGCGCCATGCTGACGGATACGCCGGAGCAGAAGCAGGCGAAGATCGACACGCTGTATGAGGCGCTGCAGCTTTACCAGATCGGTGAATTTGCCGAGGGCAATGACAACATCCGCATCCGCGAGGGCAGCGTCGACTGGGAGCATCATAAGCCGGGTTACCATGCCGTGCGGACCAACCGCGGCTGCTGCGCCACAGATGCCAACTGGCTGCGCTATCTTCTGGACGGAGACTATGACGAGGTGGGCTACCTTGCGACCTCGCAGCGCGACGGCAGCGGCCACATTATCAATTACATCAGGCAGGACGGCTGGTATTACTTCATCGACCTGACGCACTACCGCACGGACAATCTGAACACCGCTGTGGAAAACGGCGATCTGACCAGCTATTACCGGACGGACTTCATTTCCGGCAATATCCATAAGGTGCGCGACACAGCGGACTATGTGGCCTATGTGCAGAACAACTTCAGTGAGCCGCCGGGACTGATGTTCCTCTACACGGCGGAGAACTGCCTTGCGCTCGACGGCGTGCGCAGCGGGAACAAGGTCACCATCACCTATGAAAAGGTGGACGGCGTGACATTGCGGGCCATATTCGACGACCCGGCGGACCAGCTCGACTGGACGCTTGTGGCGCGGTCACAAAAGCTGCCCGACTGGTCGAAGGAGCAAAGCTTCGATTTCCGCGCGCTCCAGTAATACGATCCATCCGTTTTAGGCAGGGGACCGGCACACTTGTGCCGGTCCCTGTTTTTCCTGGCGAAAAAACAAGCTTCTTGTGAGCAAGGATAAAATATCACAAGATTCTTGTCTTGTCAAGCTGTATTTTACAAGATTCTTGTTAAAAATGATTGACAACTACTGTTTTGCTTGATAGAATAACAGAAAACCTGTACTTCTCGCCCTATGGAGGTATCCCTATGAGCTTCGGAACACAACTGCGGCTGCGCCGCGAAGAGCTCGGCCTTACCCGCGCGCAGCTGGCCGCGGAGCTGGGTGTTTCTCCCTCCGCGATCAGCAACTATGAAAACGGCCTCAGCTCTCCCAAGGAGGACATTCTGCTGCGCCTGTTCGATGCGCTGCAGACCGACCCCAACTCTCTCTACCGTGACTCGTTCCGTAATGGACGCTTTGCCTGCACGCCTGCGGAGCAGGCACTGGTGGAAAAGTGCCGCTCGCTCTCTCCGCTGGGACGGCAGACGGTCCACAGCATGGTCAGCGCCCTGTGCGCGCTGCGGGAGGAGATGGCGCAGGAGCAGGAGCCCTCGGCCTTTGAGCCGCGCCGTATCCCGCTTTACTGCTCTCCCGCCGCCGCGGGCTATGCCGCGCCCGTGCCGGGCGAGGATTTCGATTATATCACCGCCGACGGCGAGGTGCCCTTCGGCGCGGAGTTCGCCGTGCGTATCCAGGGCGACAGCATGGAGCCCTTTATCCACGACGGGGGAGTGGTCTACGTCAACCACGATCCGCTGAGCGCGGGAGATGTGGGCATCTTTTGCGTGGACGGCGGGATGCTCTGCAAGCAATACTATCTTGACCCGCTCGGCACGGCGTATCTGTTTTCGCTCAATCGTGCGCGCAGTGACGCGGACGTGGTGCTTACGGCGGGCAGCGGCAGGAGCCTTGTGTGCTTTGGCCGCGTCATGCTCGAACGCCGTGTTCCGCTGCCGCAGATGTGATTTTTGCGGGAAAGGGACTTGAATCGTTCACAAATACGGCATATAATAATCATTCAATAATATTTAGAAGAAGGAAGCGTATTTCTTATGACGAAAATTGATATTTTTTCCGGCTTTCTGGGCGCCGGCAAGACCACGCTCATTAAAAAGCTGATCGCGGAAGCCTATAACGGTGAAAAGCTCGTGCTGATCGAGAACGAGTTCGGCGAGATCAACATTGACGGCGGCTTTCTGAAAGAGTCCGGCATCGAGATCTCCGAGATGTCCGCGGGCTGCATCTGCTGCTCGCTCGTCGGCGACTTCAACAAGGCGCTCAAGGAGGTCGTGGCGCAGTTCCACCCCGACCGCATCCTGATCGAGCCGAGCGGCGTCGGCAAGCTCTCTGACGTCATTGTCGCCGTCGAACGCACCGTGGACGAGTGCCCGGGCGAGCTCAAGCTCAACAGCTATGTCACCGTGGCCGATGCGAGCAAGGTCAAGGTTTATATGAAGAACTTCGGCGAGTTCTACAATAACCAGATCGAGGCTGCCGGTACGATCATCCTTTCCCGCACGCAGAAGCTCTCGCAGGAGAAGCTGGAGGCCGCTGCTGCGCTGCTGCGCGAGAAGAACCCCGACGCCGCTATCCTGACGACGCCGTGGGACGAGCTGGACGGCAAGACCATCCTCTCCGCCGTCGAGAAGGTGTCGCTCAGCGACGAGCTTCTTGAAAA
>CAKTLD010000159.1 GCA_934572445.1 uncultured Oscillospiraceae bacterium
AGGACGGCAGCGGGAGGAGTCTTGGTGACGAAGGAGAAGGAACGGTCGGCATACACCGTGATGACGACGGGGATGATAAGGCCCATGTCATTCTTGGTGCGCTCGTTGAATTCCTTGGTGAACGCAGCGATGTTGACGCCGTGCTGACCGAGCGCGGGGCCAACGGGGGGTGCGGGAGTTGCTTTGCCTGCAGGGATCTGCAGCTTGACATAACCGGTGATCTTCTGTGCCATGAGAGGCACCTCCTTAATATTGATGTGGTAACGACCGGCGATTCCGGCCGCCCTTGGCGAGACGGTTTCCCGTCTCTCCCACGTTTGCCGCTTTCAGCGGCTCATCGCTTTTGGCGGTGATTACGGTTCCACCACTTCGACCTGATCGAGCTCCAGCTCGACCGGCGTCTCGCGTCCGAACATGGACACGACCACGCACACCTTGTTCTTCTCTGCGTCGATCTCTTCGACCGTGCCGAGGAAGGACGAAAGCGGGCCGTCGGTGATCTTGACCTGATCGCCGACATTGTAGCGCACCACGATCTCGCGGCGCTCCATGCCGAGGGACAGGACTTCCTCTTCCGTGAGGGGGATGGGTTCATTATTCGCCGTGCCGACAAAGCCGGTCACACCGCGAATGTTGCGGATCAGATGCCAGGTGTCGTCCGTCATGATCATCTTGACGAGCACATAGCCCGGGAAGACCTTGCGCTCGACCTCTTTGACGTCGCCGGCATCGGTCACCTCCGTGACCGTTTCCAGCGGGACCTGAATGTCGAGGATCATATCCTCCAGATGACGGTTGGCGACGAACTTCTCGATGGCGGTCTTGACTGCGTTTTCATAGCCGGAGTAGGTATGCGCGACATACCACTTAGCATTATCAGCCATGACTGCTCTCCTGTCAGCCCGCCAGACCGATCAGCAGACGAACTGCGGATACGGCGACATAGTCGAAAATCCAGATGCACGCGCCGACGGCGAGGGAGCACAGCAGCACGGTACCGGTGTTCTTCGCGGTGGTCGCAGGCGTGGGCCACACGACCTTCTTCAGTTCGCTTCTCATTTCACGGAACCATTTGGTTCTGTCTTTCTTCTTTTCTTCTGCCATGTTTCAAACAACCTTTCCTGATTACTTGGTCTCGGTGTGGACGGTGTGCTTCTTGCAGAAGGGGCAGTACTTGTTCAGCTCAAGCTTGTCCGGGGTGTTCTTCTTGTTCTTCATCGTGTTGTAGTTTCTCTGCTTGCACTCGTTGCATCTGAGCGTGATCTTAATGCGCATCTAACGGCACCTCCTTATTTGGTCAGTCCCCGTGCGGGGCTGGCGATTGCCTCCCTGCTCTTGAATTTGAGGGTCCTCCCCCCCGCGCGCCGAGAAGCAAAAGCGCGCAAAAAGAAAGCCCTCTTTCACAGGTAAGTAAAATAGTAACACACGGCAAGTCCGCCGTCAAGCACAAAATGCTTGAAAAATGAGATTTTTTTTGTATAATGGGGTCACTACGAATTTTGAGAGGGTTTTTGTATGAAGATCATGGCTATCGACTACGGCGACGCGCACACCGGCGTCGCCATCTCCGACCGCACGCTGACGCTCACGGGCTTTTCGACCGTCATCACCGCCTACCGGCCCGAGGCGGTCATCGAAAAGCTGCTGCCGCTGATCTCTGAGCATGAGGTGAGCGAGCTGGTGCTCGGCCATCCGCTCAACATGGACGGCTCGCGCGGTCCCCGCGCGGAAAAGGCGGAAGGCTTTGCAGAAATGCTGCGCGAGGCATCTTCCCTGCCCGTCACGCTCTGGGACGAGCGCCGCACGACTGTGGACGCGCACAACATCTTATTGAACAACGGCAAGCGCGCCAAGGAGCGCAAGAAAACCGTGGATGCCGTGGCGGCGAGCCTCATGCTCGAAGGGTATTTGACGTTCAAAAAACGTCAAGGGTAAAGTATCACAGCGCGACAGCGCTGTCCATTATTTCCCTGCGCCATGCAGGAGGTGCGGGTCAAAGGGGCCATTCTCTTTCGCAAAAGAGAATGGCCCCTTTGAAACCCCAAGAGAAAGGCTTTTGATTGGCAGTCTGAGGCTTGAATGACACTTATGCCACCGGAATGGGAACACTTGCGCGCGGCGTTGCCGCGTTGGGTGTTGCTATACGATTTGCCTCTGCTTCTATTATCCGCTGCCGCTCTGCCAGTCTCGTAGAAGTGCAGCCTAATTTCTGTCTACCGCTGCACCCATCAACGCGGCGAGCGCAGCAATGCCGTATTCCGCAGGCAGTCTGCCGCCAGACTTCCGTCACTCACGCCTCACGATAGTAAGGCACGGTTGCAAGATGTAACGAATCGCAGAAGATTGGAGTAGTACCCTGTAAGTGCAGTCGCAAAATCCCCAAAAATCTGTTAAACTGAAAGAACAGAGATGGAGGGAAT
>CAKTLD010000160.1 GCA_934572445.1 uncultured Oscillospiraceae bacterium
TGTACTGCATCGCCGACCCCGAACTCGACCAGATGATCCTCGATGCCCGTAACTCTCTCGACCAGAGCTACCGCAAGACCATGTACAAGGCTTGCCTTGACATCGTTGTTGACTGGGCTGTTGAAGTTCCCGTCTATCAGCGTCAGAATGCTGTTATCTTCTCCACCGAGCGTGTCAACATGAGCACCGTCACGCCCGACATCACCACTTTCTACGGCTGGCTGAGCGAGATCGAGAACATCGAGCTGAACTGATCGCATAACCCCATACGGACAACAGTCCGGACTTAGTCTCAACGCAGCCCGGCGGTCTTTACCGGCCGTCGGGCTGCCGACTGCACGACAAGGAGCGTTTTGCCCTTCCGCGGAGCGCTGCTTGGTGTGCAGCACGGCATCCCCAATTTTGAGAGAGATAGTGAGAAAGAGCGCCGCACATCAGAACGGAGGTAATTTGTTTGCGAAAATACATAGTGAAAAGAATCCTGATCTCCATTGTGATCCTGTTCTTCGTGGGCTTCATCATTTACGCGCTGATGCGCTGCCTGCCCACGTCGTTCATCGAGAACATGGCGCGCCAGAAATCCATGCAGCCCGGCTCGAAGAGCTTTGAGGACTGGATGGCGCAGCTCAAGGCCATGTATAACATGGACAAGAACATCATCCCCGGATACTTTGCCTGGCTCGGCACCGCCATCCGCGGCGAGTTCGGCGACAGCTGGCTCTATACCGTGCCCGTTCTTGAAAAATTCAACGACTGCGTGTGGCTGTCCTTCGTTATGGGCGGCATCGCGTTCTTTTTCGAGATCATCATCGCCATTCCCCTTGGCGTCATCGCCGCCACGAAGCAGTACAGCAAGGCGGACTATACCATTTCCGTCATTGCCCTTGCCGGTATTTCGCTGCCCACGTTCTTTTTCGCCTCCCTGCTCAAGCTCGTCTTCTCCGTCAAGCTTGGCTGGTTCGACCTGTTCGGTCTTGTTGGCCGCAACTACAATCAGCTCAGCAGCTGGGGTCAGGTCATGGATAAGGCGAACCATCTCGTGCTGCCCATTGTCACGCTGGTCGTCATCAGCACGGGTTCTCTCATGCGCTACACCCGCACCAATATGCTCGAAGTGCTCAACGCGGACTACATCCGTACCGCGCGCGCCAAGGGCCTTTCCGAAAAGAAGGTCATCTATCACCACGCCTTCCGCAACACCCTCATTCCGCTGGTCACCATCATCGGCGGCAGCCTGCCGGGTCTGTTCTCCGGCGCGCTGATCACGGAGACCCTCTTCGCCATTCCCGGCATCGGCTACATCTCCTATCAGGCGATGGTCGGCGGCGATATTCCGTTCTCCATGTTCTACCTTGTGTTCCTGTCGGTGCTGACGCTGCTCGGCAACCTCATCTCCGACATTCTGTACGCCGTGGTTGACCCGCGCGTGCGCATCGCTTAAGAAAGGGGGAAGATCATGAGCGTTTTTGATTACGATAAAAACCAGGATAACCGGAAGCCGTTCCACGCTGCCGGTATGGCGGAGAACGCCGCCAAGCGCGCGACGGAAGACAATCAGGACAAGTACGCTAAGCAGGACAACACCCCCTCCGGCGGCAATGAGGAACACTTTTCTCTCAACGATGACCGCCGCGTTAAGGTTCTGTCCCCCGGCGCGCTCGTTGCCAAGCGCTTTTTCCGCAACCGCCTCGCGGTCGTGGGTCTGAGCATCCTCATTTTCATGTTCATCTTCTCCTTCATCGGCGGTCTTGTCTCCCCCTACGGTGAGGATGAATTCTTCTACCGCGATGAGCTTATCAACAAGGAATTCGCCGTCGTCACCGAAAATACCGAATTCCGCTACATGGCCAAGGATTCCGCCCTGTTCGGCTCTCCCGCGCAGGCGAAGGCCGTTCTGGCCATTCAGAAGGGCGACAGCTCCTTCTCCTACAGCAACAACAACTACACCGTCAAGCAGGAGGGTGAGGACTTCTACTCCGTCTCCTGCGGCGGCGCAATGGTCGGCATCGCCTACAAGGACGTTGTCAGCTCCTCTGTCGAGGGGCAGAAGCTCGACTTTGACTTCGTCTTCGCCGCGCTGAAGGCGCACCTCGCGCAGGTGGAGATGGAAGACTTTATTGCTGATCCCGCCGCGCCCGATGCTGAGGCCACGCCCGCCACGGATGTGGTGGTCCAGCCCGTGGCTGAGACCTTCTCCTTCAACGGCGCCGACTACACCATCGACGAGGACGGCTACGTCCGTCAGGCCGACGGTGCGGAGGTGGCTTATATCAGCCGCTATGTCGTGCAGGCCATCATGCCGGACATCTTCCTCTCCCGCGATTTCAAGGAAAAGCTGATCGACACGATCGCTGCCGGCGAGACGAAGTTCGTCTACACCGACGAGTCCCTCATCCTTGATGA
>CAKTLD010000161.1 GCA_934572445.1 uncultured Oscillospiraceae bacterium
AAGACCAACGAAAAAGACGGTTATGAGGCTGTCCAGCTGGGCTATGAGGACATTCGCGAAGCGAAGCTCTCCAAGCCCGAACTCGGCCACCTGAACAAGGCTGGCGTTTCCCCCAAGAAGTACCTGCGCGAGTTTGACCTCGACAACGCTGCTGAGCTGGAGCTCGGCGCCATCATCAAGGCCGACACCTTCAAGAGCGGCGACTTCGTCGATGTCACCGGCACGAGCAAGGGCCACGGCTATTCCGGTGTTATCAAGCGCTGGGGCGCCGGCCGCGGCCGCATGACGCACGGCGGCGGCCCGGTCCACCGTCACGCGGGCTCCATGGGCTCCACCACCGACCCCAGCCGCATCTTCAAGGGCAAGATCGGTGCCGGTCAGTACGGCTGCGACACCGTCACCGTCCAGAACCTGGAAGTCGTCAAGGTCGACCCCGAGCTCAACATGCTCGTCGTCCGCGGCGCTGTTCCCGGCCCGAAGGGCGCGCTCGTCACCGTGAAGACCACCGTCAAGGTCCACAAGATCAAGCAGGCTGGTGCAGACATCAGCAAGAACCCGCAGAAGGCTTCCGGCCGCAACCCGCAGAAGGCTTCCGCCAGAAATATGTAAGGAAAGGAGTGCTTGAGAAATGTCTACGATTAAAGTTGTCAGCATGACCGGCGCCGAGGTCGGTACTGTCGAGCTGAACGATGCGATCTTCGGCATCGAGCCGAACATGAGCGTTGTTCACGAGGTCGTGAAGAACCACCTCGCCAACTGCCGTCAGGGCACGCAGAGCGCTCTGACCCGCGCTGAGGTTTCCGGCGGCGGCAGAAAGCCCTGGCGTCAGAAGGGTACCGGCCGCGCCCGTCAGGGCAGCACCCGCGCGCCCCAGTGGACGCACGGCGGCATCGTGTTCGCCCCCAAGCCCCGCAGCTACAGCTATGTGCTGAATAAGAAGGTCAAGCGCCTGGCGCTCAAGTCCGTGCTGTCCGCCAAGGCGGCGCAGGGCGAGATCGTCGTGGTCGACAAGATCGCGCTCGACGCCATCAAGACCAAGGACTTCCGCAGCTTCCTCGCCGCCGTCAAGGCTGAGGGCAAGGCTGCCGTCATCACTCCCGAGACCAACGAGATCGTCGTCAAGAGCGCGCGCAACCTGCCCGGCGTCGTCACCACGCCCGCCAAGCTCATCAACGTTTACGATCTGCTCAATGCCAAGACGCTGGTCATCGATCAGGAAGCCCTCGCAGTTATCGAGGAGGTGTTCGCATAATGGCAAACGTGTACGACATCATTATCCGTCCCATCATCACCGAACGTTCCATGGCTGACGTTGCGAACAAGAAGTACGTCTTCGAAGTCGCCAAGGACGCCGGCAAGGTGGAGATCAAGAACGCTGTTGAGACCGCCTTCGGCGTTAAGGTCGCCAAGGTCAACACGCTCAACGTCAGCGGCAAGAGCAAGCGTCTCGGCGCCGGCCGCCTGGGCACGACCCGCAGCTGGAAGAAGGCCTATGTTCAGCTCGCTGAAGATTCCAAGACCATCGAGCTGTTCGAGGGCATGGTGTAAGGAGGAAATAAGAAATGGCTATCAAAACGTTTAAGCCCACTACCCCCTCCCGCCGTCACATGACTGTGTCCGCCTTCGAGGGGATCGATAAGAAGGCAAAGCCCGAGCGCAGCTTGGTCGAGCCTCTGAAAAAGCACGCCGGCCGCAACAGCTACGGCCGCATCACCGTCCGTCATCACGGCGGCGGCAACAAGCAGAAGTATCGTATCATCGACTTCAAGCGCGACAAGATGGATATGCCCGCGACCGTCCTGCGCCTGGAGTATGACCCCAACCGCAGCGCGTTCATCGCTCTCGTCGAGTACGAGGATGGCGAAAAGCGCTACATCATCGCTCCTGTCGGTCTGAAGGCCGGCGACAAGGTCATCTCCTCTGCCGCCGCCGATATTAAGCCCGGCAACTGCCTGCCCATTGCCAACATCCCTGTCGGTACCGTCATCCACAACATTGAGATGCACCCCGGCAAGGGCGCTCAGCTCGTCCGCTCCGCCGGCACGGCTGCTCAGCTGATGGCGAAGGAGAACGGCGACGCTCAGATCCGTATGCCCTCCGGCGAGGTCCGCATCGTGCGTACCAACTGCATGGCGGTCATCGGTCAGGTCGGCAACATCGACCACGAGAACGTTCAGATCGGTAAGGCCGGCCGCAAGCGCCACATGGGCGTCCGCCC
>CAKTLD010000162.1 GCA_934572445.1 uncultured Oscillospiraceae bacterium
TTGGTATTCTGCACAATTTGACAGGTAAAAGTTCGTTGACTTTTTCGATTGAAAAATGTCATTTCATAACAGCTATTGACTTGTCATTTTTATTGATATAAACTGTATGTATCAACTCTCCGCCCGTCTCTTTTTGCGGGCGGGACATTTATTCAGGAGGAAGAAGCTATGAAGAAGTATTCATCCGCCTTCAGCAAAACACTTGCGCTGCTGATGGCCCTGGTACTGACGCTGTCGCTCGCGGTCACGTCCGCAGGAGCTGTCAGCGTGCAGGACATGAATCCCAAGGATGATGCGCTGCTGGGAACGAAATTCCCCGTGGACGCGACCATCACGCTCGTGACGGACGAGACCGGCGACGATGTCGCGCTCTCGCTTCCGGTCAAGGGCATGAGTAAGGACGAGCTCGCCGCCGCCATCGCGGCCGGCAAGATCACGCTCGCGCTCGAGCGCGACGACAGCCGTCCCTATGTCAACGAAGAGCTGTTCCCTTACGCCTATGAGGGCGGCGCGCTCGACGAGTGGAAGACCGAGGACGGCGCGCAGCAGTTCACCGACATCAAGCTGACGGCGGCCGAAAGCGGCGGCAAGGTCACACTCGAGGTCAGCTTCCATGTGAACAACTACTTCTACGCGGCGAACTGGTCGCTGATCGGCGGCGAGTGGCAGCTGGGCGATCCCGCCGTGGACTACAGCGTGCCCCATGTGGACGGCGGCTACTTCATCGACCTGTGCGGCTACTTTGATCTCGTGGCCAAGAACGACGGCAAGGACATTGCCTCCGCTGCCGTGAAGGTCGCCCCGTATGAAAACTTCAACACCATGTGGGAGATCTACAAGGAGCTTGACGAGGTGGAGAAGACCGGCACGAAGAACGGGCTCTACGTCAAGAAGCTCTCGATGGGCCAGTCCACCGCGGGCCGTGATATGCCCTATCTGATCGTGGCTGACAGCAAGGCGAGCGTGAGCAAGTGGCTCGCGCTGACCGAGCAGGCCGAAACAGACCCGGACGCCGTGCTTGCGCAGATCAAGTCCGGCAAGCTCGACGAGATTCGCGTTCCTGTGATGTACTCCAACATTCACTCCAATGAGGTCGCCGCCACCGACGGCGTGCTCGACTTCGCCAAGATGATCGTCAGCGAGAAGACCATTGACTACAAGACGCTCACCGGCTTCACCGCCGCGGGCGAAAAAGAACTCAAGGAGGAAATGGGTCCTGTCGGCGCGGAGGGCAGCGTCGCCATCCCCGACCTCGTCAAGGACAAGGCCAGCTATTTGGGCTACCTGACCGTTGACAACGACGGCCTGTCCGGCAAGGTGGACCTGGAAAAGTACTACACCGTCGAAAATAACACCGTGAACGTCAAGGACGATCTGCTCTCCGACGTGTTCTTCATCCTCGTTCCCGAGGAGAACGTCGACGGCCGTACCTACCTCACCAGACATTCCTCCGGCGGCTATGACCTCAACCGCGACAACTCCTTCCAGACCACGAGCGAAACGGCTAACATGCAGCAGCTCATCGGCACGTTCAACCCCATGTCCCTCACCGAGTTCCATGGCCGTATCGAGGCCTTCCAGTGCGAGCCCTGCGATCCCCCGCACGAGCCGAACTTCGAGTATGACCTGCTCGCCAACCACCTCATCACCGGCGGCGAGGCGCTCGGCATCGCGGCGGTCGCCAACAACGATGGCTACAACAGCTATGTGATCCCTCAGCGCGATTACCTGAGCTATACCGGCAGCGGCACGGAGACCTACTGGGAAGACCCATGGGACGATATGTCCACGAGCTACACTCCCCAGTTCGCCATGCTGCAGGGCACCGTTGCCTATACCGTTGAGCTGCCCGCCTACAACGACGATACCGCTCAGGCGGCGCAGTACGGTATCCTCGGCAACGCCGCCTATGTTGCCGCCGAAAAGCTTTCCTATCTTGAATCCCAGGTCACCATCTATCAGCGCGGCGTGAAGAACCTGAACTCCGACGCCTTTGATATGGTCGGCCAGTGGCTGTGCGACCAGAACGACGTCGAGGGCGCGGAAATGGATATCTTCCGTCCCGAGTACGACGGCAAGGACCAGAACGGCAACTTCTATCCCGAGTGCTACATCATCCCGCTCGACGGCAAGAACCAGACCAACCTTCAGGCCGCGGCCGACATGATGGAGTGGCTCACGAGAAACGACGTCAAGGTCA
>CAKTLD010000163.1 GCA_934572445.1 uncultured Oscillospiraceae bacterium
GAGGGCCGCGAGGCCGTGCGCGCGGAGCTGCGCAGACTGCACGAGCTGACGCAGAACGGCGACACGCTGACGGAGAATTGGCGCTGAGAGGAGAACGCACGATGGAAAAGAACACAAAGCGGGTCTGGCATCTTCCTTACTGGTTTCTGGAGCCGGAGGAACTGGAGCGCAGATTTGCGCGCATGGCGGCGCAGGGCTGGCTGCTGGAAAAGTGCACCTACGGCACTTACACCTACCGCCGCGGCGCGCCGAACGAGTACGAGTACCGCGTGCAGTACATCTACGAATCGCGCGACGGCCAGCGAGCCGACTATGTGAAAACGCTTGCGGACATGGGCGTTGAGAAGGTCGGCGATATGGGTTCATTTCTTGTATTACGCAAGAGGGCGGACGGTGCGCCGTTCACACTCTACTCTGACTTTGACACGCAAGTCAGGGATGCGCGGCGGCTGATGCGGATAAAGATCATTCTGGCAGTCGTGTTTGCGCTGCTGGCGGCGGACTGGTTCTATAATACCTGGGTCTGGTACGATCTGGCCGTCAGCTTTGACGCGATGTATGCCGAGCTGAGAGAGACCTACCACCAGCCGAGCTTTTTATCGCTGCGGCTGTGGGGAAAACACATCGTCCGGTATGCGGTGCTGGGCGTGCTGGGCGCCGCCGCGGCGGTAAGGATCGCAATGCAGGCTGTCCGTGTGGGAAAAATGTATGGAGAATTGAAGCGGAAACGCCTGATCGAAGAGTGAAAGGAGAAACGCTATGGCCAAGGACAAAAAGACCGTGCTGCATTTGCCGAGCTATGCCTACGATCCCGAGCAGATCGAGGAGCAGGCAAACAAAATGGCAAAAGAGGGCTGGCTTCTTGAAAAATTCGGCTCGCTGCGGGCCGTCTATCGCCGCGGGAAGGCGGGCGAGTACGAGTACCGCGTGCAGGTGAAGGAGGCGGGCATGGACCGCCTTGTCTACACGGCGGAGCTTGCGGAGTTTGGTATCGAAGAGGTCGGCGGCGTGGGAGACCTGCTCGTCCTGCGCAAAAGCTCGGACGGCGCGCCGTTTGAACTGTACTCCGATCTGGATTCCCGCATCGCCCAGCAGAAAAAAGCCGCGCGCTACCTGCGCGCGGGTCTGCTGCTGAGCCTTGGCTGGATGAGCATCACGCTGATGAATATTCTAACGACGCTGATGAATGCGAATGTGATCGGCCGGTACGCGGGCGTGGCTGCTATCCGATTCAGTTCGGCGCAGATATTTCTCCTTGCGGCATCTTTCCTGCTTCTGCTCATCTGCATCGCGGGACTCATCGACTGCCCGGCCGGCCTGCGCCGCGCGAAAAAGAAGATCGCGGCGCTCGAAGCCGAGCGCGTGATTCAGGAATGAAAGGAGAACGGAAATGGCAGAGACGATGACGAAGAAGTGGAACAGAGCGCCGTTTGGCCCCGAGCGGGTGGAAGAGATGGAGCGCTATCTCAACGAGATGTCCCACGAGGGCTGGCAGTGCTGCGAGATTGTGCGCGATGAGCTGCGCTTTGTGCGCGGGGAACAGGACGAGTACACCTACCGCGTGCAATACTTTTACGAATCGCGCGACGGCGAGAAGGACGACTATCTGCGCACGCTCGGCGAGACGGGCGTGGCACTGGTGGGCGAGTACGGCGAGGCGCTGATCCTGCGCAAAAAGACGTCGGACGGTGCGTTCGAGCTGTACTCCGACCTTGACTCCGAGATCACGGCGCTGGAAAAGCGACGCTCACACGCAAGAAACATGATGCTCGGCGCGCTGGTGCTGGTGCTGCTGAGAGGGAACTATGCGTACAAGGCAATCTCGCAGTACGGTTTTTCAAACTGGCTGGACACGCAGCTTGATTCACCTGTATATATGGTGCTGACTATTCTGATCGTGGCGGGACTGTTGGCGGGCGGTATTGCCAGTATGATTTCCGTGCGGCGTGAGGGGAAAAAGATCGAAGAGCTGAAGCGCAGACGCATGATCGAGGAATAAGCCCCGCTTGCAAATCCCGCCTATCCGTTGTAGAATAGCCCCGCTATCAAACAAACGACCGGGAGGAAAGCCGACATGATCCAGGATATCGAGCCGAAGCATCTTTACAACGAGTGGAAAAAGAACGCCGTGCCGAAAAAGAGCAGCGCCGTGGTGCAGTTCCGCGG
>CAKTLD010000164.1 GCA_934572445.1 uncultured Oscillospiraceae bacterium
CGTCGGCTACGAGAGCCAGAGCAAGTTTTCCACCGAATTCCACAAGGCCTTCGGCGTCCTGCCGACGGAGTACCGGAGATCGCAGAAAAAGTGAGTTAGAGGAGGGCGAACGTCCCCTCTTCCCACGGAGTTTCGCGGAAGCCGACGCGCCAGTCGATGTGGTCGACCGCCGCAAAGTGCAGCGACGAGCACGCGGTTTGGAGCGTCCCCTGCGCCGCCTCGCCCACGACGATGGCGACCGGTCCGTCCGCGCCGCCGATGATGCCGACGCAGAAGTCGTTCTGCGCCTCGGGCGCAAAGGAAGCGGTCTCGCGTTTGACCTGGCGCGGGCGGTCGCCCTCGGCGCAGTCCTCGACGAAGATCGAATTTTCCGGCGGCTCGGGCGTGAGCGTGTAGCTGATGGCGGTGAAGTGCGTCGGATAGTCGAACCGTGGGTCGAGGTTCATGCGCTCGCGCGGCAGCTCCTGCGGCTCGACCTCCCGCACCGTGAGAAGATACTCCGTGCCGCGGTGGGAGAAGGAAAACGTGTCGCCCGCCTTGTCCGCTCGGAAGCGCGCCCCGGGGACGCGCACCTCGTCCGCCGCCATCGTGACGGCAAGTGACTTCAGTTTCGGGGCGCGCTTCGCGACGAACGGAAACGCTGCGCGGCGGATGCTCCAGCCATACGCGCGGTCGAGGCCGTAGTGCGCCATGGCGGGCTCCGCGTCAGCGCAGAAACCGGGCTGCTCCGGCAGGAAAATGACGCCGCAGCCGTGGGTCGTGCGGAGCTTCGCGCCGTTCAGGGTGAGACTGGGGGTAAAACCAAGGCTGAGCGGGTGCTCGCGCTCCATCTGTTCGCGCTCGTCGCGCGAGAAGTCGATGGACTCGTCGCTTTCGGGATCGATCCCCCACTTTTTCATAAAGCCGCGCAGCGCGGAAGCCTCCGTGCGCATACAAAAATCAACGACAATGCCCTTTGAACAAACGTAGACCGACGGCACGAACCAGTCGCGCCCCGCCCACGAAAAGCACTTTTGTACGCTCATCTCCCTGCCCGCGCGCTCGCGCCCGTGATGGCCCCAGAGGCTGCCGTCGAAATAGACCTTCCAGTCCGCTTTTTGTTCGGGCGCGTCGGGATTCATTTCAGGATCATAAAAATCCTCGGTGAATTTGAGCTTGCTGAGATCGAAGGACGCTTGCAGCTCGTGCAGGTATTGCCACGGCTGCTCCATCGGCGTAAGGTCGAAGGCTGCGGCAATTTGCGAGAGTACCGCTTTCTGCTCGTCCGTCGGCGGATTTTCGGCGAGGAAGGCGTCGAATTGAGATTCGTCCCACTGCCACGCCTGCTCAAGCGCCGCGCTGTCGCCGGTCGCGAGCAGAAGGCGCAGAAAATCGCTGAAATTGCGCGCGATGACGTGCACGCAGTCCTTGCCGCCGTTCATCGGGCTCACGGCGAAGACCGTCTCGCCAAAACCGCGGACAAAGCAGAAGTGGATGCCGTCCACGCCCGCCCAGCCGAAGATAGAAGCGCCCCTGGGCGTGCAGAAATAGGGGGAATTGTCCTCGTTGCGCGCAACGCTGAGGGGTGATAAGTCAATATTTTTGCGCAGAAACTTTTGATGAAACGCCGCCATGAAGGACCTCCGTAAGACCGGTATTTTCCCCAGCATACCACAGCCGTGCGCGGAAGTCATCCCCTGTGATTTTTTCGGCTGAGGAAAGCCGCCCGCACCCTTGCCACAGCTTAAAAAACATGATATACTATAGTGCTGAATTATCCGGATTTGGGAGGGATTTTCCCTTGGAACGCAAAGAAGTCATCGTCAGCGAGCAGGAGCTCGCGCGTCAGAAGGAATTTACGCGCAAGATGCGCGAGATGAACGACCGCCGCACCCGCACGCCGCTCGCGCTGGTCGACACGTTCGGCTGTCAGCAGAACGTGGCCGACGGCGAGGTGCTCATGGGCATGCTGCGCGAGATGGGCTACGAGCTCACGCGCGACGAAAA
>CAKTLD010000165.1 GCA_934572445.1 uncultured Oscillospiraceae bacterium
AACAACGTCGTTACATTGAACTGAAACAAAGAGGGACGCTTAGACGGGGGCCCGTAAGGCAGTGATCCATCAAAAATTACGAATTACAGCATCTGTCTGACAGGGTTGGAAAACAAGCGAACATACGGCATTCAGCTTCGGCTGGATGCCGTTGTTTGTTTTGGAGCAAAAAGCCTTGTTTTTATGCCTTGTGCGGCGTGAATTAGTGAAACGAGTAAAATAGTTGCCGTTTTCGTGATAAAACCCTATAAAACAGCGAATCACGCCATAGTGAATGTTCCTCGCTATGGCGTGTAAATCTTTACAATTCCGCAAGCGATCCCACTAAACCGTCAAGTCGATAGCTGCACGTTTCGATGCAGAGTGCGCTGAACTTCGCCAAAATCGCCATATCGCCCTCGGTTCATAGAGAAGTTGCACTTTAGTGCGGTAAATCTCGGTGGACCTATTGAAAAACGCCGAATCCTCGTGCTATAGTGTGTGTACACCCATTGAATGTGAACAGAGGTAAGGCAGATGAAGAAATTATTGTCTTGTGCGTTCAATATGGATAGCGGTTGTATGGGGCTGGAATTCAGCGATGGCAGTATGATTGCCATTGACTGCACCACTGTGGAAAACGAAGTCGCTGGCAATATGTATCAGCGGTCAGAGCTTGATTATCTTATCTGCAATGACCCGATTGCGTATGCCGACCTTGTTTTGAGTGGCGCCCCAGAGGCATATCTCAAAGCGGTTACTGAGTATGAGCCATTGGATTAACCACGAAAGTTAATACTCGTCGGCATAGCGACATTGGCACTGCGCTGATGAATACCGTTCTGAAAGAAGCAAAAGAAGGTGGCGCAAGAATGGTAGTATTGGAAACACAGACTTGCAACGAAAATGCCATTGCATTTTATCGGAAGAATGGGTTTGATACTATCGGTTCTGATCTCTACGCCTATACTAATACTGATCAGGAACGCCACGAAGTTAGAATTGAGATGGGAAAGCAATTATGAAAGTAAGACTTACAATTACAGAAAGCAACTGTCGTAGCGGATATTTCAAAACAGGAGAAGAATTTATTGTGGAAGACCTCTGCCCACCGCTGTGCCATGAGTTGTGGAATGTCATTTATCCTTATGTGTTTGCATTGCAAAATGGCGCTGCCTTGGATTATGGATGCAGCCGAGATTTTCAGTTTGATGCAAAATGTCCAGATGGGGGCAGAGTTTGCATCCATGGTGAGGCATTGAAATAACGGACGAGAAATTACCGGGCAAATGCGGCTTTTACTGCGGTGCTTGCCCTGCATACATAAAAGGCGGTTGCTTCGGTTGCGAGGAGGAGCATACTACGGGAGATTGCTTTACCCGTGATTGCGTGAAAGAAAAGGAACTGAACTTTTGCGGCGAAAGTGAGGGCTTCCCGTGCGATACGATCATGACCAAGCCACTCTCCAACGTGCTTGATAAGGACTGGCTTGCGTGGAAGAAGAAAAGCGAGAGGAACAGATAAATGCCAGATAACAGAAATCGCAAACGACCGATACAGGTAAAATTCTTCGTAGATGAAAACGAACTCGGTTTGATAAAGGCGAGGATGGCGCAGCTTGGTATAAAGAATATGAGCGCTTACCTTCGCAAAATGGCGATCGACGGATATAAGGAAAAACCGGACTCGGCTAAACTCCGTGAACCGAAAAATCCTTGACTCACTTTTCAAGATTGAGTGATGTTCAGCTCCGCAGGAGCGCAGCCGATTTCTCTGAAATCGTTCAGGGGTTTGGGGCATTTCCCCAACAAGATTGCACGGGTGTATAAACACGAGCATTGCTTGCCAAGTGCGTTTCGCAGTTGGCAGGTAATGAGAAGTGGGTACCGCCGTGCATTGCTTGCCGGAATGGCAAGCTCCGGTGTGGGTACTCACCGGATTTGCTTGCTATTCTGCAAGGAAATCCCGGTCGCCCCACGCCGGATTTCGC
>CAKTLD010000166.1 GCA_934572445.1 uncultured Oscillospiraceae bacterium
AGGGAAGCCTGCTCCTTGAACTTTTCAAGCTGGCTTCTGATCTCCTTCATCTCGCTGAGCATACCGCCGATGCGGCTCTCCAGCTCGTTCGACGTGGTCTTGAGGAGCTGCGCCGCGCGGATGAGTTTCTCCTGCCCGCTTCTGAGCTCTTCAAGCGTCTGCTTGCCGGTGATGGCCTCGATACGGCGCACGCCGGAGGCAACGCTGCCCTCACTCTTGATGCGGAAGAGGCCGACCTTAGCGGTGTTGTTAAGGTGCGTGCCGCCGCAGAACTCCATGGACACATCGCCCATTTCGACGACGCGGACGACATCACCGTACTTCTCGCCGAACATCGCGATGGCGCCCTTCTTCTTCGCTTCCTCGATGGGCAGCACCTCGGTCACGACGGGAATGCCGCGCAGGATCGCGTCGTTCACAAACGTGTCGACCGCGAGCAGCTGCTCGGGCGTGATGGACTCAAAGTGCGTGAAGTCGAAGCGCAGACGGTCGGGCTCGACCAGCGAACCTGCCTGATGCACATGGTCGCCGAGCACCGCCTTGAGCGCGGCGTCGAGCAGATGCGTGGCCGTGTGGCTGCGGCGGATCGCCATGCGGCGCTCCGCGTTGATGGACGCCTCCACCGTGTCGCCGATCTGGAAGCTGCCGTGGATGACCTTACCGGTGTGCATGAACTTACCGCCCTTGTTCTTCTGAACGTCCGTGACCTCGAACACGGCCTCGCCGCAGCGGATGACGCCCGTATCGCCGATCTGGCCGCCCATTTCGGCATAGAACGGGGTCTTATCGAGAACGATGATGCCCTCCACGCCGCTCATCATGGCCTCGGCCTGCTCGCCCTCGACCACCAGCGCGACGACCTTCGCGTCATCGATGAAATCGTGATCGTAGCCGACAAACTCCGTGGACGGAATGTCCTTGCCGAACTCAACGCCCGCCCAGCCGAGGTCGCCGAGCGCCTTGCGCGCCTCGCGGGCGCGGGTCTTCTGCTCCTGCATCTCGCGGTCAAAGGCCTTGCGGTCGAGGGTCATGCCCTCGTCCTCGACCATCTCGATCGTCAGGTCGATGGGGAAACCGTAGGTGTCGTACAGCTTGAACGCATCCGCGCCGGAGAAGACGGTCTCACCCTTCTCCTTGTGGGCGTTCAGAAGCTCGGTGAAGATCTTCATGCCGCCGTCGATGGTCTTGGCGAAGTTCTCCTCCTCGGTGCGGATGACCTTGGTGATATAGGCCTGACGCTCACGCAGCTCGGGATAGTGGCCCTCGTTCTCGTGCACGACCGTGTCCACGACCTCATAGAGGAACGGGCGGTTGACGCCAAGGAGCTTGCCGTGGCGGGCGGCTCTTCTCAGCAGGCGGCGCAGCACGTAGCCGCGGCCCTCGTTGCTGGGCAGCACGCCGTCGCAGATCATGAAGGAGGCAGAGCGGATATGGTCGGTGATGACGCGCAGGGAAACGTCCTTCTCGCGGCTCTGGCCGTAGCTTGCGCCGGTGATCTCGGTGACCTTGTTGGTGATGTTCATCACGGTGTCAACATCAAAGAGGGAGTCGACGTCCTGGCACACGACGGCCAGACGCTCAAGGCCCATGCCGGTATCGATGTTCTTCTGCTTGAGCTCGGTGTAGTGGTCGTGGCCGTCGTTGTCGAACTGGGAGAAGACGACGTTCCAGACCTCCATGTAGCGGTCGCACTCGCAGCCGACGGTGCAGCCGGGCTTGCCGCAGCCGTACTTCTCGCCGCGGTCATAGTAAATTTCGGAGCAGGGACCGCACGGGCCGGAGCCATGCTCCCAGAAGTTGTCCTCCTTGCCGAACTTGAAGATGCGGTCCTCGGGGATGCCGATCTCCTCGTGCCAGATGCGGAACGCCTCGTCATC
>CAKTLD010000167.1 GCA_934572445.1 uncultured Oscillospiraceae bacterium
CGCTTCAAGGCGCAGGTCGAAAAGCGCGCCAACGGCGACGACGAGGCCGAGATGATGGACGAGGATTACGTCATGGCCCTCGAATACGGCCTGCCCCCGACGGGCGGCCTGGGCTTCGGCATCGACCGCTGCGCGATGATGCTCTGCGGTACCGACTCCATCCGCGACGTCATCCTCTTCCCGACGATGAAGCCGCTGGACATGCCCAAGAAGGCCGACAAGGCGGAAGCCGCTCCCGCTGAAGTGAAGAAGGAAGAGGTCATCGACTTCTCCAAGGTCGAGATCGAGCCGCTGTTCAAGGACGAGGTCGATTTTGACACCTTCTCTAAGTCTGACTTCCGCGCCGTGAAGATCAAGGCGTGCGAGGCCGTGAAGAAGTCCAAGAAGCTCCTGAAGTTCGTGCTCGACGACGGCACGGGCGAGGATCGCATCATCCTCTCCGGCATCCACGAGTATTACGAGCCCGAGGAGCTTGTCGGCAAGACCGCCATCGCCATCGTCAACCTGCCGCCCAGAGCGATGATGGGCATTGACTCCTGCGGTATGCTGATCTCCGCCGTCCACTCTGAGGAGGGGCAGGAGAAACTCCACCTGCTGATGGTGGATGACCACATTCCCGCCGGTGCCAAGCTGTACTAAGAAAATCAAAAAAGAGCTCTCTCGCTTGAGAGAGCTCTTTTTTCTGTTTTTGGGGAAACCATCCAGTCTCTCCATGCGGGCAAACCCTTTATTTCTTTTTGGGCTTCGCCCAGCCAGCCCTGCGCTTGAAGGGTTTCGGCTTGTCGGCAGTCTTTCCGCGCCCGGCGGGGCCCATGGCTGGCCTGCCGCCTTTCTGCGCAGAGGACGGCTTGCCGCCCTTCGGTGCGGCAGGCTTTTTGCCGCCATCATGCCGCGGTGCGCGGTCATCGCCATACGGGCGGACGAGACACTTTGGCCCGTAGCCGATGAGGTCTTCACGTCCGGCCTTTTTGAGCGCCTCGATGACGAGCTTTTTCTTGTCGGGGCGGAACCACTGGAGCAGCGCGCGCTGTAATTCCTTGCCGTGCGGCGTCGTCTCGGCAAAGACGGGCGTCATGTCGCGCGGGTCGATGCCCGTGTAGTACATGCAGGTCGAGAGCGTGCCGGGCGTGGGGTAGAAGTCCTGCACCTGCTCGGGCTTGTGGCCCGTGGAGTGCAGGAATTCCGCGAGCTGCACCGCGTCCTCGAGCGTGCAGCCGGGATGCGACGACATGAGGTAGGGCACAAGGTACTGCTCACGGCCGTTTTTCTCGTTCACAGCGCGGTACTTGTCCCAGAATTTTTCAAACACGTCGAAGTGGGGCTTGCCCATGTAGTCCAGTACGCCCGCCACGCAGTGCTCGGGCGCGACCTTGAGCTGGCCGGAGATGTGGTACTTGACGAGCTCGGAGAGGAAGGGACTGCCCTTGTCTTCGAGCAGGTAGTCATAGCGGATGCCCGAGCGGACAAAGACCTTCTTTACGCCGGGGATCGCGCGCAGCCTGCGCAGCAAGGCGACATACTCCGAATGATCGGGATCAAG
Organism: uncultured Oscillospiraceae bacterium; assembly: GCA_934572445.1. GTDB lineage: Bacteria > Bacillota > Clostridia > Oscillospirales > Oscillospiraceae > Hominicoprocola. The sequence continues at coordinate 1,541 of CAKTLD010000167.1, forward strand.
ATTCTTGCAGGGATAGGGCGCAAGGCAGTTCTTGTTGCGGCACATGCCGCGCTTTAATTGCTCCTTGCACGAGGGGTGGCGGAAGTTCGCGCTCGGGCCGCCGACGTCGTGGACGTAGCCCTTGAACTTCGGGTCGCGGGTAAAGCCCTCGACCTCGCGCACGCAGGATTCGATGGAGCGCGAGGTGATCATGCGTCCCTGATGGAACGCCAGCGAACAGAAGTTGCACCCGCCGAAGCACCCGCGGTTGTGCGCCACGGAAAAGCGCACCTCCTCGATGGCGGCAACGCCGCCGAGAGCGTCGTACATCGG
>CAKTLD010000168.1 GCA_934572445.1 uncultured Oscillospiraceae bacterium
TCTTACGAAAAAAGTTCCCAAAATTGCGCCTTTCTTATTCCAACTCATCGAGCGTCATGGAGAAGCTCTCCATGCAGTTGACCATGAAATAGTCGAGCTCAGGCATGTGCATCTCATTCAGCGCGCGGCGTGTCTGCTCCGCAGCCTTTTTGAACTCCATGTTTCCCGCCTTGAGCTCTTCGACACACTTGATGTAGGCGGACAGCTTGTCTGCCGCCTTGACGAGCTTCTTTGTTGTCTCGTCCTCGATCTTGATGATGGGCTCATAGTCCGCGCGCAGTTCCTGCGGCAGCATGGACAGCAGCTTATCGCTCGCCACAGCCTCGACCTTGCGGTAGGCGTCGCGGATCTCGGGGTTATAATACTTGATGGGCGTCGGCATATCGCCGGTCAATATCTCTGTCGCGTCGTGGTAGAGCGCGGCGACCGCCACGGCGTTCGCGTCCGCGGGCAGGCCGAACACGCGCGTGCGGATCAGCGCAAGTGCGTGCGCGAGCACCGCGACCATATGGCTGTGCTCCTGGATGTTCTCCTCCTCGGTGTTGCGCATCAGCGCCCAGCGCTTGACACAGCGCATGCGGGAGATATAGGCGTAAAAATGGTTGGCCATGCATTATTCCTCCAGCTCGCCGCGAAGGCTGCCGCCGTCGACCGCCGTGATCTTCACGTTTTTCACCTGATTGTGCAGCCCCTCCTGTGCGACGGTCACTTCCATATAGTTCGGCGCATGGCCCGCGCTGCCGCCTTTCCGGTCGCGCTCGAAGAGCACGGGGAAGGTCTTGCCCACGCAGCGCGCAAGATACGCTTCGTGCATCGTCTTCGCAACAGCCGAGGCGCGCGCGGCGCGCTCCTCGCGCACAGGCATGTCGATCTGGCGCATCTCCGCGGCCTTTGTGCCCGGGCGGATGGAATAAGGGAAGACGTGCATGTCGGCAAAGCCGACGCGCGCGATGAAGTCGAGCGTCTGCGCGAACTCCTCCTCCGTCTCCTCCGGAAAGCCCGTGATAAGGTCGGTCGTGATGGCGGGGTCGTCAAAATACTGACGCAGAAGCTCGCAGGACTCCATATAGCGCGCCGTATCGTACTTGCGGTTCATGCGTTTCAGGGTCGCGTCGCAGCCCGACTGCATCGAGAGGTGGAAATGCGGGCAGAGGTAAGGAAGCTTTGACGCCCGCTCGCAGAATTCCTCTGTGATGGTCCTCGGCTCGAGCGAGCCGAGGCGGATGCGCATATCGCCGCCCTCGCGCGCGATGAGCTCCAGAAGGTCGATGAGAGACGTGCCGTCCTTGAAGTCCGAGCCGTAGGACGAAATTTCGATGCCCGTGACCACGATCTCGCGATAGCCCTCCTCGCGCAGCGCTTTCACCTGCTTTGCGGCCTCGTCCATCGGCAGCGAGCGCACGCGCCCGCGCGCGTAGGGAATGAGGCAGTAGGTACAGAAATTCACACACCCGTCCTCGACCTTGAGCATCGCGCGCGTGCGGTTCACCATGCCGCCCGCGGGCAGCACCTCGAAATCACGCCGCTCCCACACGTCGTCAACGTCGACGATGGGTGTTTTGTCCTGCGCCGCGCGCTCCAAAAGATCGATGAACTTCGCGCGGTCGTTCGTGCCGGCAATAACGTCGAGCCCGAGCTTTTTGACGTCCTCTGGATGCGTCTGGGCGTAGCAGCCGCAGGCGGCGATGACCGCACTCGGGTTGCGGCGCTGCGCCTGACGGAGCATCTGGCGCGACTTTTTGTCGCTCACCGCCGTGACCGAGCAGGTGTT
>CAKTLD010000169.1 GCA_934572445.1 uncultured Oscillospiraceae bacterium
GCGGTGGTGGCGGTGGGGGAGCGGACGGCGCAGGTCCTGCCGCGCCGCCCGCGGGTGGGGGAGGCGGCGCGCTGCCGCCCGACGGTGGAGTCCCGCCGTCCTCTTTCGGTGCGCCCATCTGCTGCGACAGACTCTGCGCCATCTGCATCACCTGTGCCATTGCGTCCGGATCGGAGAGCAGGGTATTCAGTTTTTCCTCCCACTCCGCCATGCCGGACCTCCTGTACGATTATTTTTTCGCCGTTTCGTTCAGCCGCTGCATCAGCGCTGCGCCCTGAGGGCTCTGCATCAGTCCGCTCAGGAGCTGTGCAAGCTCCTTTGTATCGCCCTTTTCCGCCTTCTGCGCGGCCTGCTGTAATGCCGCGCCGCCGTCGTTTGCCGTGAGCATCTGCATGAGCTGCTGGCCATCGCTGCCGGACATGATCTTCTGTGCAAGGTCACGGTTTTTTTTGAATTTTTCAATGATCCCAACGGTTTTTGCGTCCATCGTCATTCCTCCCAAGGCTACGGTTCCTTATCAGTATATGACCATGCAGGAAAAAGTTGAGTCCTGCCGCCTGTCCCTTTTTCCAAAATTTTTGAGGAACAATGAAAGAAATTAGATCTTCGGAGCACAGTTAAGGTGTAAGGCCTGAAGGAGAAAAACATATATGTTTTCAAACGAAGCATTTGCCTCAACTGCAGAAAAGTACATGGACACGGTCTTTCGCGTGGCTTATGGCTGGCTCAAGAACCCGGACGACGCCAACGATGTGACGCAGGACGTATTGGTAGAGCTGTACAAGACGGATAAGGCGTTCGAATCGGACGCTCACTTGAAAAACTGGCTCATCCGCGTCACCGTCAATCGCTGCAAGATGCTCTTCCGCTCGCCGTGGCGCAGACACGAGGACATCGACGACTACGCCGAGACGCTGTCCTTCGAGCAGCCGCGGGACGGCGAGCTCTTCAAAGCCGTGATGGTGCTCGACAAAAAATACCGCGTGCCGCTGCTGCTCTTCTATTACGAAGGATACTCAACAGCAGAGGTCGCATCGATGTTAGGTATTCCGGAAAAGACCGTCAGCACAAGACTTTTTCGCGCAAGGGCAAAGCTCAGAACGATTTTGGAGGAGGAGTAAAGCAATGACAGAGAAAGAGAAATTCCAACGCGCGTTCGCGCCGCTGCACGCCTCCCCGGACACCTTGACGGAGGTAATGAAGATGACGGAACAGAAACATGGACAGCGCGCGCTGCGCCGCGCGGTGACCCTCGGCCTCGCCGCGGCCCTCGTGCTGGCGCTCGGCAGCGTTGCGTATGCCTCGGACCTCGGTGGCATCCAGCGCACGGTGCAGCTCTGGTTCAAGGGCGATCAGACCGATGCGGTCATCACGGTCGACCCCGGCCACTATACGCTGAACTATACGGATAAAGACGGTGATGAGCACGAAATGGGCGGCGGTGGTATCGCCATCGAAGACGACGGTACGGAGCGCCCGCTGACGGAAAAGGAGCTCTTCGAGCACCTCGACCAGCCCGAGGTCGAAGAGAGCGAGGACGGCACGGTCACGGTCTACTACCTTGACCAGAAGCTCGACGTCACGGACAAGTTCGATGAGGACGGCGTCTGCTATGTGCAGCTCGAGGGCGGCGAAAAGACGATCTATATGACCATCAAGCGCGGCAACGGCTGCGCAACGAGCACGACAAAGTACATCCTGCCCGACGAATTCAACAACTGAAAGAAAAACAATCCCCGCGTGGCGC
>CAKTLD010000170.1 GCA_934572445.1 uncultured Oscillospiraceae bacterium
CCGCCGATGCGCACGCCCTCCTGTACGATGAAGAAGGCGTTGGGGTCCAGCTCGCGCACCGTCTCCTGCAGCTCGGCGACCTCGAACTTGGAAACACAGACGCACAGCACGCGGATGTCGCTGCCGGTGTAGGCACCCTTGCCCTCCCAGTAGGTCACGCCGCGGCTCAGGCGCGTCATGATGTTGGCGGGTAGCTGCGGGTCCTCGTCCTTGGTGAAGATGAGCACCTGCACGCTGATGTTCTGCTGATGGCCGCGGTCGATGAACAGCGCGCAGAACACTGTGTAGATCACGGAATAGATGGCCGTGCGAATATCAAAGAGAAACGCGCAGGCGGCATAGAGCATCACGTTGAAGCTCAATGAGAAGCGGCCCACGGTGAATTTGCTGCCGCGCTTGGACAGACACAGGCCAATCACGTCCAGCCCACCGGTCGAGCAGCCGCAGGTCAGCGTGAGGCCGAGACCGAAGCCGCACAGGATACCACCCACCACGCAGGCCGCCAGCGGGTCGTCCAGAATCGGCACCGCGGGCGCGGGCAGAAGGCTCAGAAACAGCGAAGATGCGCCTACGCACAGGAGCGTCCGCACCAGAAAGCCCCGTCCCAGCTCGCGCCAGGCCATGATGAGCACCGGCACGTTGAACAGGAAATACAGGATACCTGCGATATCCACGCCCGACGGCAGCGTGAAGCTGCGCGCCAGCAGCGTGCGGAGCACCTGGCTCAGGCCTACTACGCCGCCGGCGTAAATGCCTGCCGGCACGGTGAAGAGGTTTACGCCCACGGCGTAAAGGAACGTGCCGAGCACGGCGATCGCCACGCGCGCCCAGCGGTTCTGCATCGCTTTATGAAGCATCGTTTTTCTCCCTTTTCAGTTCAGTCCGGCGGAATGGTATGCTTTCCGCATAAAACGTCAAGCGAAATTTTATCTAATATATCGTATTTTTTATTATAACCCATAGCGCAGACATTTGTAAAGCCTTCGCTTCGCGCGCGAGATCGTGCGCGAGACCGTCGACTTGTCCACCCCCAGCAGGCCGGCAATCTCCGTCACGCTCATGGATTCGTCATAGCGCAGGCGCAGCAGCTCGCGCTGACGTGCCGTCAGCTCCTCTTCGCGCGCGACGCGCAGATTACGCTTCAACCGCCGCAGGTCGTTCTCGTTATCCTCGGCGTGGGCGGCCATCCATGCCGCCATGTCGCCGTAAAATTCATTGTTGCGGATACTATAGGGTGTACTTTTCACTGCGGTGATATCCCCTTTCATAATAATGTCTCGTCAGCTCCGCCAGCTCGCGCGCCTGACGCTGGAGCGTCTGGAGCTCCACGATGCGGCGCTTGAGCCGTTCCTTCTCTTCCGGCTCTGCCGCCCTGGCCTGCTCGCGCAGCGCCGTGATGCGCATGCGGATGCGCAGCGCATCTTCCCGATAGACAAACGACATCTGATACAGTGTCATTCCGCCCTCTCCTCTCCCAGTATGTATGCAAATGGCTCGAACTCCTCGCGCGCAAACTGCGCGAAGCAGTCCGTGCAGACCGTTTTTCCGCTGCGGTACCACAGTCTTTCGCCGACGCGGATCTCCTGCGCGCAGAGCGTGCAGACCGCCAGCGGCGGTCCATTGCTCGCTGCGGACCATCTTGTTTTTTGGACCTGCAATAATTTTCCTCCTATTACAATAAGTTTTGGTTGGAAGCCCAGCATCCGGCTGGGCTTTTTTCCATCTCTTTGCCTAAGCTACA
>CAKTLD010000171.1 GCA_934572445.1 uncultured Oscillospiraceae bacterium
CTGCGACATGCCGCTCGCGCGGCGCAGCTCGTAGAGCTTTTCATATAGTTCCATGAAAGGTTCCTCCTTGGGGAAATATTGCTGCGTTCGACGCCGTGCACTGCGCCCCTGCGGGAAAAGCATAGCAGGAAAACGGGGCAAAACGCCACCAACCGGGCGTTTCTTTTTGTCAACCTGAGGTTGCGTCTGCCTTATTTTCGCATGGAAGGGCAGGAAATGTCAATGAAAAGCGATCAAGCCTTTTCTTTTGGCAGAAAATACCATATAATATAAAAGAACTGACCGGCGCTTGTAAAAGCGCGGGAAGGAGGATCTATGGAAGAATTGAAAGAGAATACCGCGCCGCGCGACAGGGCGATTCTGGTCGGCCTTTCGTCGCCGCGGCTCGATAAAAAGGAAAACGCGGACGAGGAGAGCCTTGAAGAGCTCGGCGCGCTCGTCGAAACGGCGGGTGGCGTCAGCGTCGGCGTGGTTTTACAAACGCTGCCGTCGCCGAACCCGCACACATTCATCGGTGAGGGCAAGGTGGATGAGATCCGTGAGTTCGTCAAGTCGCAGGAGGCGACGATGGTCATTTTCGACAATGACCTCTCGCCCTCGCAGATGCGCGTTCTGAGCGAGGAATTCGGCGTGCAGGTGCTCGACCGCAGCGGACTGATCCTCGATATTTTCGCCCAGCGGGCGAAGACGAAAGAGGGCCGCTTGCAGGTCGAGCTCGCGCAGTATCAGTACCTGCTGCCGCGCCTGATTGGTATGTGGACGCATCTGGAGCGTCAGGCGGGCACGTCGGGCAAGGGCCCCATCGGTTCGAAGGGCCCGGGCGAAACCCAGCTTGAGACCGACCGCCGCCATATTCACCGCAAGATCGACAAGCTGAAAGCGGACCTTGAAGAGGTGCGCCGCGTGCGCGCGACGCAGCGCGACCGCCGCAGCAAGAATGAGATCCCCGTCGTCGCCATCGTCGGCTACACGAACGCGGGCAAGTCGACGCTTTTGAACGCGCTGACCGGCGCGGGCATTCCCGCGAATAACCGCCTGTTTGACACGCTGGACACGACGACGCGCCTTCTCACGGTGTCCGACACGCTGGACGTCGTCATTTCCGACACGGTCGGCTTTATCCGAAAGCTCCCGCACCAGCTCGTCGAGGCGTTCAAGGCAACGCTTGAAGAGCTCGAATACGCCGATCTTCTTCTGCACGTCATCGACATTTCCGATCCGCACTGGCTCGAGCAGGCGCAGATCGTGGACGAGCTGATCGAAGAGCTCGGCGCGCAGCAAATTCCCTGCCTGCGCGTCTACAACAAGTCTGACCTCTATTTCGGCGATATCCGCCCGCACGGGGAGGACAGTGTCAACATCAGCGCCAAGACGGGCGAGGGGATCGATGAGCTGCTTGCGCGCATCGACAAGCTGCTCGATAAGGGCACGCGCCGCGTGACCATTCATCTGCCCTACGACAAGGGCGGCCTTCTCGATATGCTCTACCGCGAGGCGAAGGTCGAATCCGTCGAATATGGCGAGACCATCGACATCGTGGCCACCTGCGTGCCGCGCGTCATCGGCCAGGTCAAGGACTATATCGAGGGCTACCACGAGCCGAAGGAGGACTGGGAGGAATGACGTTTGAAACGACGCGCCTTCTCCTGCGTCCGTGGTGCGAGAGCGACGCGGAGAGCTGCTATCGATACGCGAGGGATCC
>CAKTLD010000172.1 GCA_934572445.1 uncultured Oscillospiraceae bacterium
ATGAACCACAAGGCCATCGACCTCGGCGCCACCGCCTACAAGAAGATCGACGTTCCCGCCGACTGGGCCAACGCCGTTGACGCCGACGAGGCAGTCTCCTACGAGGGCAAGGCGGAGCTCGTCAAGCAGGTCAAGGACATCCTCGATCCCATCGACAGGATGGACGGCGACAGCCTGCCGGTCTCCGCGTTCATGCCGCATGTGGACGGCCAGTGGGAGCTGGGCGCTGCCGCTTACGAAAAGCGCGGCGTCGCCGTCTCTGTCCCCGCATGGGATGAGAGCAAGTGCATCCAGTGCAACAACTGCGCTTATGTCTGCCCGCACGCCACCATCCGTCCCTTCGCACTCACTGAGGAAGAGGCCAAAAACGCTCCCGCAGCCGCCAAAATCGTTGACATCAAGGCCGGCAAAGGCAAGGGCGTCTACAAGTACACCATGGCGATCTCCCCGCTCGACTGCATGGGCTGCGGCGTCTGCATCGGCCAGTGCCCGGTCGGTGCGCTGACCATGGTCGGCCAGGAGAGCGAGCTCGAACAGCAGGATGTGTTCAACTACTGCGTCTCCAAGGTTTCCGCCAAGAAGGACATGCAGGACCTCACCGTCAAGGGCAGCCAGTTCATGCAGCCCATGCTGGAGTTCTCCGGCTCCTGCGCCGGCTGCGCCGAGACCAGCTATGCCCGTCTCGTCACCCAGCTCTTCGGCGACCGTATGTACATCTCCAACGCCACCGGCTGCTCGTCCATCTGGGGCGGCCCCGGCGCTACCTCCCCGTACTGCACGGATAAGAACGGCCACGGCCCCGCGTGGTGCAACTCCCTGTTCGAGGACAACGCCGAGCACGGCTTCGGTATGTATGTCGGCCAGGAGAAGATCCGCGAGGATCTGATCGCCAAGACCGAACAGCTCCTTGCCATCGAGTGGGCACAGCCCGCGCTGAAGGAAGCCGCTCAGAAGTGGCTCGACACCAAGGACGACGGCAACGCCAACGCCGAGGCCACGAAGGAATACGTCGCGGCTCTGCAGGCGAACATTGCCACCGTCGACGAGCTTGCCGCTGTTCCTCAGTTCGCTGAGCACGCTGCCGAGCTCAAGGCCAAGGGCGAGAAGTTCTGCGACTGCGACGCCTGCAAGCTGGTTGCCGAGATCCTCGACAAGAAGGATTACCTCGCCAAGAAGTCCGTGTGGATCTTCGGCGGCGACGGCTGGGCCTACGATATCGGCTACGGCGGTCTCGATCACGTCATCGCCCAGAACAAGGATGTCAACATCTTCGTCTTCGATACCGAGGTCTACTCCAACACCGGCGGTCAGGCTTCCAAGGCTTCCAACATCGGTCAGGTCGCTCAGTTCGCGGCTGCCGGTAAGGAGACCAAGAAGAAGAGCCTGTCCGAAATCGCGATGCAGTATGGCTATGTTTACGTCGCGCAGGTCGCTATGGGCGCCAACCCCGCGCAGACCCTCAAGGCCATCACCGAGGCCGAGGCCTATCACGGTCCGTCCCTCATCATCGGCTACAGCCCCTGCGAGATGCATTCCATCAAGGGCGGCATGATGAACTGCCAGAAGGAAATGAAGAAGGCTGTCGAGTGCGGCTACTGGAACCTGTTCCGCTTCAATCCCGCGGCTGACAAGAAGTTCACGCTCGACTCCAAGGCTCCTGCCGGCGGTTA
>CAKTLD010000173.1 GCA_934572445.1 uncultured Oscillospiraceae bacterium
GGCTTGGTTTGGTGCGGCTTTTTTGCACACCGCATTACCTTGAAATTTCTACTTGACTTTTCTTAGCAGGTCTTTTTTCAAAACTTCGGCTTGACAAAGCGCGATTCATCTGTTAATATACAACTCGTTGCTGAGATGCTGGTATAGCTCAGCTGGTAGAGCAGCTGATTTGTAATCAGCAGGTCGGGGGTTCGAATCCGTCTACCAGCTCCACCGACAAAGAAAGCAAAACTTTATATGGGGGAATTCCCGAGTGGCCAAAGGGGGCAGACTGTAAATCTGTTGTCAGTGACTTCGGTGGTTCGAATCCACCTTCCCCCACCAAGAAAACCGTTGTACCGTCAGGTGCGATGGTTTTCTTTTTTGACCGCAGGCCCCTGCAAAAAGCATCGCACCGCCTTGCGCGGCGGCGTGCGGCGTGGTAGAATAAAGCAAAATCGCTTGATCGAGGTAACTGTATGAAACGTATCGCATCCTTTTTTCTCGCAATCGCGCTGATCCTGCCGCTCTCGCTTGGCTGTTCCGCTGCGGATCAGGAGGCTGAGCACGCCGCCGATATGCTGTATGAGCTCGGGCTCTTTCAGGGCAAGGGTACGGACTCGTCCGGCAGCCCCGACTACGCGCTGGACGATGTTCCTACCCGGCAGGAAGCTGTTACCATGCTCGTCCGCCTGCTGGGCAAGGAGAGCGAGGCAAAAAGCGGCAGCTGGGCGATTCCCTTCACCGATGTGGCCGCGTGGGCTGCGCCCTACGTCGGCTACGCCTACGCCAACAGGCTGACCACCGGCGTCAGCGCTTCTGCTTTTGACGGCGACAGTGCTGTCACAGCCGCGCAGTACATCACATTCGTCCTGCGTGCGCTGGGCTACCGGAGCGGTACGGACTTCCAGTGGGACACCGCATGGGAGCTTTCCGACAGCCTCGGCATCACCGACGGCAGATACCGTGCCGGCACCGCGCAGTTCCTGCGCGCGGATGTTGCGCTGATCTCCGCCGCTGCGCTGGAGGCGAAGCTCGCCGGTTCGGACACTACGCTGCGGGAAAAGGTCCTCAGCAGCGCCGCGGAGCCGGTCCGGCCGGAGACGGAGCCGGACAGCGAGACGCAGCTCGTCCATCCCATCAGGGATGAGGACGGCGGCTATTCCTGGCGGTTTGCCTTCCAGCTGAAAAACAGCGGCAGTACCACGCTCACGCTGCAGAGGCTCACCATCTGCAAGCGGCAGGGCGGCGCGAACGGCAGGCTCATCGATCAGGTCAGTCTGACTGGCGATGCGCTCGTTCAGAACTTCCTCGGCGATGCGGACGGCCCGCTGAAGCTGGCACCGGACGAGTTCTATCTGTGGCGCGACGGCCATCCCGTGGTCAATAACTTCGACTTTATGAGCTATACCTTCACTTTCGTGGGCGAGGACGGGAAGACGACGGAACTCTTTTTCCCCAAACCGCTCAGCCGCGAGCCGGAGAAGGACGGAAGCGCCGGTATCAGTGAGCAGGGCCGCGACCTTGAAACGCTGCGTTATGATGCCTCCTTCTGCACGGAGGTCGCTCAGGGCGTGTACTGGGTGCCTGCCCGCGCACTCGGCGGCAGCGACTATACCAATGCCGAGATCCGCGCCATGCTGACGGATACGCCGGAGCAGAAGCAGG
>CAKTLD010000174.1 GCA_934572445.1 uncultured Oscillospiraceae bacterium
GCGCAGGTGGCCGAAAGCCGCAGGCGGTCGATCTCCTCGTTCGTCGAGGCGTCCTTGGCGATATAGGTGTCGGTGTGGGGGATATAGGCCTCGGGCTGGTAATAATCATAGTAGGAGACGAAATACTCGACCGCGTTCTCGGGGAAAAACTCCTTGAACTCCGCGCACAGCTGCGCGGCGAGGGTCTTGTTGTGCGCCAGCACGAGCGTCGGGCGCTGGACCTTTTCGATGACGCTCGCCATTGTGAACGTCTTGCCCGAGCCCGTGACGCCGAGCAAGACCTGCTCATCAAGGCCCATCTTTACGCCCTGCGCCAGCTTTTCGATGGCTTCGGGCTGGTCGCCCGTGGGCTTGAAGGGCGCGTGCAGCTTAAATTCCATATCCGTTTCCCTTTCTTTCGGGCAGAAGTCCATTGTGCCGCAGCGAGACGAAGTCGTCGTCCGCAACGATGATGTGGTCGGCGAGCTCAACGCCCACGGTGCGCAACGCGTCGAAGACCGACAGCGTGGCCGCATTGTCGTCCGGCGAGGGCAGCGCCACGCCGCTGGGATGATTGTGAGAGAGCAGCACGCTGCTCGCGCCGCATTTGAGCGCGTTTTCCACGATCCTGCGGATGCTGAGCTGTACGCTGTCGGTGCTGCCGGCAGAGATCAGCTGGCAGGACAGCAGCCGGCCCTTCGCGTCGAGGCACGCTTCGTACAGCTTTTCCTCCCGCTCGCCGAAAAACAGCTCAAGAAAATAGCGGCCCGCCTGCTCGGTGTCGCTCAGCACGGTCTCGTGTGCACCGGAGGACGCGCGCACACGGCGGCAGAGGGGATAAAAAAGTGAGATGAGCGTGGCGGCATTCTCGCCCATGCCCTCCACGCTTTCCAGTGCTGCGCGGTCGGCGGCAAAGACCGCGTCCAGCGAGCCGAACTTTTCCATCAGCCGGTGCGCGATGGGGTTGGTGTCCTGACGCGGCACGGCGTAGTACAGCAGCAGCTCAAGCACCTCATGATCGGCAAACGCATCCAGTCCGTAAGTACGGAACTGCTCTTTTTTGCGTGCGCGATGCCCTTCGTGGACTGCCATGGAAAACCTCTCCCTTTCGTGCGGTGTATGGCCGGAAAACCGGCGCTTTTCTATTTTTTCTGTAAGGTAGTATTTTACCACGCTTTCAAAAATCGTACAAGTGTTTTTTGGAGATTTATCTCCCTTATGGAAAGACGTGCAGTAAAGGAGGGCCATTCTCTCATGAGAGAGAATGGCCCTCCTTATTTCGCGTCCCCCGCGCGGCGCAGGGAACTTCTTTTTCCACGGGATGCAGGGTCCTTACGCCTTTGTACGGTCGTAGGAAACGACGACGCGGCGGTTCGGCTCGGTGCCGATGGAGAACGTGGTCACGCCCGGCGTATCCTGAAGCGCGGTATGGATGACATGGCGCTCATAGGCGTTCATCGGCTCGAGCGTCACATTGCGGCGGTACTTCGTCACCTTGCCGGCGACCTTTTCCGCCAAACGCTCGAGGCTCTGCTCGCGCTTTTCGCGGTAATTCTCCGCATCGACCTGCACGCGGGCGCGGTTCTTCTCGCTGCCGCGGTTGATGCTGTAGTTCGTCAGCTGCTGGATGGCGTCGAGCGTTTCGCCGCGGCGGCCGATCAG
>CAKTLD010000175.1 GCA_934572445.1 uncultured Oscillospiraceae bacterium
GGCAGGCGCAGCTTGCAGAGCGTGCCGTAGGTGGCAAACAGCAGCGTGGCGGTGATGATCTCCAAAAAGCCGCGCAGGCTGATCTCAAGGTGCGCGGGATTGAGGATCAGGAGAATGCCGATGACCTCCACACCGATGGCCAGCAGATGATTCTTTTTGAGCGGCTCATGCAGAATGAAGTGCGCCAGCGCCACCGCGAACACAGGATTTCCCGAGTAGATGACCGACGTGGCCGAGGCGTCCATGTGCAGCACCGCCATCTGCAAAAGCGACATGTGCAGCGTCACCGTGAGAAAGCCGAGAAGCGCAAAATAGCCCCAGTCCGCCTTTGTAAGCTGGATATCCCGCTTTTTGAGGTCGTTCAGTGCAAAGGGCATCAGCGCAGCCGCGCCGAGCAGTACGCGCTCCACCGTCACCTGCATGGGCGCGAACGCGCCGCCGAGCGCCTTGAGCGCGACCTCCGTCGTGGAATAGAGCATCGCCGCAAGCAGGATATAGAGATATCCCCGTTTCCGATCTGTCGTCATCGTTTTTCCCCCCGCGCCTTCCGTATTGGAAAAGCATCATCATTGTATGCCCCGGCGCGTTAAAATGCAATCCCAATCCGCTTTGCTCGGGCAAAAAATGCCGCCCCGAACCGAGGCGGCATTTTGATCGCGGGACAGAAAATTACTTGGCGGCCTTGACCTTCCTGCTCTCCCACTTGGTCACGCAGCAGGCGCAGGAGATGTCGCCCGTAATGTTGAGGCAGGTACGGCCCATGTCGAAGAGACGGTCGATGCCGTAGATGATCATGATCATATCGACGGGAATGTTCATCGCCTCGAGCACCATGGCAAGCATGATCATGCCCGCGCCCGGCGTACCGGCCGTGCCGATGGAGGCAAGCGTTGCGGTGACGACGATGGTAACCATCTGACCGGCGGTCAGCGTCATGCCGCAGCAGGTGGCGAGGAAGATGGTGGCAACGCACTGGTAGATGGCGGTACCGTCCATGTTGATCGTCGCGCCGAGGGGGATAACGAAAGAGGACACATCATTCTCTGCGCCCAGCTCATCTGCGCACTCCTTGCTCAGGGGGATCGTAGCGGCGGAGGAGGTGGAGGTAAATGCGAAAATCATCGCGGGGGAAGCCTTCTTGAAGAAGGTAAAGGGGCTGATACCCGCAAACACCTTGGCCGAGAAGGAGTAGCAAACGATCGCGTGGACAATATAGCCGAGGTAGGCGCAGCCGAGCACGATGCCGAGCGAGGTCAGGATCTCAGGGCCCTGCGTGGCAACGACCCAGGCCATCATCGTGAACACGCCGATGGGGCTCAGGGAGATGATGAAGGCCATCACGCGCTCAATGACGGCATAGAGCGTGGAGACCAGATCCTTGGCAAGCTTGCCCTTTTCGCCCGCGGCAAGGATGCCGCCGCCGAACATCAGCGCAATGACGATGACCTGCAGCATGTCCGCGTCGGTAAAGGACTTCCACATATTGCTCGGGAAGATAGCGACCAGGGTATCCATGAAGTTGGCGCTGGTGGCCTTATCCCAGACCGCGCCGTCCTCCAGCGCGAGCGTGGG